>CAZOHK010000136.1:0-1542 GCA_964579925.1 uncultured Staphylococcus sp. | reverse complement strand
CCGACCTATTTGTGAATATGGATCAAGCCACTTATCAAGTGCTATTCACGATCGAGTTGCTTTAATCGATAGGACTTTATTCAAGAAAACCTACCAATCATGGTAGGTTTTTTTATTGGTCATCCTTAGATTGAAAATACTCGATCTATTTAGGAAACCTTTAACGCAATGCTAGGAAAGTTAATCATCGTGGATGGTGATGAGGTCGTGGAGATTCTTCCCGCATTCGGATTGCGAAAGTTATGTTCCCAATTGCTAGCAACGCTAGGATGTTTCATAAAATACGTCATGATCAGTCCTTCAACATAAGCTTGGAGAAACGCAATCGTCTTCTTCTTGGTTCCTTTGGGTGTCTTTAAATTCAATTGGAGGGATTCAAAATAAATGCCGGTGAAGGTTTTGCCGAAATCCGGGGCAATCAATCCACTTTCATTGATGCCTCTTTCTAAGCGTCGACTGCGGTCGCTTTCTACAAGATTCATGGTGAGGTCGCATCGGTGCATCAAATCCTTGAGGTGTGTTTGTAAATCATTAAGTAAAACAAATAGGGTATCATCGATTAGCTTTTGATTCGGTTCATCTGATGCTCGCACAGCAGCTTTACTAGGATAGCGTATGACCCCTGTCCACGTCTTAACGATTGGTTTTGCCATGGTCGTTTCCCCTTTTTATTTCTTCTTCTGATTGAATCTTGGTCATTTTTTCTAAGAGGTCATAATTGATCTTTCGCCGTTTCTTAATCAAGAACCCACGCGTTGACTTATTCACCAGTTCACGTTGAATCCAGTGCTTACTTAAAATGGTCTTGATTTCAAGTTGCGTGTAGCCTTCTTCTTTAAACCTGAGATAAACCATTTCCATAGCCCCATCATCAAAGATTCTCGCCGTCTCAAGTAAATGATCGGCGTATTGGGTGACGTCCTTTGGTAAGGTTTCTTTTCTTACCTGTTCAATCGTGGTGAGGTTTTCATCCACCATCGCATAAAGAAAACCATGAGCCTCACAATACCGTTTCAGAAAATGATATTTTGCTTCGACGACAAAGTATGACATCAAGGCGATGGGTTTACTTTCCACAATCGCGATATACCCTTCTGGGGTTAAGAACACAAAATCCGGGTAATAGTTTTTACCACCTTTGATGTAGGAGGCATAAGGAACACGTAAATGCTGAGCACGGAAGGATGCAATTACACCTAAGTCTTTTAAGCGTTGATACGTCTTGAGTTCAGGTTCACTACCAAAACTGACAAGACGACCATCAATCCTAATTTGGGTAAAGACCTTATTCTTTTCTAACGCTTCTGGAGGCACATTCCAATCCGCGAGCGATTCAAGATCGGTTTCCGTAAACTTCTTTGCATGTTGTAGATTTTCAAAGATCCGATAGCGCGGATCAATTGGTTTGGGTTGATTCGCACTCAGGGTGGATTCAACTTCCTTGGTGGTTAACATCGGATACTTTCCCCATAAGGTTGGATGCAGGTGCGCAAACTTTGCAGATAAATGGCTTTTCGGATTACCGTTAAGGAATAAGCGTAT
>CAZOHK010000135.1:0-1567 GCA_964579925.1 uncultured Staphylococcus sp. | reverse complement strand
ACCCACAGGCGTTGTCATGAATGGGTGTCAGGGACTTCGCATCGAGCTTAAGAACCATACTGTGAAGATTCATCAAAGGAGGAAAGAATTCATGGCTAAATCGAAGAAGATTCGCGTCCGGCTAAAAGCTTACGAACATAAGATGTTAGATCTTAGCGTTCAAAAACTGGTTGCCGCTGTCCGTAAAACTGGGGCGACCGTTGTTGGTCCAATCCCGTTACCAACGGAAAAAGAAGTCTATACGGTTTTACGAGCGGTTCATAAATATAAGGATGCTCGTGAACAATTTGAAATTCGTACCCACAAACGTTTGATCGATATTACCGATCATAACAAAGCAACGGTCGATACGTTACGTCAATTGGATTTACCAAATGGTGTTGACATCGACATTAAGCTTTAAGATAGGAGGCCATCATGAAAGCATTAATCGGAAGAAAAATGGGCATGACGCAAGTGTTTGCTGAAGACGGCACGACTTATCCAGTGACGGTTATTGAAGTTTTACCAAACACCATCACCGCCATCAAATCAAAAGAAAAAGATGGTTATGTTAGTGTTCAAATTGGATATAAAGATATTATTGAAAAGCGCTTAAATAAACCAGCGCTTGGTGTTTATAAAAAACTTAATGTGACACCAAAAAGTCATTTAGGAGAATTGCCTTTCACAGATGTCAGCAATTTAAAAGTTGGTGATAATCTTGATGTCACTTTGTTTAAGAATGGTGACGTTGTTGATGTGATTGGAACTTCCAAAGGTAAAGGTTTCTCGGGAACCATTAAACGTTATCACAATACGATTTCTCCAAAATCACATGGTGCGTCTTATCCTCACCGTGGTCCTGGTTCGATGGCGACCGTTGGTCGTACAAACAACCGCGTCCACCCAGGAAAACACATGGCGGGTCATCATGGTGAAAAACAAGCAACGATCATTAACTTATTAGTGGTCGGTGTTGATAAAGCTAAAAATGCATTACTCGTGCGAGGCGGAATCCCAGGACCTAACTTAGGTTATGTGATGATTCGTTCCGCAATTAAAACTCAATTAGGACAAGCCCTTGTTGCGAAGCCCTTGATTAACCGTCAAGTGGCCGCCAAATAAAGGAGGAATGAATGATGGCAAATACCGTAGAATCCTTAAAAGTTCAAGTCCTCTCTTTAACTGGAGCGAAGGCTTCTGAAATTACTCTAAATGGAGAAATTTTCTCGATCGCTCCTCATCGTCAAACAATGTTTGATGCAGTTCAAGTTGCGTTAGCCAATGCTAGACAAAGCAATGCAAAAAGTAAAACCAAAGGTGAAGTTGCTGGTTCCGGGATTAAACCTTGGAAACAAAAAGGAACAGGCCGCGCTCGTGCTGGTATGAAACGTTCGCCACTTTGGGTTGGTGGTGGTATTTCATTTGGACCAACCGGTAAAGAAAATCATGCGATTGGTCAAAACAAAAAACAATATCGATTAGCTTTCCGCTCCGCATTATCGGAAAAGTTTTTAGAAAAGAAATTATTAATCGTCGATACCTTAAACTTTAAATCCGGCAAAACAAAAGATGCATTAACAGC
>CAZOHK010000134.1:0-1570 GCA_964579925.1 uncultured Staphylococcus sp. | reverse complement strand
TTTTTTCATCACCCATAAAATATGCAAATTCAGATAAGTTTGCTTTTCCTAAAATGACAGCACCAACCTGAAGCAATGCATCAACAATGGGTGCGTTGGATGTTGGGATGAAGTGTTCAAGTGCATAACTATTTGCAGTGGTTGGAGTTCCATCTGCATACATGATGTTGTCCTTGATTAAAATAGGAATACCATCTAATAATCCTTTTGATAAGCCTTTTTTTCTTTGCTTATCGGAGTGTTTGGCTTGTTGTTCTGCGATCGGAGATATGATTGCAATGGGATTTTTTAGCGTGGTTTTTTTGTAAGTTAGCAGCGCTTGTTGTTGCAACTGAAAACTAGTTGTTTTGCCTTTAAATAATGTTTGTTGGATCAATTTGAGTTTCGACATTAAATTTCGATTTTCATTCTTTCTAGTCTAGCATCTTGCCACCTAGACCAAGCACCAAGTTTCGAAAAAGTATAATAAATCCACCATTCACCATCAGAGATTTTTGGATGATCGCTTAATCCAATGAGTGTGGGGTAGAAAATTTCACCTTGTTGATAGGTTAAGTTGATGCGTGGGCCCCAATTAAACATATCCTTAGACAACATCATATATAAATTTTGTCCCAACAATGTATTGTCTACAAACACGATGATGTATTCATTTCTTTTGGAGTCAAAACCAATATCAAACCAGCGAATATTACCGTTAAAAAATTCCAAAGGTGTTGATTGACCACTCAAACCTGGTTCTAAAAAAGAGCCATTAAAATACTTATAAAATGTCGGTGTTGATTCATTTAAAATCGCGTTGCTTAAATCGCTTAATGGACACCTTGCAACTGCCAAATTATGGTGTTTGTTAGCGCTAATTGTGTCCCGAAAAAATACATAAAGAGATTCACCATCGATGATAAATGGGGCTCCCGCCATTTCTGCAATGACCGTGTTGTCGTCATCCAATTGGTAGATCGATTGAATAATTTTACCCAAATCAAAAAATTGTTCGCCCCCATCTTGAGAATAGGCAATGCCGATCGTGCTATAAAATTGTTGAAAGTTATTGTTGCTATGGAATTCTGCATGATAAAGCATGAATAAGGTTTCGTTCAGTTCAAAGACTGGTCCCCCGCCTGCATAATTGTAAGTTTCTTTTAGGTTTTGAATGGGTCTAGCGGTGTAATGAACCTCTTCAACTAAGTTATCAAGCGTACCTGATGTTTTCGAAAGCAAGCCACCATTCGTTCCGTAAAATGTGTATGCATCATCTTGCTTAATCACACCGATATTACCGTCAGGCCATGTGTGCAAGTTTAGGTCGATTCTTTGATTTGCAGTCAATAGCACTTCTGGTTGTCCAACCTTTACGATTAAGAACTTCAAGACAAACGGTGACACAATCAAAGAAAAAATGATCAACAACGACATGAAAGAAACAACTTTAATACTCTTGTTTTTCATTGGCAATATCTTACCATGAATCATAAGATTTAACTTTTTGTCTTCGTGGTAAAATAGGTTGAGAATGAGGTGAGGTTCTTTGGAAAAAGAATTCGTTGCCATGTTGCTTGCCGGCGGTAAA
>CAZOHK010000133.1:0-1593 GCA_964579925.1 uncultured Staphylococcus sp. | reverse complement strand
CACCGCATCGTTTGTTTTCGCGATGAAACGGAAATGGATTTAAAAGCATGGATGGCGATTCATCCGCATGTTCCTCATTTGTTCTATAACCTGAAAACTTTTCAACGTATGACAACGTCTTCAATTGAATCGATGTTTTATCGCATGAAAAAGCGGTACCACATTCAAGATAACATCACCCCTCATAAGTGGCGACATACCTTTGCCACCAACTTTTTAAGGAAGGGTGGAGACCTTGAAACCTTAAGAATGTTGCTTGGACATTCCAATCTGAAAACCACCCAAAAATATTTGCATTTAAATCCCCAAGACATTCGAAAAACTTATCAAGCAATTATGAATAAACCAAGATGAGGTGATAAAATAAGATCATGCTCAAATTATTATTTGGAAAAATCAGCTTCAAGCGGATTGTACTTATCTTAGCTCCAGGATGCATCGCGGGCATCTTGCTCTTGTCATTTCACCCTGTTCCATCGTCTCTAACCTGGTTATCCGCATTATTGACGGTCGACTTGGTTAGCGGGATGATCAGTAATCAACTCTCAGATACGCATCAAGCATGGCAAGCTAAGAAACCACTTTATGCTTATCTCTTTATCATTTTTCATATAGCGATTTACCCGGTAATCTTATTTTTCATCGAAAAAGATTCATTCATTTTTACGAGTCTATTAATTGTTTTGTCCATCAAACTCTATGGATTTATCAAAGGCTATTTCTTATCTTGAAGTGAGGGAACTTTGCATGTGGTTCGTTGAATGCTCCACACGACCCAGATAAGACCAAGGATGACCAATATCAGCGACATCAATTTATAAGGTAATCCTGCTAAAGGTAACACGGCAACAGAAAAAGCAATGCCAATCGCAGAGAAAAAAGAAATTACACATGGTGTGCAACCATAAGTGAGAATGCCAAAAATAACGGAGATAAAGGTCATATTTGAACCAGTCGATTCCTTACCAGAAAAATCAAACTGCGCAGAGGTTAAACCCATCATCGTCATCGACAATAACGCCATGAGCATATTGAGCCCAATATTTAAGATTGGTAGATAAGCTCCATATTGTAAAGCCATTTCACGGTAAGTTAAATTGAATGAATCAATCAAGGTATACATGCCTAAAAAGAATAAGAAATAAAAAGCATTCATCATCAAGAATTTGTGAGTGAATTGTTTTTGAATCACATATTGGAGCACAGAACGATTATCCTCTTTCTTTAATTATAAATGACTGCATTTAGGAAAAGACATCGTATTGAACGATTTCCCAAAGGTTACCATAAAGATCTTTAAATTGAGCCCGCTCACCATAAATCTCTTTGGTGATTGGTTTTGTGAAGACAACGCCGCGGTTCGTTAAGGTTTTCACCACTGTTGATAAATCTTGGGTTGATAACGCAATTAATGGGCGAGAACCTGCTTGTTTTCCGATTAATGATTTTTCTGAAGGTATTAAAGGTTCATGCAAAACAATATGGATTGGGGATTGAATATCAGGGGCAACTTTAACCCACCGCCGCGAGGTTGTAATGAGAATGTCTTCAATCAAGACAAAACCTAAGGTTCTTGTGAAGTACTGAATCGCT
>CAZOHK010000132.1:0-1603 GCA_964579925.1 uncultured Staphylococcus sp. | reverse complement strand
ATTCATGAATCAGTCCTACGAGATTCCCAAATTCGTACCATGGATGATCGGAACCGACAACATCTTGAATGATGATAAGTAATTCAATTGCTCGATTTTTCGTGTTTGCTAATAAGGAAAAATTATCTTGATAGGTGTTTTGAATCCAAGCCTTTTCTAATTCAATTTCGTTCCGATTCAAAATATTTTCAATCCGATTTAATTGGGTTGAATCTGGAACTTCAAATTCAACATAGTGTTGTAACGCCATCAATTGATCAAAAAGCATCGTCGTAGGTTGATAAAACTCGAGGGGTTGAGCAAATACATCCACAAACACTTGGAATATCTTGGTTGTGCGGTTTTGGATGGTTTCTTGATTTAAGACCCTCGGTAATAGGTCGCGATAAATCAACGGTAATGTAAGCATCATCGTTAAACCTGCATCATGATAATCTTGCTTCGCTAAATATTGCATCAATTCTAATGCTTGTTCAGTTCGGATACTTTTATACAAGCGATCTGAAAAAATCCAAGGATATGACTTTAAATATTGATTTTGAGAAAGGAATTCTAATTTATATAACTTTTTGTCTTCTAAATATACAAACCATGGTTGACGATTCGATGCTTGGTGATAATAGGCAAAGGCATTTTTATATAATTCACTTAAATCTTTTTGGAAAGTCTCTAAGAATTTGAGCATCTTAACAGGGCTTTCCTCATTTTCCATATTGTTTGCGAGCCATTGTTGAGAATCTTGATAAATTTTATCGATCAGCAATGCCTCGGTTCCTTGAATCTCTACTTGAACGTCTTGGGGGGTAAAGTTGACCAATGCTGGCACTTCTAAGCCTTTAGAGATTTTTAAGGTCTTTAAGTAGGTTTTTAACAAATCATTAAACTTTTGGGAGATCGAATTATCATATCGATTTAAATCATTTTCATATTGATCCACTTTATTCTTAATAGGATTGGTAATTTTTAAATAATAGCTTCGATCGAGCTTATCATGGAGAAATTGATTAATGGTTTCAATTTGTCCTAAATAACGGACATGCTTTTCGGCAAGACTTTGGTTTAAGTTTTTAATTTCGTTTAATAAAAAAGTTTTCTTTTCAATTAAGGTATGAATTTCTTCATAGTACTTATCAAATTTATGTAGGCTTAGATTCGTTTCTTGAATTTTAAGTTCTTGAAGATAGAAAAAAATCATTAAGATGATCAAAGGTAAAAGAATGACTAAATAAATCCTCACCATATGCGTAAATAGATAAATAAGTGAAACGATAGTACCAAAAACCACGAGTACTCGATATAAATTAAGGTGGAATTCAGTTGGCTTTAATCTAAAGTAAGCCTCTTTCTTGCTGTAGTTGTGATAACGGATTCCCTTTCTCAATAACAACTGAATATCCCGATACATAAAACTACCAATACTAAAGATTGACAAAATGCCAAAGATTAAACTAACTACAAAACCACTACTCTCTATGAATGTCATGAGACCCATCGCTTTCGCATCAAGAAAATTGCCATCGAGCCAATTGCAGTTGTCACCATCGGAGCTATTAATTGTTGATAGTCTTGCAGATTAGGATTGTAAAACTTAATCGTATAAGTA
>CAZOHK010000131.1:0-1675 GCA_964579925.1 uncultured Staphylococcus sp. | reverse complement strand
AAATATGCAAATTTTGATTGACCAATACTATCCTCAACTCACGACGTTTTATCAACATTTAAAACAAATCGTGGATGCGCTAAGTTTATTACCAATTGATATGAATATTGTTCAACAAAATTTAAACTTGGTTAAAAAGGATGGGCAAGCACTCGTTCAGCGTATCCACGCAACGATGA
Source organism: uncultured Staphylococcus sp. (assembly GCA_964579925.1). GTDB lineage: Bacteria > Bacillota_I > Bacilli_A > RFN20 > CAG-826 > UBA970. Next base: position 1,496 of record CAZOHK010000131.1, on the reverse strand, counting down.
AACTAGCGTTGGAAACTGAAAAACTATTACTGATTGCCAATAAAGATCGTCACCGGACGTCGGATAATCAAAAAATCATCGCCTTAGCAGAACAAGCTTTTTTTGAGGGTAAATTTGAGAAAGCCTACCAAGAAGCATCAAACTTGCTTAAAAAAATCTTAACGACAAATACAAATAAATAAAAAAAACTCGGATAGACCGAGTTTTTTAATAATAAGGAAGTTAAGATTAGGCCTTTAGGTGTTGCTTTGCGGTTTCAACCAATGTTTTAAAACTGGCTTCATCATGGATGGCTAACTCAGATAACATTTTGCGATTCACGGTAATGCCGGCTTGCTTTAAACCAAACATAAATTGACTATACGATAAAGCATAGACACGAACCGCTGCATTAATCCGCTTAATCCATAATTTTCTAAAGTCTGATTTAACTTTTCGACGATCACGATAAGCATATAAGCGTGCTTTCATGACCGCTTGTTTTGCGGTTCTAAATAAACGGTGTCTTGCTCCGAAGTAACCTTCGGCTCGATTTAATACGCGTTTACGACGGGCGCGACTGACGGTTCCACCTTTTACTCTCATGGTTATCTCCTCCTTAACGGCCTAGCAAGGCTTTGATCCGTTTGTAATCGGAAGCCGAGATTTGGCGAGACTTTCTAGCTTGACGCTTTTGTTTTGACGATTTATGACGCGACAAGTGACCTGTATAGGCAGATTTACGAATCAATTTTCCACTTTTTGTGATTTTGATACGCTTCATTAAAGCACGCTTTGATTTAAGTTTGTATTTTTTTGCCATACATCAGGCTCCTTTATTTTTTAATTGAACTGGTTAGAAAGGTTGTCAGCAATTTACCTTCTAGTTCGGGTTTCTTTTCGACAGTTGCAACGTGTTTGACAGAGTCAATAAATTTATTGACCATGTCGAGACCTAAGTCTTGGTGGGCCATTTGTCTGCCTTTAAATCGGAGAACGAGTTTCACTTTATCACCCGCTTCAAAGAATCCAATAGCAGCTTTAACTTTTACTTGAAGATCGTGCTCACCAATTTGGGGACTAATTTGAATTTCCTTTATTTCAATGACATGCTGATTCTTCTTCGCTTCTTTTGCTTTTTTTTGTTGTTCGAAGCGATATTTTCCATAGTCGAGAATCTTGCATACAGGTGGTTTTGCACCTGGAGCAACACAGAGCAAGTCCAAGCCTTGTTGTTCTGCGAGTTGATTCGCTTGATAACTATTCATCACCCCAAGTTGTTTACCAGTTTGATCGATGACGAGCACCTGAGCAAAACGGATTTGGTTGTTGACGAGGTCACCATTATTTTTCTTATCTGGTCGAATAGGTACATTCATGTACGCGATAGTGATCACACTCCTTTATTAAATAAAAATGGACGCGTGACGCGTCCATTCAACAATCATAGAAGGTTTAATTTCTAGCGATTGACCCATTCTGAATCAGAATCAGGTGAGAAGCGGACGCCTCTACTT
>CAZOHK010000130.1:0-1691 GCA_964579925.1 uncultured Staphylococcus sp. | reverse complement strand
ATCAACATCAAAATCACCTTCTGAAGGAATAATCTTAACTTCTTCAAAATTGACTGCGTTGATAATATTTCCAAATTCAACACCGCCAACCACGCCACCTATTGATTTAATGCCGGAAATGGTAAATGAGTCTCCCATCAAGATTTCGATATCAATATAGTTTTCAACATTGACTAACGTCAGGTTAAATCCATAGCCAATTACACCACCAACTCTTTCCAAATAATAATTATCAGCAGTGGGTTGAAAGTTTAAACTTCCGTATGTGATAACAGAAATCAGACGATCATGGTAGGATTTGCCAATCACACCTCCAATTTCTATCTGATAACTGGATATATTATCTTCTGAAGTTTCCACAGTAAAAATGGATTCAATCGAAAGATATACGGATTTTTCTGATGCACCCGCAATTCCTCCGATGTGGCTTTGCGTTGCAAAAATGGAGGTATTAGCTTCAACATGACTAATCGTGGAATTCCAAACTGTTCCAAAGACACCACCTAAATAACCAACCCCTTCCAAAGATGCAAAATCCACGTTGATGAAGCTTGCTTCACTGTCTTCAAAAACGCCGACTAAACTTCCAAGGTAACTCGAACCACCCACAAAACTAAATCCAGAATTAATATTATAAAGCGTTGAGTTAAAGACCATTCCGGCAAGGATACCACCAAACTCTTTATTCCTACCGTCAATCGTAGGAATATCTAAAGAATTTCCTACAAAGTTTAAATGGCGAATCGTTGCACCATCTAAACCTTCAAATAATCCATAACTAGAATACGCTTCATTTTCATCTAAACTGCTTTCCGATAATCCGGAGATGAAAAAACCAGCGCCATCCAATATGCCAGAGAAATAAACCCCTTCATCCCCCCGAGCCTCGAAATTAATGGGCGACCAATTTGAATAACCATTGAAGTCAATGTTACCAGTTAACACATAATTCCCATCTTGTTCAGAGATGGCCATTAATTCTGCTGGGGTTGAAATGCCAACAAAACCTTCTTCATCGATTAAATCATTTGCGTATGTTAAACGAAATTCATCCGTTTCAAAAGGTTCAAATAACGTCTCTTCCAACAATAATGTTTCTTCTTCTCTTTCGGCAAAAGCAATTTCAGGAATGTCACGATAAGGTTGATTGAAATCATTTGCAGCAACGCCAGTATCTACACCGTCAATCCACCAATTTCCATTATTGCCGATGTATGGGGTTTCTCCATTTGAGCCGGGTAAACCAGATGAACCTTGTGAACCGTTTTGGCCATTGGATCCTGCAGGACCAGATGCCCCTTGGGCTCCTGGGGTAAGGATAGAGACGAGTAATGCACCAACTGCAATGCCTAATGAAAGAAATGACAGACCATTTGAAACCGATGATTTTTCCATAAAAGCTCCTTTAAATCTATCAAATCTTATCATAATATATGGATTTTTCAAAACCAAAAATCTCGAATATACCTTTATTTTTGAAATGAAGTTCGTTAAAGTAGATAGAGTCGCAAGCGTCGTATAATGGTAATACCCAACCTTCCCAAGGTTGTGCCGCGGGTTCGATTCCCGTCGCTTGCTCCAAAACCAAATCCAAACCAGACTTTCTAAACCTTTAAAGAAATCCTTCCTTGTAAAGTCATCGAGAATTTGTTAATCTAATTAAGCGTTAAAACGCATATATCGCGGGGTAG
>CAZOHK010000129.1:0-1794 GCA_964579925.1 uncultured Staphylococcus sp. | reverse complement strand
AGCAATGTACGTATTCACTTCCGTTACACCATCGGTTTCAACCGTGTATGCAGACACAAAGGCTTCATTAAGTTTTAAAAAGGTCACCTTATCCAGTGTGGAAAAAACTTGATAAGGACTACCAGGTGCACTATTTGAAAAGGTATCGATAACCAAGAAATTATCTTCGGTCGCTAGGGAGATCACCTTTAACGCTAAACTTGAAATCCCATATTCAATTAAACCTGGGACATCAATCGATCCATTTGAGATTCTCGCAAGTGATGCATTGGTTTGGGCTGCTTCATGAACATATTGGAAAAATAAGTTGAATGAACCAACCTGATAAAAGTATCGTAATGTTCCTTCATTACGATTGATGAGACCGGATATAAAATAATCTTGGGTGTTAAGCGTTGGATTTGGATTGTCATTGAAATTAAAGAAAACCAATGACATATTGGTGTTTGCGTAGAGATTGCTAACAATACCACCACCGGTTTGATTCCAATCTACCAAGCCAGCATATCGAACGAGATTGACGCCATCAAACACCATCGTGTAATCGGTATAAAGATAAACTTGGTCCAACAATCCAGCGTTTAGGATTGCAACGTTCGCGATCGTGGTATCCAATGCATCGCCGTTACGGACAACAAAATTGGCGTCCGAAACGATGAATAATATAATGATTGATGCGTTACCCAAATTTTGATAAACGAAAAAACTTAAGTTCAGTTGGTCTTCTGCTTTCCAAGAAAATAGATTTGGAACGTAGCGAAGATTAACCCTTGAAACATCCCCATCGTTTTCAAAGATAAAGGAAAAATAGTAATCATTCGCGAGAAAACCAAATTGGTAACTTGCCGTTAATGCAAAATCAATATCCGAAATACTTCCTAAGTTTTGATGGACAAACAACGTGTTATAGATTCCAATATGGGCAACCTCGGTAAAACTTGGAGCCAAGGTTAAAGCAATCGATGCATCGACGGTAAGGCGTAAGGAAATGTTTTCAAGCACACCATCCGCTTGGTTTTGATAAAGGAAATGAGAAAAATAATAGGTTGCAGCATATCCAGATGGTTCAGGAGGAGTAGAAACCAAGGCAGGTGAAGCTTGGGTTGCTTCAAATTTAACATTGAGCAGATTTAAATCACGAATGGTTCCATTGTTGTGAATCATCAACGCAACATACGCGTATCTTGAGGAAATGGTTGTAGGTAAGTCGATTAAAATATTCGATAATGTAAAATTATTACCGTCGATGGTGCCTGTAAAAGGTTCACTTGATAAAGGAGCAAGCGGAGAGAGGACAAATCCAGTAAAATCGATATCGTTGGCGATTTCATAATGTGCAGTTAAGTCTAGGTTGATATCTTGGAATTCTTGAGCAGTAGTGATTGAAATGATTCCGTTATTTGGAACTTCTGCTCGCGCTTGATAAACCGCTTGAGGATAGGATGAAAACGTTCCTAAGAACGTGAGAAAGACAAAACCATACCGAAAGATGTCCCGTTTATTCATGCGTTAAAGAATGACAGCTAAAGTATCAGAAATCCAATAATATAAAACTTTGCCAATCGATAGTTGATCTGAATCTAAGTGGAATTGGTCCACGAGTAAGGTATTGATTTGAGGATTGACGAAGGAAAGTGCCATTAAGGTTCCGATTGCCACCAACACAAAAACTAATCCTTTGGCAACACCAAAGATGAAACCAAGGGCATGATCAATTTTGGATGAGACATCATCTTCTTTGACCGCCTTTGTCACCGAACGTAACATTGAGGAAATGATGACTCTGGCGATGAA
>CAZOHK010000128.1:0-1904 GCA_964579925.1 uncultured Staphylococcus sp. | reverse complement strand
AAGAAAACGTATTTGATGAAAGGTGGCAGAAAGATTGATGTTATTCTTTGGTAGTAGAAGATTTGTAAGCATGAGTAAAAATAAGTAAAGGAGTTTGGTAAGATGCAAAAACATCAGAATGCATTAAAAACGATTAAAGTGGCGAGTGGACAAATTCAAAGTGTGGTTAAAATGATTGAAGAAGATAGATACTGTATGGATATTTCTATGCAGATTCAAGCCACTATTTCTCTTTTAAAGAAGGCACAAGCAACAATTATAGGAGATCACTTAAATACGTGTGTTGTTGAATCAATTGAGCAAAATGATGCTAACCTCAAAGTCGAAGAAATAAATGCGTTAATCAAATCAATTTTAAAATAAGAACAATCCTACACATTGTACCAAATAAATAATAAAAGTATAGTTTCTAATTTTGACTAATTTATGCAAAAAAATTGATTATAAAAAGAGTGGCAAGATCCTAGAAGGAGGGAAAATATATGGATACAAAAAACGAAAAGGTGACAAAAAAGAAAGTCGAAGGTAATCAACTTGAACATCATGGTGAGCACCATCACCATGTATCGAATGATCATTGCGAAAGCGCAAGTCATGAACACCATCATCATGAAAAGATGAATGAAAACCGTATGGAACACCATCATGTGGAAGAAAAGCATAAAGAGCATTTGCATGGCGTAGATGATCATAATCACGAGCATCACCATAAACATCATCACCACGATGAACATGATGCACATATGCATGGACATGGCGGTCATGCTGGACACGACCACTCACATATGATTCAAGACTTTAAGAACAGATTTTTAGTTTCACTGATCTTAACAATACCAATTGTCTTGTTGTCACCAATGATTCAAGGGTGGTTTAACTTTACTTTAAGATTTACATACGACCAGTATGTTGCTTTTATCTTATCAACTATTTTATTGATATATGGAGGTAAACCATTCTTCGTTGGTGCATGGCATGAGCTAAAAGCCAAAAGTCCTGCAATGATGAGTCTCATTGCAGTTGCCATAACAATCGGATATACATACAGTTCAGCTGTGGTGTTTGGACTGACTGGGCATGATTTCTTTTGGGAAATTTCGACCTTGATTACCATCATGTTATTAGGGCACTGGTTAGAAATGAAATCATCAGTTGCAGCTACAAATGAGTTAACGGCACTAACTAAACTCATGCCAAGTGAAGCAAACTTGATGATAGGATCAACTATTAAAACAGTCTCTGTATCAGAATTGAAAATGGGTGATGTTGTTTTAGTTAAACCAGGAGATAAAGTACCGGTTGATGGTGTCATTATTGAAGGAACATCGACACTTGATGAATCGATGATTACAGGTGAATCGGTACCAGTCAAAAAAGATGTGGAAGATCAAGTCATTGGTGGAACAATTAATGGTGATGGTGTCCTAAAGGTTAAAATCACCAAATTAGGATCAGAGACTTATCTTCAACAAGTTATTACTTTAGTAGAAAATGCACAAAAAAATCGTTCTAAGATGCAAAGACTTGCAGATACCTTCGCTAAATATCTGTTCTATTTATCCATGACATTTGCAATCGGTACCTCAATCTATTGGGGATTAAACGGTTACTCTACCGAATTCATACTTGAACGCGTTGTTACAGTTATTATTATTGCATGTCCACACGCTTTAGGTGTTGCAGTTCCACTTGTTACAAGTATCTCAACGACGATTGCTGCTAAAAATGGATTACTCATCAAAAATAGAAGTCGTTTTGAAACGGCAAGAAAAATAAACGCAGTTGTGTTTGATAAAACTGGAACATTGACAGAAGGTAAATTTTTTGTTGATCATATGCACGCATACCTAATCGATGAAAAAGAAGTGCTAGATATTGCATATAATTTGGAAAAAAACTCTAAT
>CAZOHK010000127.1:0-1920 GCA_964579925.1 uncultured Staphylococcus sp. | reverse complement strand
GATGCAAAGATTAAATAGCCATGGGTGAAACTATGATCAGAAATTTCCGAAGCGGTATTAAATTCATTATCCGAGTAATAGGTTGTTCCCCATCGATCGTTGTAATAAAGATAACGTGCATCACTTAAATTGGTGTACGTGAACCAATCGACCAAGTGTTGTTGTAACTTCATCGTAAAGGTTTCTTTTAAATCGTTTTCACCAAGTTGATCGGCAATGATGAGACCTTGTGATAAAGGATAGGTCGCTTTTGTATTCCAATACGGTGTGGGTGAATTATAAAAGTTTTCTGGATTAAGCGGGTCGGTTTGCTCGTTTAAATTGTCTAAATATCGCTTCATCGTCGATGCAGAAAAAGAATCCCCAGTTGGTAAGGTATAACTTGGCACAACCCCATGGAAAGGCAAATCATATTGAAAGGCATTCCCCACATGCATTTTTAATAATCCTCGAACAGTTCGCGTGGTATAGGCGGTAGTATCGGTTTTCACGAGTTTATGTTGATGCGGTAATAAGGCGAGTAAGGCTTGATTGGATAAGTCATCACGTTGTCGCATCGTTTGCACAATCATCGTATTTTCGACGAGGTTGGTCATGCGATTGACATGATATAACCCATGGCCTCTTAACGGCAGGTTATAGGCGTGTTGATGATAAAAATTTCCTTCTTGAACACTATTGATTGCTCCTAATGACACGAGATTTCCTTCACCCAATTGAATCGTTAATCGATGATATAAACCAAAAGGATGACCAGTATTTGATATCGTCACAAACGAATCTTTTGGAAGGTTTAATAAAAAATAACGATCCGCATAAACGGGTTGACCAACCGATGCTGGCGGATTGGTTTGATAGCCGACATGGCGTTGTTGTAACTTGATGATTAAGCCTTCGCCTTGATAGGTTCGTTCATTCAGTAGATTGCCATCTAAGGTGAAATATTCGTATTGGCTCACCCCATCGGTTCCCGCGCTAATGACCAAGGGATTACGGTTTCCAAGTTCCGCAAAAATATACGGCGATCCTTGGTTATAGGTGACGACCATATGATCAAGTAAACTATTGGCTTGACGCATCGCCACTTTAATCGTGTTGTCGGAATAATCAATGACTTTGGTTTGATAACTGCCCGATAAACTTTGTGGTTTCATCATAAAGTCTTTTAAGGCTAAGGAAAATTGGGCGATGGTTTGATTGCCTTCAGGATTCCAAAATTGTGTAAACCCTTCTCCGGACTGGGTGACTTCGACCCCATCATTTGAGAAAGAAGAACGAAGTGGATTGTTATAAATCCCATTACTTCCACCATAGTTCGACATGGCCAATGCGGTCCACCATTGGTTAGTTGGGACTGGACGATCAAGGAGATCGACTTCCATAAATGCAGGCGCAATCGGATGACTTAGGTTCGAAGCGGAACCCGTTCGATACGATCCTTCTCCTAAGGTTGCAAAGGGATCGGTGGAATAGGTTTTCGGATTCGTTGGGGCAACATGGGTTCCATTTGTGACGGTAATTGTGCGCGTGTGTTGAAAGCTTAACCCTGCTTCTTCAAGTTGATAAATCAACGGGTACGTTCCAACTTGACTAAAATCGACATGACCAGAAATTTGAAGACGATTCGCATAATCCACACCGGTATCGGTGATCAACGCTACCCCTTTTAACGGATTGAAGTAGTGGCCGACGACACTAGAGGTGTCATCTAAGCCTTCAACGGATTCAATACGATTAGGAGCTGCACTGCCACCTGATTGATTCGGACTTGGTGAGCAGGAAAAAAGTAAGGCGATAAAAATGAGTGAAGGTAATGATTTCATAAATTAAGTATAAGGTAAATGCCCATGACCCATACATAAATTCTCAATGACTTATGGGGCATAATGCCTTAAACTATCGTTATGAAGAACATCTTCC
>CAZOHK010000126.1:0-1936 GCA_964579925.1 uncultured Staphylococcus sp. | reverse complement strand
TCTGGTTCATGGCTCTCACCAATGTCATTTTCCACATCGGCACCTGCCAAGTTGAAATAACGAAAAATGATGTGGTGAATACCAGAGTGTTGGATGCCATGCTCGGCTGCTAACTTTGAACCTGCGTATGGGTTGTTATCCCAATTCTTAGCATCACATTCTATGATTGGTTGATTTTTTGGTTCATAGATTCCTGCGGTTGATGAATAAATGATATTATTCAAACCGAGGTGTCGCATAGAATCTAAAACATTGTATGTGCCGCCAGCGTTCACTCCGTAGAATTCACTAGCTTCTTTAAACGAAGCATCAATTTCAATACGACCTGCAAAATGAAATACTACATCTGGTCGAAAGCGGTCTAGTGCATCAAAAACGGCAAAATGATTACGAATATCGTCTTGCACATACATATCGGCATATTCGTGCTTAGGTTCTCTCTTGTCAAATACAACGACTTTCCAATGGTTTGCTTTTAATAACTTGCAAACATGCGAACCCAAGTAGCCTGAGCCACCTGTAACTAAAGCGGTTTTCATTTTATGGGAGTATAGTGATTCCAGGCCCAACTTCAATCTGGTGTAACTTTCCTGTTTTCCAAGGGAAAGAATTTCCATACTTTTCTTCCATTACAGAGTTGCCTTTGTCAAAAAACTCTTTAGTTACCGAATTTGGATTTCCGTCTAAACGATAACAAGAGGTGTGTGCGTTGGTGCAATCAAATTTAGGAAAGTGTTTTGATAGGTTTGAAAAGAATTGTCTATCTGCACCCCATTGACCGTACCATGCGTGACCAATACGAACAGCAACATCACGCTTGATAGCAAATGATGATGTGTCAATATGAAAGACCTGATTGTTGAAATATACAGGCCATTTACCTAACGATTCACAATTATCATCACAAAGATAATTACCTTCTTTGTCGTAAATTTTTCTAAGTGAATATGCCCAATCGTTACCTGCTTCGATTTTTTCAACCAATTTTTTCACATGGCATGGTTCAAACCAATTATCTTCATCGAGGTAACAAATAATATCAGCGTTAACCAAAAAAGAGCAGGCCGCAAAAACACGATGGCCATACCAACCCTTACCAACATTTTCTTCCAGTTCAACCGTTCTTACTTTGGTTGCACCTTGTATGTAATCATGGACTGTTTTCTTATGTTCTTGCCCATCAATGAAAATATAATGAACAACATCTTCATATGTCTGAGCATCAACAGAAGCTAAACAATCGATAAGTTTTGGGTTGCCAATGGTTGGCGTAACTACTGCAACTTTCATATTAAATTCCAGGAAAAGCTTCTAATACTAAATTCATTGTTAGGTATTTTACACCTAAATCTCGTTTAATTAATTTGCATAACAAATCGGCTTCATCTTTGTGTAGTGATTCTAAGATGACAACCAGTAATTGTTTTTTCTTTTGTGGACTAATATCGGAGGTTCGCTTAGGGTGACCAGGAATAAATCGATATAACTTGATTACCTCGGAACTTAGATATGTGTAATTTAATCCGGCAGGTTCGACCGCTGGACGATACGGAGGAATCTCCACATCAAATTTTATGTTTGGGTTAAACGCATAATTTAGAAACTCACGGAATCGTGGGTGGTCATATTTACGCAAAACAGCCAAACGCTCTGCCTTGTTTGATGCTTTATCAAATTCTTCAAATATTTCAGAATATAGTTTTTCTGCACTCATTAGAAATCATCCAATACTTCAATTAGGTTTTTGAGACGGTTCGCAATCATATAATTCAAAAAGTCCTGCTTCGAATGAGCAACTGCGTTCTCATAGGTATGTAGTATCTCTGTGGTAAGACGCTCAGGAATTTTAGTCAAATCAATAAGTGTTTCGTTACGGCAATAATTACGGAACATTTCATCATTACAAAATTATTTTGGTTCCTGGTTCATCCAATTT
>CAZOHK010000125.1:0-1981 GCA_964579925.1 uncultured Staphylococcus sp. | reverse complement strand
AACCGGCATTGATTGAAACGATTGGCAAAGAAAAAATTGATTATGGTGAAGGTTTTCATCTTGTTTATGCTGGTAATGTTGGCACCATTCAACAATTACTTCCTTTAGTCCAAGCATGGAAACGAACCGGAGCTCAAGATCATTTGCACATCATCGGTGAAGGTCGACAATTGCCAGTGTTGAAAAACTTGGTCACCACACTTCAATTACAAAGTCGTATTCATTTCTATGCCCATCAAACCCCTGAAAATCTCGGTAAATTTTTGATTGATGCCGATGCGTTTTATGTGGGTTTACAAACCCCTGGTATTGTGGGAAAAACCATTCCCCATAAATTGATTCAATATTTACCCTTTGGTCAGCCTATTATTGCTTTCTTACAAGGCGATGGATTGTCCATACTCAAGCAATTCAAAACCACCTTTATTCTCCAATCAAAATTTGCAAATTTAACCACCTTGATTAAAAAAATTAAAGCGATGGATCATGAAAAAAAAGAATCCATTCGCTTACAACACCAACAACATTATGCAAAGACTTATTCTGTTGATAAGGCTTGTGAAACTCTCGTCAATCACTTCAATGCATTAATCCAACGCCAGACGCGTTGACCAGTTATATCGATGCCAAATCGTTCAATGGCAATGTTTTTTGCTTTGATTGCCTTGGATTGTACAAGACTATAATCTAATTTTAAAAATTGTTGTAAGCTCACACGAATACCATCTTCTGACGCATCTTCAATCCATTGTAGTTCTTGACCAAAGTTTGTTTCGAAAAAAGGATGTCTTGTTGTAAGGGTGGGTGCACCTGAAGCAATATAATCAAGTACTTTAGATGGGATTGCAACATCATCTAAAGCTTTATCTAATGGCCGTGGGTTGATATTAACATAAGCTCCAGCTTGATACTTTCTTACTTGAAGTGGTGATAATAATCCAAGAAATTTGATATGCCGATGTTGTTGGCTAATCTGTTCAATCATACTCGCTTCAGGACCAAAACCAGACACGAGTAAATCAAGTTTTTGATCTTTGAGTTGTAAAAACCCCTTAATTAAAGCATCAATTCCATATCGACTGTAAAGCGCGCCTGAAAAAAAGATATATGGGCGAGGATGTTTTTTTGCACCATTTTCACCTTCAACAATGCCGGGTAGGACTAATTGAGGTTTTTGTTTTGGATTAAATAATGAAAGAAGTGATTCCGTAATGCCGATGTAAGCATGGTGGTGTTGATGCATCGTAATCCATTGTTTGGCTTTGCTTTGACGAATCCCTGTTAATTGTTCTGGACTATCCGTAAAAATGCCAATCGTGCGAACACGAGGATGACGGCGATATCGTTTGGCAAGGTGACCAGCTAATGCACTATTGCCATCGATCAAGAGATAGATTAAATCTTGATTTGATTTTAACAATGATTGGATATACCGATGTGTTGACCTAGATAACCATAAAGCTTTTAACAACCGTTGATTAGGATGCGCGAATTGAAGAAAAAGTTGTTGATTATCTCGATGAATTAATTCTTGATTCCAAAGTAGTTTTTTCATTTTGCGAATAGGAGGAAGGCAAATAATTTGAATGGGAGTCAGTTTTGAAAGCGACAAAATCAATCTAGAAAAATATAGTTGATGGCTAGGATTGATGACCTCACCAGCATCGATCCTTTGTTGAAAGATGAAAGGTGGCAGGACTGAACTCAAGAGTACGTACTTATTCATGATGGTAATCCAAAGAAGTTGAGATGAGCTTTAACCATTTTTTCAATTGTGTTTTCTTTAGCAGTTTTTAAACTCGCTTCTGGATTTTGAAGCAAAAGTAATTGATGAACTTTTTTAGGAAACGATGGCATAGATTTTAAAGAGATTCGGTAACCATTCATCCCTTGTTGGATTAATACTCTACTTGAGATTACTTGCTCAGAACTTAAAACAGGGATGCCTTGTGATAAGGCCTCATTCACGACATGGCCATAG
>CAZOHK010000124.1:0-2038 GCA_964579925.1 uncultured Staphylococcus sp. | reverse complement strand
TAATTGTTTTTCGATTAAATGGCGAACGGCAATTTCAAGTTTTTCAACTTCTGTGTAAGAGTTCACTTCAATTAACTCCAAACGATCACGAAGTGGTGCAGGAATATCTTCTAGATAATTTGCCGTCGCAATAAACATGACGTTACTCAAATCATAAGGTTCTTCAATATAGTTATCATTAAATGCAAAGTTTTGTTCAGGATCTAAAACTTCTAACAAAGCACTTGCAGGATCGCCCTTATAGGAAGATGCAAGTTTATCGATTTCATCCAATAAAAATACTGGATTCACGACGCCACCTTTTTTCATCCCATTGAGGATTCGGCCAGGCATTGAACCTACATAGGTTCGTCGGTGACCACGTATTTCTGCTTCATCACTGATACCACCTAATGACGCTTTTAAAAATTTACGACCTAATGCACGCGCAATCGAACGTGCTAATGAGGTCTTTCCAACTCCTGGAGGGCCATAAAAGCAAAGAATCGGTGCTTTTAAACTACCCGTCATCTTTTTAACCGCGAGGTATTCAATGATTCTTTTCTTCACTTTTTCCAAACCATAATGATCATCATCTAAAATCTTTTGGACATTCTTTAAATCATCATTATCGCTGGTGCGTTGCCACCATGGTAAATCAAGCATTAATTCGACATACGACTTAATCAATGACGCTTCCAAACTACTTGAGGGCATCATTTCTCCTCTTTTGAGTTCGGCACGAACTTTAACTTTGACGTGATCAGGATATTGACCAGATTCCAATCTTTTTAATAGGGATTCTTCGGAATCCGTAGATTCTGGATTTTCACCGAGTTCCGTTTTAATCGCTTTTAATTTTTCACGTAAAAAATATTCACGTTGATTCTTTTCAGCGGATTTTCTCACTTCTTCTTGTAAGTGTTTATCGATGTCTGCAATTTCTTTTTCTTCATTCACAGCATCAAGCACCATCTTTAACCGTTCATTCAGGTCAAGCGTTTCCAAAACCTTTTGTTTTTGATCGACTGGCATTGGCAATAAATTTGCCAAGATATCCGAAATATCCGCCGCAGCTACTCCTTTTGAAAGTTGCCCAACCACTTCGCGTGGTAAACGATTGGTGACCGCTTGCATACCTTCTAAAGAGGTGATGATATTACGAACCAAGGCCACTTCCGTCTTGTGGTCGCCGATGATGTCTTCGATTTTTTCAGCTTTTGCTGACCAGGTGTCGCCATTTTTGATGACTTCGGTAATGATGATTCTCGCCAAGGGTAATACTTTCAGGCGGGTATATCTTTTTAAGGATGTAATATTAGACATCCTGCAAATTGTTCCAACCATAAAAATATCCGTGGTAGATGGTTCATCAATTTCAGGAGACTTTTGTGAGGTCACCAAGATCAAATCGTTTCCATCAACTTTTGCTGCCTCGATTGCAGCAACAGAAAAAGGTCTTCCTGCTTCAATCGATTGGGATTGATTTGGAAATAAGACCATTCCTCGCGTAATCAATAACGGTAATTCGTAGGTTTCTTTTTTCATAAAGACCCTCCATTTAGCAAACAATGACTTTGAGTGCTAAAAACATTATAGCAAGGAATTTAGCACTTGCAAGTAGGAAGTGCTAAATCATGAAAAGCGATGAAGGAATCAACTAGGAATTATGTTTAATTAAGAATTCTTTAATATAACGATCGCGGATTTCGCCACGGAATCGGGAGAGGTTTGGGGTGAGGATTTCTTTAACTTTTGCAAATTCCATCTTATATTGCTCTGCAACTTTAGCAATTTCAAAGTCAACCAATTCATCCGTCACTTCAATCTTTTCTAAGTCCGCTATTTTGTTTGCGACTAAACTTGCGCGAAGAATTTCTTCCGCTTGTTCATGGAGTCGATCATGCAAGGTTGCTTCGGTTAATTTGTTGGTTTTGAGGTATTGGTCCATCGTTTGGTTACGTTGCTTTAACTTTTCTACTAGATCTGCTTTCATGGCATCCATTTGTTCATGAATGGCTTCATGGGGAAGATCAATCTCAGCTTCTTTGGTAATTTT
>CAZOHK010000123.1:0-2073 GCA_964579925.1 uncultured Staphylococcus sp. | reverse complement strand
CCCTGGGTTTTGCGCGATGAGGTAACGTCCATAGATTTCATCGACGACAATTGCGTCTACAATATCTGCAGAACCTAATCCAGCTACCGCTAAGTCAAAACTATCAAACGTTACGAATTCTTCTAACTCGCCAAATATGTCATTATCTTTGACGATGGTTTCCGATGCGCTTCCCAATTGTGCACCCACTCTTAATTCACCGAGCTCTGCAATGGTGTTAATTGTTAAATTAGATTTGGTCAACACAATTTGACGGTTGGCTATATAAGCATCCGAGAACAGCATTTCAAGTCTTCTTGGTTCAGTGATCGTTAAACCGTTCCAAATCATATCGATGTTACCCGCATCTAATTCTAAAACTTTCGCTGCCCAATCAATGGGTTGAAAGCGAACTTCAATGTCTAAGGTTTCAAACACGAGTTTTGCTAAATCAACATCAAAGCCAACGAGTTCGTTCGCTTCATTGCGAAAACCCATCGGAGCAAAGGTATCATCCAAACCAACAATGACATAACCACGATCAACGATTTCATCCCATGTGGTTGGAATGGTGGTTGTCCCACAACTTGTTAACAAGACTGCTGCTAAAATAGAACCGACTGATATTTGTACCCTATTCATATTAGTGTACCTCCAATGCACACCAATATACTTCATTGCTTTAGCAAAGTAAAGCGATAAACAAAGAAAGTATCTATTTCTGATTTTTTAACGCGAGTTGGTAGCCGCCTGCACCATAGACTAAAGCGCGATTCACACGGGATATCGTTGCACTCGATGCTTTGGTGACTTTTGCGATTTCTACGTAAGATTTTTTTTGGTGTAAAAGTTTCGCAACTTCAAATCGGACCGCTAAATCTTGCAATTCTTTGATTGTACAAACATCTTCAAAAAAGCGATAACAGGATTCAATGTCCTTTAGTTTGAGAATGGTTTCAAAGAGTTGATCAATCGTCGATGATTTCAGTTTTGATGTATACATTTGGTTGACCTCATTTCTATTTTACGACACTTTCCTGCTTTTTCACGTTAAACTAAAAAAGTAGGTGTAATCACACCTACTTCAAGTCTACTATGATGAATTGGCTTAAGCTAAGATTAACGTAATGTCGGCGATGTAAACATCATCATTTCCACCCAAGACGGATGTGAATGCTTCTTTGTCGGTGACAGACCAAAACACAACACTTAAGGTTGTCTCTTCCAAGAGGATACCTTCGACATAGGTAGGCGCTTCCGTATCAAGGATGAGCCTATCAAGGGGTACAAAGTTAAGGTTCGTTAATAAAATCAACAAGGATGGTTTGTAATTGGTTGGAGTTTCTTGACCTGGAAGTTGATTGGTACGACCTACAAAAATATAGTGATTCGCGGTTCTAATCAAATGCGTAAATAGCACGA
This sequence comes from uncultured Staphylococcus sp., assembly GCA_964579925.1. Taxonomy (GTDB): domain Bacteria; phylum Bacillota_I; class Bacilli_A; order RFN20; family CAG-826; genus UBA970. The sequence goes on along the minus strand of CAZOHK010000123.1, from coordinate 672 downwards.
CTTGATCTTCTGAGAAGGTCATGTGGAAATCCAATTCACCATCGGTGTATTGATATAGCGTGGAAGATGCATCGACGAGACGATATGAAAAATCGCCATCACCATTATAGTTATAGACTTCTTCATTGATAATGATTGCAAAATCATCTTCGGATGCATAGATATATGAGAGGTCAATCCACATATGATTTTGGGTGATTTCATAGCTCCAGTTGACGATTTCACCATGAATTACATCCAAGTTTTCGATGTCAAGAAAAGCATGATAAATGAAGTAGATGGATTCAGTTGTGTCACTTAAATCAAAGGTTTGAAAATAATCTTCAATTTCCGTTCGCCCTTCAGCAGTAATTAAGTCAAACGTATTGCTGAAGTCTACATAAAGTGCATCGCCATAAGGATATTGCTCCCAGGATTCATTGTATTCAAAGCCGAAAGCAACGTGAACTTTGTTATCCAGTTCCTCGTACATAAAACCATCAAAATCCTGGATATCATACCAGGCTATTTCCAAATCTAGATTCGTTAAGATATAACCCAAATTTTCAATCTCAATCTCATTGTTTTCATTTAAGGAATATCGAAAGAAGAAATTATAATATTGAATTTCTCCATCCGTGATTGCACCAAAGATTTCAATATTATTGGCCGGATTACTCGCGCGAACCAATG
>CAZOHK010000122.1:0-2091 GCA_964579925.1 uncultured Staphylococcus sp. | reverse complement strand
ACAGCATCTTTCAAAATATTCAAGACATTAAATAATTGACCATCTAAGATTTCCATTTGCTTGAGTTGAGGTGCCGCAATCGGTGTATCCAAAAGGTTGATGATGTTTTGTGACCGAACTTTGATCACATCATTAGCTTGATTGGATTTGGTTAAATCGAGTAATTGTTGTTGCAGCAATTTGGTGTTGTTATCAAATCGCGCTTTATCAAAGACTGGCTTCTTTTTTTGAAAAATGTTCATGATCTTCATATTGTGTTCCCCATTTTTACTTTATTATAACGATTTTTTATCGTGTTGAGGGAACAATGTTGGTTTGAAAGTCAACCATTTGTAATCCCCATTTTTCAAATCGTTGCTGGACAACCTTAGCAAACTCAAGCTTGAGCAAGTCGACGGCTTGACCTTGGTAAGTTGCACTAGATGCAAGCCGGACAAAGTCATGTTGGAGGTAATCGTTTAGTTTGGTGATAAACGCCAAGTATGGAACATCGGCAATTTCAAATCCAATGCTGGTCAGTTGTTGGAAGAGGATACCGCCTTGGCTAATGCGAAACTGATAATCTCCAAAGACATCTTGATTGAAATTGCGTATCGCTTTTTTCTTTAGATAATCTAACGCCCATTGATCGTGGTAAATCGTATCCGATGCATGGATTAAAACCTTGAATCCTTTCAGTTTGCGATGGTTTTTGGATTGACCTAACCTTCCAAAGTGAAGGATATCATCTAAATAAAACGGCGAAGATAATGAACGATACCAGGAAGCACCATCACCAAAGTAAGCGACGGTATGCTTCGGAATCGTGAACTGATCATCTAGATAAGTCTCAGCATTAAAGGCATCTTTCCATTCTTGAAAAATAAGCGATGAATCATGAGACTGTAAATGAAAATGACGACTTTTTGCCATGATGGATTAGTACATCAACGTGAAGAATCCGATCACAAATCCAATGATAGCCCCAGTTAAACTCATCGAAGAAGCATTCGGCTTTTCCTTTTTAAATGAAAAATAAAGAATGATCCCAACATATGGAATAAATAACGCTAAAAAGAACCAACCAATTCCACTTCCTTCTTGAACAGTATTTGAAGATGAATAGGATGAACTGGTGGAATAAGATGTGCTAGACGTGGTGGTCTTTACTTCCACAAACTTGGGGTTATTTTCACCACAATGTGTGCAGTATCGATCATCGCTGGACACCATCGTGCCACAACTTGAACACTTGAGATTGGCCATTAAACGGTTTCTCCTTGACCAGCTCCACCCATGAATTTATCCCATGGATCGATGGCAGGATTAGAGGTACTCGATGATAACAAACGGAATAATTCTGCAAAGTCTTCTGAGGACTTAATTTGTTTCGGTGGATAAAGTGGTGAGAACGCCGCCAATGCTTTTGAACGATTATTTTGGCCAATGATGATGGGAAGGATTTTCACTCGTTTTTCTCTGACCTTCGAAGCAAATTCCGCTGCCGATGCTTGGAAATCATCGGTTGCTTCACCATCCGTCATCAATAAAACGATCGGCTTATAGTGTTCAATGCCATTTTTCTTATAGTAGTTACGGCGTAACTCTAATAGTTCTAATGCCTTGCTCATCGCCGAACCCATGGGGGTTGGTCCATTTGAGGTGAACTTCGTTTCCCGGACACTTTCAATATTGGAATAACCATTCACGACGGTGACTTGGTCGCCAAATGAAATGACGCTTAAATCACAAATGTTACGTGCACGTGCATCCTTGCGAACAAAATTGATGAACTCACGGTAGTTCTTATTTAACTCTTCAATTTTGGTTAAACGGGTTCCATCGCGATCACCCATCGAACCAGAAACGTCGAGCACTAAACAAATGGGAACTTTTCGAGAATTACTCACTTCTAAATCATCAAAACGACTCATCAAATCGTCATTATTCGTGTTTGCCATGGTTATATCCCCCTATTTGAATACCCTTTAATTTTATCATACTCATTTACTTATATTGTGATAATCGAATCTTCTCTTTTGAAAGTTCAGTGATCCATTCATCGAGGTAAGTGATCTTACGGTTATCTGGATCATTAAAGTAATAATAAAG
>CAZOHK010000121.1:0-2152 GCA_964579925.1 uncultured Staphylococcus sp. | reverse complement strand
TTGAAGTGCTTCATCACACTTGGTAAGGATTGATCCGCTAACTTTGAAATTTATGCACGAATGTCTTTTTCAGTCAGTAATTTTGGTAAAAATTGTTTTAAAACTTGGATTTGTAAATCGATATTTCCCACGCGTTCAGGGGCTCCATTATTTAAATACGTGGCCCGTTCATCATCTAATTCTTTGCCAACCTTCATTAAAATCGCGATCATTTCAAGATCACCAATCGCTTTATTCGCTGCCTTTGCTTCAATCGCTTGTAATAAATAACGATCAGAAATTAAAGATAAAATGCCTTTTGCAGCATCATTACGTTGTTTCATTGCTTCCACTTTTGCTAATTTGATTGCATCGATAATCATGGTTTTTCTCCGTTCCTTATTTTAACAAATGCGCGCCTGACTCTCAATGAAAAGAAAAAACCTAGTAGGTTCGCTACTAGGTTTTGATGAGGTTCTTAAGCTTGAACAACGCGGTTATCGTAGGCACGTAAAGCAAGGGATAAATAATCTTTAAAGTCCGTTAACGTTGCACCGGTGGTGATGGTTCCATTGCCCCACACTAATGGTGCTTCGGTAGCTTTGGTGAAGTCTTCTGGGTCAAAATCCATGTTGGATCCAACCAATAATTCAACTACTTCAGCCATATTTCCGCTCCAACCTAATCCAGGAGAAGCAACCGTCCAGTAGCCTGAGTCTGATTTATTCATTGCAACTTTTGCGGATGCATCAGCCAATTCAAAGGTGGTAATCGGTTCCCCAGCTGCATTAACAAAACCAAAGTCTTCAGCTTGGATTCGTTCCACATACCATTTCGCATTTGCTTCAATTGAAACCCATGCTTCGAGGTCGCTAATGCCAGTTGACGTATATTTAAATGTTTGTGCCCATTCTGCACCAGTGACTTCGATCGTGAAGGTCTTATCACCAATGCGGATGAATTCTCCAAAGATCGTGGTCGTTTGAGTACTGTTACGTGAGGTGGTTTTCACTTCGACGGTACTTGCTAATTGATCAGGATCAGCAGCGCTTTCAGCGGTGACTTTAGCCCAGCTATAAGGTAAGAAATATTCTTCAAAACTTGCTTCCGTGACGACATCATCTTCGGTGGTAATTTCAGCAACCCCAACATAATGACTGTGGACAAGACCATAGCCGATCCCAGTTTTGGTTTCGACGACGGTACCACAACTCGCCAAGACACTCGCGGCAATGACGGCTCCTAGTAAGACGAATTTTTTCATTTCCATTCCTCCTTAGAAATGTTTTTTTCTACACCTTCATTGTCAATGAAGCCTGAACCTGACTCAATTCATGATTTGAATGAAAACGCTTACATCTTTTTCTAGGCGATGACGTCATACGTAACAGACCGTTCTTTGATAAGGATTGACCGATAACCTTCTGTCGTGGTGACCGCTACTTTTTCATCCACCACTTCAATCCATGCAATTTCTAAATCAACACCAGTTTCAAGAATGGTTGCCCGTAGCTCCATCGCTTCTTCTTTACTCATGATCATCATCGCCGTGGATAAAGCATCCAATCGCCCAGCAGGATAGGATGAAGAAATGACGTTTAATTCAATCGCTTCTTTGGATGGATAACCAGTTAATGGATTGATGATGTGGTGTCGTAATACCTCTTGTGAACCGAGTGGCATACGAAAACCATTGTACGCGCCTGACGTCGACAAACTATGACGACCGGTTTTTTCAATTGTAAATGCAAACGTCGCAGATGGATGTGGCGAAGTCACTTGCCAACGATATGGAACATTGCCGTATCGAGGACCTAATGTGGTGATGGAACTTGTGCCATTGGATAAATACCCACGTGTTAAGTTTGCTAACGCAAGCCGATCGGCCATCACATCATTAGCAAAACCTTTGGCAATCCCGCCTAACGTAATTTTGATCGATCCAGCAGGAGATTGATTAAACGCATCAAAGCGAACCATCGGTTGGCCTGCCTCCACTTTAAACAAAAGTGTGGTTTGAACATCTTGCGAAGAAATAGGAATAAATTGTTTTTTGGATTCAAGTTCTATTCTTTTTAAAGGTTGGTAAGCAGGATCTAAATCACGATACTGAATATCGTAATAAGGATTGTCTAAAAGATCATCCCAAAAATCGCTTAATGTCCCGATAAAC
>CAZOHK010000120.1:0-2155 GCA_964579925.1 uncultured Staphylococcus sp. | reverse complement strand
CTCATATCGTTGGCACCGACATCAACCTCAAAGATGAAACCGTGACGATTCCAGATATGTTGGCAACCTTCTCTTATTTCTTGAACCTTATGGATGGTTTTGGTGACACGGATGATATCGATCACTTAGCCAATCGCCGCATTCACTCCGTTGGTGAATTGATTCAAAACCGCTTCCGTTTAGGTTTATCAAAAATGGCGAAATCGATTCGCGAAAAAATGTCGATTTCTGACATTACCAACGTTGCTCCACAAACCTTAGTGAATATCAAACCATTGACTGCGCAAGTGAAAGAATTCTTCTCCACCGATCCATTATCCCAATTCATGGATCAAACGAACCCATTAGCAGAATTGGCAAATAAACGTCGTATTTCTGCTTTAGGTAGTGGTGGGATTAAACGTGACCGTGCCTCGTTTGATGTGCGTGACGTCCACTACTCTCACTATGGTCGGATTTGTCCAATTGAAACCCCAGAAGGTCAAAACATTGGTTTAATCACCAATTTAGCGACTTACGCAAAGGTGAATCATTACGGATTTATTGAAACCCCTTATCGCAAAGTTGATAAAAAAGGTGGTCGCGTTTTACAAGAAACTGAATATTTATCTGCAGAACAAGAACGACCATTCGTGATTGCTCAAGCTTCTAATAAGCTAGGAAAAGACGGAAAATTTTTAGAAGACAAAATCATTGCCCGTTATAATGGTGACAATATTTTAGCGGCGATTGAAGATGTGGATTACATGGACGTTTCGCCAAAACAAGTCGTTTCGATTGCGTCTGCATGTATTCCTTTCTTAGAAAACGATGATACCACTCGAGCCTTGATGGGTGCAAACATGCAACGTCAAGCCCTTCCTTTATTGAAACCACAAGCACCATTCGTTGGTACCGGGATTGAACACGCAATCGCGCGTGACTCTGGTTTAGCAGTGGTTGCCCAACAAGATGGTGAAGTCACCTATATCGACTCTCGTAAAATTGTCGTCAAGACAAAAGGTTCAAGCGAAGAAGTCACCTACCCATTACAAAAATTTAATCGTTCAAACCAAGGAACATGCATTAACCAAGTGTCGATTGTCAAACCAGGACAAAAAGTCTTGGCCGGACAAATTCTTGCCGATGGTCCAGCAATGGATAACGGTGACTTAGCACTTGGTCAAAACGTGACGATCGCCTTTATGACCTGGAACGGTTATAACTTTGAAGACGCGGTCATTATGTCTGAACGTTTAGTCAAAGAAGATGTGTATACCTCCATTCATATTGAAGAACACACACTTGAATGCCGTGCCACCAAATTAGGGGATGAAGAGATCACCCGTGATATCCCATCTACCAATGAAGAAGCAAAAGCTTATTTAGATGAACGTGGCATTATTATTCCTGGTGCAGAAGTTAAAGAAGGCGATATCCTCGTTGGTAAAGTCACACCAAAAGGTGTCACCGAACCAACCAGTGAAGAAAAATTATTACGCGCAATCTTCAGTGAAAAAACCAAAGAAGGCAAAGACTCTTCGCTCCGTGTTTCACACGGTGGCGCAGGGATTGTCTTAGATGTCAAAACTTTCTCACGGGAAAAAGGTGATGAACTTGCTCCTGGTGTGAATGAAGTGGTTCGCGTCTTTATCGTTCAAAAAAGAAAAATTTCTGAAGGTGATAAGATGTCAGGTCGTCACGGTAATAAAGGTGTTATTTCTAGAATTCTTCCAGTTGAAGATATGCCATTCTTACCAGACGGTACACCGGTCGATATCATGCTTAACCCACTTGGGGTTCCAAGCCGGATGAACATCGGACAAATCTTAGAAATTCATTTAGGCATGGCTGCCAAGAAACTCGGCATGAAAATTGCCACCCCAGTCTTTGATGGTATTTCTAACCAAGAAATTATGGATCTCATGAAGAAAGCTGGCCTTGATGAAGATGGTAAATCTGTCCTCTTTGATGGCCGCACCGGTGAAGCGTTTGATGAACGCATCTCGGTTGGTGTCATGTACATGATTAAACTTGTCCACATGGTTGATGATAAATTACACGCGCGGGCTACGGGTCCTTACTCTTTGGTCACGCAACAACCGCTAGGTGGTAAAGCACAAAACGGTGGTCAACGTTTCGGGGAAATGGAAGTGTGGGCATTGGAAGCATATGT
>CAZOHK010000119.1:0-2195 GCA_964579925.1 uncultured Staphylococcus sp. | reverse complement strand
TGAAATTAACAAAAAAACTCAATTTTTTCACTCTTTAAAGGAAAAATTAGACTATCTTGTTGAAAATGACTATTACGAAGAAGACTTCCTCAAGAAGTATACCCATCAACAAATTGTCGAAGTTTTTGATATTGCTTATGGGGCTAAGTTCCGCTTTCCGAGCTACATGGGTGCCTTTAAGTTTTATAACGATTACGCATTAAAAAGCCGGGATAAAAAAGTCTTCTTGGAACGGTACGAAGACCGTCTGTCTGTGAACGCCCTTTACCATGCCGATGGTGACTTCGAATTGGCCAAGAATTTGATCCGAAGACTGATCGCCCAAGACTTTGTTCCAGCCACCCCCACCCTCCTCAATACGGGTAAGAAAAAACGTGGGGAATTTGTCTCTTGTTTCTTATTGGAAGCCGGTGATTCCTTAAACGATATTGCTAGAATTTCTGAATTCTCGATGCAACTTTCTAAAATTGGTGGCGGGGTCTCCATTAACTTAACCAATTTAAGAGCTAAAGGTGAAGCGATTAAAGATGTGGCGAATGTATCAAAGGGCGTTGTAGGTGTTGCTAAATTGTTAGACAATAACTTCCGCTATGCCGATCAAATGGGTCAACGTGCAGGCGCAGGTGCGGTTTATTTAAATGTATTCCACGCCGACATTGAAGATTTTTTAAATACAAAGAAATTGAACGCCGACGATGACGTCCGTGTCAAGACCTTGTCCATGGGTGTGGTGATTCCAAATAAAATGATTGAACTTGCCAAAGAAAATAAAGACATGTATGTTTTTTATCCGCATACTGTTTATAAAGCCTACGGCATAGATTTTGCCGACGTCTCCACGAATATGGAATATTGGTATGACAAGCTCGTGGAAAACCCAGATGTTAGAAAACGTAAGGTTAGTCCAAGACGATTATTGGATATGATTGCATCTTTACAAGGTGAATCCGGATATCCCTATATTATGTTTGTCGATAATGTGAATAAGGTGAATCCACTCAAACTCCCGGTTAAATTCTCTAACTTATGCACAGAAATTTTACAACCAACGATTACATCTCACTATGCTGATTATGATAAAAAAGAAGAAGACCAAATCGGCATGGATATCTCCTGCAACCTCGCAAGTGGTCACATGGGAAATATGATCAAACATAACACGATTAAAGAAACCGTTTACGCGGCCATGGATGTGATGAACTCGGTTTCCACGCGAACCAATATTTCTTATGTTCCTGCGGTTGCAAAAGCAAATCGTCTCAATCGTTCGGTCGGTTTCGGTATCATGGGACACCATGGTTATATTGCTGAAAACTACATCTTATTTGGCTCGGAAGAAGATATTGATTTGATTGATGTATTTTTCTCTGCGGTTAACTATTATTCACTCGTTCATTCGATGGAGAAAGCAAAAGCAACCAAACAAAAGTTTTATCAATTTGAAACCAGTAAATATGCAGATGGTAGTTATTTTGATGGTCGAGGTCAAGTCTTACCAAAATCAGAAAAGGTTCAAGAACTCTTTAAGGATATCGCCTTACCAACTGATGCGGACTGGAAGAAATTGAAAAAGGACGTCATGACATATGGGCTTTATAACTCACATCGTCTTGCAGTTGCCCCAAATGGTTCGATTGCATATGTCATGTCCGCGACTCCTTCGTTAACGCCAATCAAGCAACTGATTGAAGAACGAACGTATGGCAATTCAAAAACCTATTTCCCAATGCCCTCTTTAGATACCGCTGCCTTTATGTATGAAAGTGCATATCGCATTGATAACTATAAAGTCATCGATGTGATTGCCACCGCGCAAAAGCATGTCGATCAAGGTATCTCATTTGAGTTAGGGATAACCTCCGAAGTGACCACCAAGGAATTAATTCGCTATTACTTATATGCCCACTATCAAGGCATCAAAACGTTATACTATACGCGTACGCAAAAACTTAAAATCGACGAGTGTGAATCCTGCGTCGTCTAAACTCATAAGGAGATTCATATGAGCAAACATCCATCCGACGTTTTTAAACCCCTAATTTTTACACCAAAAGAACAATTTTCTGGTGCAAATTGGAACGGGTCAGATGACACCTTTACCCAACAATTTTATGAACAAAATCTCTCCCAATTTTGGCGACCAGAAGATGTCTCACTCCAATCGGATTTGTTAACTTGGAAAATTTTGAACGACC
>CAZOHK010000118.1:0-2244 GCA_964579925.1 uncultured Staphylococcus sp. | reverse complement strand
ATCCAGCAAAGGTATATCCGTTACGCGTTGGATCAGCAGGTTGGGTCAAAACTTCACCTGGAAGATTGGAAACGGAAGGGATAGCACTACCACCTCCGACGTTAAAGGTAACCGTAATAGGATCTAACCATTTAGCATAGATACTAATCGAGCTAGTGCGATTACCTGGGACTGCACTGATGGGTGTGGTAAAACTACTGTCTGAATACCAACCTAAAAAGCGACTGCCTGGTTTTGTTGGTTCTTGTAAATTGACACTGACCGATTCAACATTCACAGAGGTTGGATTATTCGGGTTATTGGTACCACCATTCATCACATAATTAACGCCATAATTCACTAATTCCCATTTTGCATAGAGGGTTTTGTTGGCAGTCACACCTGCACTAAAATTAAAGGTGCTTCCATTAAAGTTTGAATCCTCATACCAACCAGCAAAGGTATATCCTTCGCGTGTTGGTTGAATCGATGCTAGATGCGAAACAGAATGAGTTGCATTAAAGGAATGGTAGCGCGTTAAAGCATTATTAAACCCAACACCCATGATGCCAAACGTACCATAAGCTGGATCATATACAACCGTTCCAGAATTTGTAGAATCTTGTAATTGAAAGTTTTGGGTGTAGTAGGTTCCGGTATCTCGAGACATGATCATGCCTGAATCGTATTGACCTTGCATATAAAACAGATCGCCAGAACCATCACCATTAACATCCATTTCATCGCCAACCCACGAAACCCATCCAATGAGAGCGTTTGCTGCACCAGGTAAAGTTGAGAAAAAATTAACTGATAAACCACTATTAACAGGAACGTAAAGTGGCACTTTGCGATTGTTTTCTAGACCAACGATGTCATAATTTCCATCCCGATTGATGTCGGAAATAAATGGTCGATAAGGTCCAATACTTAGGTAGGAGAGGTTGCCACCAAATGGAGTGACGCCATTTCCCCATTTAACGAAGGAATTAGTATCGTTGGTGACGACAATATCTAAATACCCATCCCCTGTTAAATCGTGCATTTCAACGCCGCGCCCATATCCACCAAAGTTTTGAATTAGAACCGCTTGACCAAAGGTAAAGTTGCCTTCATTCAAGCGATAAATCGCAATATTAAGAGCCGCAACAGCTAAATCCAAATCGCCATCACCGTCGATGTCATCTAAGTCAAAAGCAATCGAATTATTGTAGTTGACGCCACCAGCAGTCATAGTGAAGAGCGTTTCAGCTCCTAACGATCCGTCAGGTTGACGAAGAGAATACGTCATCGCTGTATTATCGGCTAAGACGATTAGATCTTCTAATCCATCATTGTTAATGTCATAAAATTTTGATGCCCAAGCAAAGTTAATTAAGTTATTGGTGACGGTTGTATAAGTGAAACCTAATGTTGGATGCGATAAAAAGATATGTCGATCCCCGTTCACAAAATTAATGAAGTCACCTTTGCCATCCCCGTTGATATCGCGAGAAATACTGGTGTAACCACTACTCGCTCCTGAAGTTCCTACAAATACTGGGGCTTGACCCGCTGATAAAGTTGGAATCGAGGATTGTTGAGAAACTGAGGTGCCTCCATTACTTACAAAGTCAACTGTGTAATTCAAGAAGCCCCATTTTGCATAAAGTTTAGTGACGCCAACATGGTTGCCGGGTAAGGAGTTAACGCGATCAACTTCTCTAAAACCTTCGGATTTATACCAACCTTGGAAGGCAACACCAGCCTTGGAAGCTGGAAGTAAATTGAAATTAGCTTGGGTGTCTGTATATGAAGTTGGATTATTTGCGTGATTCGCTCCACCAAATAACTCATACGTTAAGTTGTAAGTATTGACCGCTTCAGCCTGTTGAATTGAATTAGGCTCAACAAAGGTCAAGACTGAGACCATCAGTAATAATGAAGTTAAATAGATTTTTTTCATAAGACTCCTTAGATTTATTCGCAAGAAGAATTATAGTAGATATTTAGAGAAAAATAAAGGAAATAAATTGCGATAGATATCGCAAATATTAGTTAATGTATATTAAGTAATTTTCTAAAAGTAATTTTAAAAAACAATGAAGTTGCAATTTAAAATTTCTGTTCACTTTTAAACAACAGAGTCGGTAATAAATTTAACCCAACTAATATAATGTTTCCACCTCTCAATGGGAAATTGATTTATGTTGATCTAATTTTAAAATATCGGATGAGTAATCCGTGTGTTTGCCAGTTATAACAAATGAGTGAAATCATTCCTGA
>CAZOHK010000117.1:0-2379 GCA_964579925.1 uncultured Staphylococcus sp. | reverse complement strand
CATCCTTCCTAATTTTGTGTTTTTGACGAAAGCAAATTTTGATGATCTCTTTACGCGTAATCAAAACATGATTATTTATTTTGGTCGAAGAACATGCCCAGATTGCACGTACGCGTTTAACACCTTTATGAAACCGTTCTTGAAAGAAAACCAAAGTATCCCAACGATTTATGGCATCGATGTGCTTGATAACAATCTTTGGTCACCAGAAACCGGTAATTTAACACTAGGCTGGGAAACCTTTAAAACCGATTATGGAATGAACAATGTTTTAAATACAACCTTTGGTTATGCAACCGGATTCGTGCCAACCTTTATGTACATTGAAACCAATGGAGAAACGATCAAAGATAATCCTTCCATCATCAAAGACATGATTGTGACCTATAACGATTCGAGCCGCGACAGTAATGGTGCGTTTACTCAAGGATTAACGCGCACATTTTTTGATGGAACCCGTCCACTTGAATATACCGACTTAAATCTAACCGATCTTGTATTGCCTGTTCACCAATCTTCAAATGAACTACGCATCATTTTAGAACCTTACCATAACCAAGCGATGGAAGATTTCTTCTTGATGTACTTACCAAACCTCAATCAACAATAAACGCATGAAAAAAACCACCTTCACGGTGGTTTTTTGTTTTACTTGGCTTCTTTCTTTTTCTTTTTAAAGCCTTTGACGTAATCTAACGGAATGGTAAAGAGAATACCTTGATCAGGTTTTGAAAGATCACCAATCACCTTTTCAATCACCTTTTCAACTTTCTTCACTTCATCATCTTCGACCACAAGAAATAAGGTTTTGGTGGTGCGGTTGTTTTGATCAATTAAGGCGCGCATCGAACCAAAGATCGAGAATTCATCACGTTCGGTTAGTTCCCGACCCATGCCGCTAGAATCAATGATTGTTGCACCAGACAAACCTTGTTCATTAAATTGTTTGAGAATCAATTGGAGTTTTTCCACGTGACTTAGGACATAAATTAATAATTTCATTATTTCCTCTTCTTTAGTGTATCACTTTTGAACTTGGGCTTCTTTAGCTTTTATCAAGACTTCTTTGAGTAAAATTGGTCCAAAGATTTCTGAGACAAAGACCGCACCTATCACAACGACCCTTAATAGACCGCCGTCATAATCTAAACCTAAAGTATCGGGGAGAATGTCTAACATCAAGATGGACAAACCAAGGGCAATCCCACCTTGAGGTAACAAGGCAAAACCCAAATACTTTTCAACATTCTTTCCAGCTTTTGAAACCTTGGCTCCAACATAACTTCCAAAGATTTTTCCTCCAACACGGAAGACTAAGTAAATCACAAGAATCGCCACGGAGATAAGACTAAAGTTGTCGAGTTGGATATCTGCACCGGCAAGTACAAAAAATAAAATGACAAAGGGTGGGGTAATTCGTTCCACCAACGGCATCACCGCATCCACATGTTTAGAGGTATTTGTATAGATAGTCCCCATCGCCATCCCTGCCATCAAACTCGATAGGCCAAAACCCAATTCATAATTCACATACCGGGCAATCCCAATTGCCAAGAACAATAAGGCAATGACAATGGAAATCCGATTGCCTCGTCCTGTAAACCAATTCGTAAGAATTTTCAATATATAACCAAGAATTAAACCAAAGATAATCGACGCGATGATTTCAATGACTGGAAGGATAATCAACCATTCAATCGCTCCGGTGCTTTGACCAGTGATAATTTTAATAATCGCCGTGACGATACCAAAGAAAATAAGGCCACTGGCGTCATCAATGGCAACAACCGAATAAATCATTTCGGTTAACGGACCTTTGGCTTTGTATTGGCGAATGACCATAACCGTCGCTGCCGGTGCAGTCGCACCACCAACTGCGCCAAATGCCAAGGCAATATAAAGTGGGAAACCAAACATTAATAAGCCGAGGGAAATAAAGACGACCGCAAAAAAGGATTCTAAAAACGCAATGATGATCGGAGCAGGTCCTAAACGCTTCAAATATTCAAGTTTAAATTCCGCCCCAATTGAAAAGGCAATAAAGGCAAGTTCAATATCGGCAATGATTTTTAAACTATGGACAAAATCAGTGCCAATGATTCCGTGATGAAGGAAAAAACCTTCAGGAAAAATTAAGCCAAGTAATCCTGGACCAATTAAAAAACCACCTAATAAATAACCCGTGACATTTGGGATTTTAAAAAGTTTTGAAAGTTTACCAAACGCTAAACCGGTCAAGAGAACAACCGTTAAGCCAAGCATTAAGAAATAATCGTTTTCAGGAAGGATTTGTGAAATCATTGTTTTTTACCACCGACAAGATTCTACGCCTAATTTATTTTTTTGTATTATCCGTTCGTAGGTAAAAATATAAATCCA
>CAZOHK010000116.1:1965-2425 GCA_964579925.1 uncultured Staphylococcus sp. | reverse complement strand
AGTACGTCACCTACATGAGGTTCATCGATCGGCAAAAGATCCGCTCTTGATGAATATAGCACCAGGCCTAAACTCAATCATCATGGTTTCTTGAAGGTTCAAGAAACTTTTTTATTTTAATCCTAATGTATTTATGCTTTAATATTTGACGTACCAAATAAATGGTGACTGGAGAAATCAAATGAAAAAAACAAATTTACTCACGCTAGCTTTGTCGACCGTTATCCTTGCAGGTTGCTTAGGACCCCAAACTTATTTTTCGGAAATCTTTAATACGATGGAAGATTTATATTTTCCTACCCTTGATAGCCAAAATCGCATCGTTGAAAATTATGAAGTAAGTGCGGAGATTACGATTGACAGTCGTGTCCAAACCTTTGACATCTATTTCTTTAACACCGGTATTGAACTCATTAACGTCTCACCAGAAACCAACGAAGGCGTTTCAACCACGCGTACC
>CAZOHK010000116.1:0-1955 GCA_964579925.1 uncultured Staphylococcus sp. | reverse complement strand
CACGATTGTTTATGATTACGCTGAGGGTGGTATTTTTTCAAAACGTGAATTCGCCAACGAACCAAATGGTGCTGAATTGAATTTTTCAAGTTTTGGAAGCGACACCTTTTCAATCTTTGACGAAGCTGTGGATGTGGCCACCAATTTACTGACAAGCGAAGTGAGAAGTATTGTGAACAATCAAGCTACAAACCTCGTCATTGGTGGTCAACCAGCAACCCAAGATAGAAAATCATATACCTTGCCGATTGCTAATTTTATCGACTTAGAAACCTTTGAAGATTTAGTTGGTTTTGTTCCAACATCCTTACAAGTTGTCGTTGCCTTTACAACCAGTACAAACCAAGGTGAATTCCAAATCACCGCATCCGGTAACGGAAAATCATATAGTGCACTCATTACCATCGGTAATCCAAACGGTGTCAATGCCGCGGATCACTTATTAAGTAATACTGAAAAATTAACTTATACAGGCTATACCGCTTAAACCCTTTATTCAGATGACTTCGAAACCGGATGGAATGAAATCCGGTTTTTTATTTTTGAACCGTAGAACGTTTAACTTCTTTTGTGATGCTATTTTTAAATTTGATTAAACCAAAACCAATCGCACCAAAGATACCAACGAGTAAGACAATGATGCCGGCGAAGATAAATAAGTTAGGATAGTTGTTTGGATTAACAAATCCATAATTAAACGCAGGCCCGAATTCTGTACCACCTGGTTTGAATTCAAAGTTTAAACCAATGATGGTGTGGAAAATGAAATAAACAAAAGGATAAATTAAAATCGTAATGGCGTCCTTGTTTTGAAGTTTGCCAGTTCCTGGAATCATCACAAAAACCATCCCCATTAAGACGGTGGATAAGTTGTGGGTTAATAATTCCGATAAGGAGTCAAAAGGTTGCCATTCACCTTCAAAGACAGGATTTAAGACGAAGAAGACGATCAAGAACACAATCAAGGTATTGACGGTGATGATGATGACGACAAGTTTATTGGTCAACCATGCTATCGTCTTTTTCCAATCAAGTAACTTGCCAAGGCCATAGGCGATCGACCAAGCAGCGACCATGATGTTTGTTTGATAGGTAAATAAGTAAAAGAAGCGCCACCAGTCGTCCGTTGCATCTAGTAAAAAACTAAAGATAAAGCGGTCCAAAAGCACGCCAGTTAACAATAATCCATAAGCGAAGATGACGTACGTAAGCCAGTGTTGTTTGAGATTCAATTTCATAAAATACTCCTTTTCAATAAACCCATTATAGAACGAAAGGTTTTTTTTACAATCACGCGCGATGAGTTGCATCTTCTATCGTAAGATGCTAATATTTCATAGCACTTACTTTAAATCCATTTGCGATTTAAGGCGGAAGGGAGCACGAATTATGAAACAAGGCATTCATCCTAACTACAAGCAAGCGAAAGTCACTTGCATTAGCTGTGGTAATACCTTCGAAGCAGGATCAGTTTTAGATGAAGTACGGGTTGATACATGCGCAAGCTGCCACCCATTCTTTACCGGAAAAGATCGCTTTAACAAGGTTGACGGTCGCGTTGATCGCTTCAATAAACGTTACGCGAAAAAGTAAACAAAGATATCAAAACCACATTCTATTCAGAATGTGGTTTTTTCTTTATAATGAAACCTATGAAAACTAAATTTTATATCACCACACCCATTTATTATCCAAGTGCAAAACTCCATATTGGTCACGCTTACTCAACCGTGGTCACGGATGTCTTTGCCCGTTACAAAAGAATGGCAGGGGTTCCCACTTATTTTTTAACTGGTACAGACGAACATGGTCAAAAAATTCAAGAGACCGCTGAAAAAAATGGAAAATCACCCCAACAGTTTGTTGATGACGTGGTGGTTGGCATTAAAGAACTTTGGGCAAAGATGCATATTAGCTATGATGATTTTATTCGGACGACGGAGCCACGCCATGAA
>CAZOHK010000115.1:0-2465 GCA_964579925.1 uncultured Staphylococcus sp. | reverse complement strand
GGACTTAGAATCCAATGGGCAACCGTGCAGGTTCAAATCCTGTTATCCCCACCAATCTTTGAAAGCATGAGTCCATTTACTATAAATTTTCTAATCTTGAATTTCTATGTTTTGGTGGTTGACTCTGCCGTGATCATGAACGCCGTAAGTCACGTTCAAAATAAACCACATCTTCAATGACCCTAACACTCATTTGTGAAATCGGTTAAGATATAAATAATGAGAAATTTTAGTTTTTTGATAGACCCGTCAATTGTGTTATGGGTAGGTTTGGCAATACTCGCTACCATTTTTATGATCTTTTTCTTTGTTCGCTTTATATTAACGATGGCCTTTTCAAGACGTTTTGATTTTCACCCACATCTAAAATATTTTACGATTAAAGATTTCCCTGATATGGACATGGATCCGATTGAATTTAAGAATCAACGCGGAGATATGCTCCGAGGTGGATTTTATTATGATGACCTTCAACAACCTCATCAGAAAATCATGGTTTTTTCTCACGGAAGCGGCCCCGGTCATCAAGCATACACGCATCTAATTCATACCTTTGTTAAAAAAGGGTTTGTTGTTTTTGCCTACGATAATACCGGGTGTGGCTTATCTGAAGGCAAATCCATGCTTGGTATACCTCAAGCCATCCTTGACCTAAAAGATGCTTTGACCTATTTAGAAAAAACAACCTATGCGACATTACCTAAAACCTTAATGGGACATTCTTGGGGTGCTTATGCAGTACTCAGAGCCGCTCGCATGTATGTGAAAATTGAAAAGATCATTAGTATTGCACCATTTAACGATGTCAGTGAAATGTTGGGAAAATATATCCCATGGATTCGAGCGTTTAAATGGTTTGTAAATCTTCATAATCACATGATGTTTGGCAAGCTTTCCAAGCCTACAAGTTCGGATTTATTAGCCACCACCACTACCAAGATACTTTTGATCGCGGGTGAAAAGGATGATGACGTACCATTAAAAGGCAACCACGATTTATTTATTCAATCTAAAAATCCATTAACCAAAGTGTATTTGGCCAAGGGCCATCGTCACAATCCTTATTTGAGTTTTCGAGCAGAGACGTATGTGATCGATACGATTTTAAAAGGAACCTTAAAGTTATCCAAAGAAATAGATCAAAATGTTTTGCACACTTTCTTCAATAGTCTTGATTATCAACACGTTGGCGAACATGATCCACACATCATCGACATGATTGAAAAATTCTAAATTTTCTATACTTTTTTTGTAATCACTATACAATAAAGTTGAGGTATAAAAAAATGGAAGGAAAATCTTATTTTTTTAAGAAAAGAGGTGGGGTAATTCTCCTTTCTCTTTTGGCGGCATTTTCAGGGGTTATAGGCATTTTGATACAACAAAACGCGTATACCTTATCAAGTGGGCAAGCAAAAACCACGCAAATGGAAAAAATCATTACCATCGAAGAAAATGGGGATGTTCGTTTTCAAGAAAATCTCACTCGATTTTTTTCAACCCAAGTTTTTTTCCAGGATATTTATTACACGTCCGATCATGAAGACGTTCCAAAGGATATCTCGACACCTGCATTTGATACGACCCGATTTGCAACGAGCATTTATGATACGAATGACAACTTGATGATTGCCAGTGAAGGTGAATATGCTACTGCCATTTATGAGGGCTATGAACTATCTTTAGGATATTCATGGGATCCAAACAGCCGCGATGAATTTAATAACCCAATTGAAACCCTTGATGATGAATCAGTTGCTTGGTTCCATTACAACCAAGGTACTTGGGGAGACATTCGTATAGAGAATGACTATTGGATTAACGGTGTTGCCTTAAAGTATGCGGACACAGCAGAATTCTTTTGGGTGATTGCTGCCACTGACAATATGCAGACGGAAAACATTGATGTTCAAGTCGTCTTACCTGGTATCAATTTGGATGTAGAACTTGTCGATGCCTATATCAATGGTTCTTCCTTAGCATCGATTCATCACATCGGTGTCAACGACGCTGGTCAAACCTATGTTCACATCAAAGCCGATCGCCTTTATCCAGACGAATACATCACCACACGCATTAATTTTCCCGCCGATCGCTTGGTGATTGATGCCAATCAAGATAATCTTTATGGCAATGATGTCAGTGATTACACGATTGCAAACGGAAAACCACACTTAGAAAATGTGGCAACCTATGAAGCGGAAAGAGCTGCCAATCGGCAAATTTATCAATTTGCAGATATTATCGGTATTTCCATCCTTGTCATCGTCATCTTATTTTCTGCATGGAAAATCCGTGATATTTATCTCAAGTATGATAAAGAACATGCCACCGATTTTTATGGAGAATATTACCGCGAATTACCTGCCCAATATGGACCGGCCATCATGGGCTATTTGTATCGATTTAAGGAAGTTGCAAAAGATGATGTGGTTTCAATCTTTCTTCTGCCACCCAGTTGGAAA
>CAZOHK010000114.1:0-2483 GCA_964579925.1 uncultured Staphylococcus sp. | reverse complement strand
CCTTGATATATTCATTCCAAGCATTCAGGTAGCTTTTGAATATCAAGGAATACAACATTTTAAGCCAATTGAATTTTTTGGAGGTGAAGAAGCCTTATTAAAGAGAAGAATTTTAGACAAATCAAAGGTTAGAAAATGCAAATCAAACAAAATATTATTATTATTTTGGAATTATGATGAAGAAGTTAATGAATTAAACTTAACTAAAAAATTAAATGGTGTATCTTGATTACTATGAATGTTAAAAACACGGATAGTCTCTCCGTTTCCTCTATTAGGCAAGTTTCAGCCTTTATGACAATGGATCAACCATGGTTTCAAGCATGTATAAAAAAAGCATCGAGATGACTCGATGCTTTAAGGATTCAAATACTAAGCATTCGATTAGAAACTTACCGCGTAAACTTTATAGCGACCATCGGTGTTCGATGCGCCAGCTTCGGCAAAGTCACCATCCGTTGAATTGGATGAAACTAACCAGACTGGTCGGCTGCGTGAGTTCAATGCAATTTGTGAACCATTATCATCGCCACTACCGGCAAGGATCAATTCATTGACCACATTAAAGTCTTGATCCACTTCGATTAAAAACGCATCGGTTCTTTGCACATCCGGAGTTGCTTCGGATTCGTAATAGGTGCCTGAAAGGTAATAGCCACCATTTTTTTGGTAGATACCAGAAATATATTTACCGTTGTCATCATTTTCTTCAATTAAGGTCAATTCGTTGGTATCTAAATTGACTGAGGATAAAGCGTTATAAGTATATAGGCGATAGTCTGGATTGAGGCCGGACCAGCCACCATAGTTATTTTGCTGAAGTGGATAGAGGGTGCTGTTTTCATTTTCAATTAGGAACGCAGTTTCACCATCACTCATGGCAACAATATTTGAGTTGTAGTTGTTGGTGAATTGATATTCAACATCTTCAATCCTGACGGATTGCCAGGAGGAGACGGCATAATTATTTTTAGTCATCGTGTCACTTTCAAAGTTATAAAACCCAGTCACATTGTAATTAATATTCATTTGGAGGTCACTAGAATAAGCTAACGTACGATTATAAAATTCCAAGGTTTTACTTTCAATTAATGGATAAATCCTTGTTTTTTCTTCAGTGGTTAAAAAATTATTCTCTAAATCGGAGAAGTAAGCGTCGATGGATGCTTCGTCTTCTGACCAAATGTATCCATTTAAACCGAGGGCAATTTCACCATTTTCATTAATGTATTTGGTTTCAAAACCCTGACGGAATCCATAAAACCAAATATGGGACGTGCCATCAAAGGTAATGGTGGTGGTGCGAATGGTTTCTAATGCATCATAATTTGTGACATCCACTTCCACTAAAAAAGAGAACCAAGGGTTGTCCATGTTATTTTGGAAATCGACAAAAGTAGGATAGGAGGCTGGAATATCTAAGAAAGCAAACTTGCTTCCATAGACGGTTAAACGTTCATCAATCGTCGATTGTGTGACTTGCGTTGATAAAAATAATTTTCCATCTTCCAGTAGAATATCTTGAACTTGAATTAATGAATCACGGGAATCATAAGCATCAAGGATGGTATATTGCGAGTCATCATTGATATCAAATTGAAGTAAAACGGTAAATTCATTATAGTATTGGTTAACAACATTAAATCGATTCGTAAGGTAACTTTCAATTGGCGCATAATCCCCACCAAATGCAACTTCATCACCGTTTGGCAAATCAAGGGTTAATAAAGCTAAGATAGTGTCTTCTTGATCATAAGCGAGTCTTGTCCATATGTAGTTATTGTCAAACTCTGTTGCGGTTAACACGAAATTCTTACGAGCTTCACTGACTTCAAAGTGGAATAAAAATTCGACTTCGGTTGTCCGAGTATTGTAAATGGAGAATAACATTTCGGTGTATCGTTCCACGTTGAAGTTACCTGTCGTCGGTGCACCATCAATTAAGTTACGCCCAACTTGGTAATAGTATTCGTTTTGATAACGACTAAAGTTGTTGTAGTCATAACCTACACCAACGGTGGTTGCGTTGCCATCTAAGGTTGCATTATCAAAATCCCATTCAGGAACATCATCGCCTGAGAAAGGAATGACACTTCCACCTGGTTGTGAGGTTGTGTTTCCGCCATTACCTGGATTGGCTAATAACACCGTGCCTGTGACAACGGTGGCACCGCCACCCAGTAACAATAGAAGTAACGGTAATTTCTTTTTATCCGTGACAAACGTTAATACCTTGTTGAGAATCGAATCTTTTTCTTGATTGGCCATAATTTTTCTCCTTTTTACAACTCATTTATTATATTCAAAATTGTAAAATATTCAATTTTCATTAACATCTATTAACGATTCTTTGGTTTGAGGGAAGATAAATCACCGCTCACTTACTTTTTAGTTTTGCGCCCAATTGAACAACCACACATTACGCTCCAATAACCAGGAAATGACCTGGTCATGTTCTTTTTGCCATAAGCCAAACCAATACC
>CAZOHK010000113.1:0-2546 GCA_964579925.1 uncultured Staphylococcus sp. | reverse complement strand
TTTGGGTATTGGCAATCCAATTCCAATTTCCACTTTACATGGAATTGGTGTAGGTGATTTATTGGATGCAGTGGTTAAACACTTACCTAAGAATAAAGAGATTCCAAGTTATGCCGGTTACATGCAGTTTGCGGTGGTAGGAAGACCAAATGTAGGTAAATCAAGTTTGGTGAATGCCATTTTGCAGCAAGAACGTGTCATTGTTTCTCCGATTGAAGGAACCACTCGTGATGCGATTGATACAACGTTTCAATTTGAAGGAACCGATTATGTGATGATTGATACCGCGGGATTAAAAAAGCGTGGTGCGATTTTTGAATCGATTGACAAATATTCTGCCATCCGCTCACTTCGTGCAATTGAAAGAGCCCAAGTCGTAGTTGTGGTTATCAATGCAGATGATGGTTTGATTGAACAAGATAAACATATTGTGGGTTTTGCTTTTCAAGCGTATAAAGGAATGGTCTTAGTTGTCAATAAATGGGATCTTGCGAAAAAAGGTGATCGTGACATGCACCAATATACAAAAAAACTAAGATTGATCATGCCATTTCTCGAGTTTGTTCCTATCCTTTATACATCCGCACTTAAAAAAACTCGCTTAGATGAATTGATTCGAACCGTGAAACAAGTTTATGAAGCAACGCAAAGACGCGTACCTACTGCAAGGCTTAATGAACTTCTCGTTGATGCCCAATTAATGAACCAAACCCCAGAATTTAACGGGGGAAGGTTAAGAATTTATTATGGAGAACAAGTCAGTCAAAATCCTCCGACGTTCATCCTGTTTTGTAACAAGCCTACTTACATGCATTTTTCATATGAACGTTTCTTGGAAAATCGGTTAAGGGAAAGTTTTGATTTTACGGGGACTCCGGTTAAAATCATCTCAAGAGAAAGAAAATGAAAGACAACATTACCATTTTAGGTGCTGGTTCATGGGGAACCGCTTTAGCCCAAGTCCTTGCAGATAATGGCAATACTATTAATTTGTATGCAAAAGATTCAAAAGTATCGGATGAAATTAATCGATTTCACACCAACTCAAAATATTTTGATAAAAAACTAATTCTACCTAATTCCGTTAAAGCTTTCGATAATCTCAAACTCGCTTTACAAGATGCGACCATGGTTTTAATTTGTGTACCTTCTCATGCAGTTCGCCAATTATTATTAGATTTTATACCTTTGATTCAACAAAAAATTATCATTGTCAATACAGCAAAAGGTTTTGATCCCATCACCAATAATCGACTTTCTGAAACCATTCGGACATTAATTCCAAGAAAGTTACTTCAAGGCGTTGTCAGTTTAATTGGCCCATCCCACGCAGAAGAAGTGATCGAAAGACAGTTAACGCTTGTTTCGGCGGTTTCTAAACAAGTCCTCCTTGCTGAAAAAATTTCCCAATTATTTTCCAATGAATATTTCCGAGTTTATGTTCAAACCGATGAAATTGGTTCTGAGGTTGGATCTGCTTTAAAGAATGTCATTGCAATTGCAAGTGGTGTTGTCACCGGATTAAAACTCGGAGATAATGCCCGCGCAGCGTTGGTGACAAGAGGCTTAACGGAACTGATGCGATTAGGAAAAGTCCTTGGTGGAAAATTAAAAACCCATGCAGGTTTAACTGGATTGGGAGATCTCATCGTGACATGTTACTCACAACATTCACGAAACTATCAAGCAGGCATTGTGATTGGTTCACATGATGGTGCAGAAGTTTTTTTTAAAACCAACAAAGAAACGGTTGAAGGTGTTGCATTCGCCAAAATCGCACATCAACTCGCTAAGAAATATCGATTGAAACTACCAATCATTGAATCAGTTTATGCCGTATTATACGAGAAAAAAAAGCCTTCTGATGCTGTCAAAACATTAATGAATCGTCCACTAAAAGTTGAGTAAAGAAACGAATTCTTGATCTTGTCAAGGATTTTACAATTTCACCCAAATCAATATTAGTTGCATTCTTTTCGGTCCTATGCTACTTTAATCGCAGAAAGATCTAGGAGGAATATATGAACAAAGTAGATCTAGTTGAAGTCGTCGCCAAGGAAACTGGACACAGCAAGAAAGATGCTGAAAAAGTCCTCGAAGTCGTCTTAGGTGCTTTAACCAAAGCCTTAAGCAAAGGCCAACCAGTTAAATTAGCTGGATTTGGCGCATTCACCGTTCGCAATCGTAAGGCCCGCATTGGTGTCAAACCAGGAACCACTGAAAAAATCAAGATTCCTGCAACCAAAGTTGTTGGTTTCAAAGCCAGCAAGACCTTAAAAGAAAAAGTTCGCTAAACTTTCGTTAGCAAACTTCAAGAGATAGATGTTCACGCATCTATCTCTTTTTTATTTCATCGAGGGTTGCTATCATAAAGACATGAATCTCAACCCTTTTCTAAACCTTGCTAAAAAATTTCGCGAACATGGATATCAATTGTGGATGGTCGGTGGCACGAGCCGTGATTATTTATTGGGAATACCGATTCTTGACTTTGATTTAACCACAGATGCATTACCAACCCAAATGCAAGCGTTCATGCCGCAAGC
>CAZOHK010000112.1:0-2587 GCA_964579925.1 uncultured Staphylococcus sp. | reverse complement strand
GGTTGATTTCCTTTTTTTAATTTAGGCAACAATGCATTTATTTTAACTTAATTTTGGATAGAGAGGAAATACAATAAAAAAAGAAAAAGGCATTGAGAAATATCAATGCCTTTCATTCATAGATCTGGATTAAATTTAGAAGGTAACAGAATAAACCTTAAAGCGACCTTCGGTGTTAGACGCACCTGCTTCTGCAAAGTCACCATCGGTAGAGTTTGATTGCACTAACCAGACTGGACGGCCTTGTGAGTTTAAGGTGATTTGTGAACCGTTATCATCGCCACTGCCTGCGAGAATGAGTTCGTTGATCGTGTTGAAGTCTTCATCAACTTCTAGTAAGAAGGCATCGGTACTTTGAACATCTGGTGTTGATTCAGATTCATAATACGTACCAGAAACATAGTAACCACCATTCTTTTGATAAATACCAGCGATATATTTGCCATTATCATCATTTTCTTCAATAAGGGTAATTTCGTTTGTAACAAGATTAACTTTAGAAATTGCGTTGTATGTATAGACACGATAATCAGGGTTAAAACTTGACCAACCATAGTTATTAATTTGTTGTTCTGGATATAAAACAGACGTATCATTTTCAATAATGAAAGCCGTTTCCCCATCACTCATTCCAATAACAACGGATGAATAATAGTTACTAAATTGATAACGGACGTTTTCAATGGTAACAGATTGCCAAGAATTTGTAGTGAAGGTATTATTTGTCATTAATCCTGTTTCAAAGTTATAAAAACCAAGAACCGTATAGTTTAAGCTTAACGAATAATTTAAGTTGTAGGCAATATTTCGGTTATAAAATTCAATGATTTTATCTTCGATAGCAGGGAATATTCTTGCTTTTTCTTCTACAGAAATAACATTAGATTCGGTGTCTGCAAGCGCGGTAGTAATCGCGTTTTCAGATTGGCCATTAACATAGTTATTTATACCCAATGCCATTTCACCATTTTCATTGAAGAATTTGGTTTCAAATCCTTCGCGGAAGCCATAAAACCACAAATTAGAGTATCCATCAAACGTAATCGGAATTGAGCGAACGTGATCAATGGCTTGATAGTTGGTTATGTCAAATTCCATGAGATAAGAAAAGGATGGGTTGTTAAAGTTTTGTGAATAATTGATGAATGAAGGATAACTTTCGGGAATATCTACGATATCAAATTTCTCATTGCTTGTAATGAAGTTACCTCGATTATCAATCGTGTTTTTCCAAACTCGAGAGGTAAAGTATAAGATATTTTCTTCGATTAAGAGGTCTTCAATTTCTACAACGTTGTTTTGTCTTTGATAAGCATCAAGAATGGTGTATTGCGTATCGTCATTGATATCGAATTTAAGAAGAACGGTAAATTCTTGCCAATTTTCGAATTGATCGACTGTAAAATTTGCATTGATATAAGCTTCAACTGGCGCATAACTTCCACCTAAAGCTGGTTCTTCATCATCGGGTAGACGTAGGGTAAGTAAAACAAGGATCGTTTCATCTTGATCGTAAGCAATGCGAATCCAGTTGTAATTATAATTAACATTACCTTCGCCAAGTAAGTACGTTTTACGTTCTTCGCTTAATTGGAATTCATAATAAAATTCGACTTCTGTTGTGCGCATGTTATAAATGGAGATTCCCATTTCGGTATATCGTTCAACGTTAATGTTACCGGTAGTTGGCGCACCTTCAAATAAGTTACGACCGGATTGGTAATAATATTCGTTTTGAAAACGGCTATACCAATTGTAGTCATAGCCGACACCAACCGTGGTCGCGTTACCGTCTAAAGTTGCATTATCAAAATCCCATTCCGGAACATCGTCGCCTGAAAAAGGAACATTACTTCCGCCTGGTTGGGAGGTCGTGTTTCCACCGTTTCCGCCATTGCCTGGATTCGCTAATAATACCGTTCCAGTGACAACGGTCGCACCACCACCTAATAACAAGAGAAGCAGGGGTAATTTTTTCTTGTCGGTTACGAACGCAATAAGTTTACTAACAATCGATTCTTTTTGTTGATTGGCCATTTAAAAAGCCTCCTTTATTTAAACAACTTTAAAATAATAAATGAAATCAAAAAATATCTCAAGAATACTTAACATATATAAAGTATTTCTATCATTTAACTTGGTATGATTCTAAAGTAATTGAGGTTAAAGCCTTCTCTTAATGCTGTTAATCTTAAGGTGTTGAGTCCTGCACTTAGTGTGAAAGGATCACTCGTGACAGTTTGCCAAGACTGCCATCCACCCGTAATCGGTAAATCCACGGTCGTTTTAGATTGCTGATTTGCAGTCAATTGGATTTGGCCACTTGCCGTATTGCCTGCAACGCGTAGTTCTAATCGATAACTTCCTTGGTTAGGAATTTGTAATCCATATTCGAGATAATCTCCAACATTAAACCACCCGGCATTATCGCCACCTCCTACATCAGTGGTAGGTTCAAAACGAACTCCTTCTTGGGTGAGATAAGCCTCTGCTTCTATCCGATCACCAACTGTGGCATATCCACCCGTTGTCGCGGAGAAGATAACCGGTGCGGATAGATTGTTATTAAAGTCCACTGCGGTAATTT
>CAZOHK010000111.1:0-2587 GCA_964579925.1 uncultured Staphylococcus sp. | reverse complement strand
CTAACGAACCTTCTGATAAGTCGAGATAAATAAAGTTCTTACGTTTTGGTTTAACGACCATCCTGCCAATCGAACGAGCCCCCGTGAACCCTTTTGCGTTACAGTTAATTCGCCCAAACCATTGATAAGCCTTAAAGCTAATCGAGACGTCTTGATTTAAACGACCTCGGACTCGAAATGCTCTCATACCATCTCTCCATTTCTGAGATCCCTCTCTTTTAGTGTAATCCTTATCTTTTCCAAAGATACACGGATGAGGTGTTTTTTAATTTAAATGGATGATGGTTGTATGCATAAAACTTAAAGGTTTTTTTAAAGATAAACATTGATCATTCAATATTTATCTATTAAAATCCGATTCAATTAAACCTGCGTTGATATTAATCGGTCTCCACAAATTTTTTGAATGAATCGAGGATAGCCTGCCAACCTTCTTGTTGCATGGATCTTGGGTTTTCAGATTCAGGATCAAACACATAAGTAACCTTCGTGGTAAATAATAAATTTCTCAATGTTACCGTGACGTTACGACCATCAGACATGACATAATCATACCGACGATACGGTTTGACCAAGGTGTAAGTACCTTCAAAATCAAATCCTGCTGATCCATCTTTGGCTTGCATATGTGAGAGAAATGTACCACCAACGCGTAGATCAACCGTTGCATGAGTTGTTTCCCAATCATCCGATGCTTGATTCCATTGCTTAATCGAATCTGGATTATTTAAGTGATACCAAATCTTTTTCACAGGTTGTTTAATTTTGACGGAAACCGTGATTGGTTTTAAGTTTTTTTCCATCTTAACCTCAAACAATAGAATAGCTAATCTTAACCGTCATATAGCTACCTAATGAGTTTACTAACGTTGCAAAATCTTCATCAGCATTGGCAACGTATGCTAAGAAATCTAGTGTCATGTTTGTCATATTCACACGCGCGTCGTAAGCATAATCATTATTGCTACTATTCAACACCGCATCTTCATAGTCGCCTTCAATCAGATCATATTTCATCAGTTTTACTTCGCTATCAGGGAAACCTTCTTCCGTTAAACCCCAGTATTGATTTCCATAAAGAATGATCGCGTCCTTGATAAAAACCAGTCCTTCAGCAAAGAAACCCTGTTCACCATCCCAAATTTCCAACGTTTCTAATCCGCCCTGATTGAATTCATAAAGAATAGTTTTAAGAATCAAAAAAGGGTTTTCGGTCAACGGATCTTGACCGTAATAACGAATAGAATAAAGAAAATATATGTCTCTTCCTAAGGCATAAAGTTCACCATGGTAAATTTTTGCAGCATAAGGTAAATTGATTTCAAGAACATAATCAACGACCGTTAACGTTTCTAAATCTAAAATGAGCACCGCATCAAAGGATGGATTGAAGTAATCTAAACGATCATCTAAGTTATCAAATTCGGTATTAAAGAAATCGATAATATCATCATCAAGTCCTTGTGAAAAACCAAACATGTTGAGGTTATCTAACCAAGCTTGGTAATCTTCCCTTAAAACACCATTAATCAACGTTGCGCGTACAGAAAAAGTCAAATATCCCTCCACTGCAGCACTTTCTTCGTACAAGTTAAAGCCTGGATTCAAATACACCATTTCATTCAATTCAGAAGCAAGGACCCATTGTTCTCCCGAGATGGGGCTGATGCTTTTGTTTGAATCTTGATATTGAAACCTTTGGATTAAGTAATCATTATTGTCTTCATTGACAAGGGGATTATTAAATTCAAAGGGTATGGTGTGTTGATCGCTATCATATTCAAAACCTAGCAAGATTGTATCTTCTTCCGGGATCACCTCTAACAAATCGTAATAAGCATTCGCATCAACAACTTCACCTGAAACAAATAACAGATTCAATTCATCTGTTTCTGGTTGCCACAATAATAATAAGCGAAGGTATAAACCATATGGTTGTTCTGAATCAAGTAAGTCACCAAGGGGTCCGGTTAAAGGTAAAATTTGACCATTCGAGGTGTAACGTGGATTGATGTCAACAAGTACGAGCATGGTGCCTTTTGCTTCCCAATAACGTAATTGCACGACATCCCCTTCATAGGTATCTGCATCCATATTGAGGTCATCTAAACCAAAGTAATAATCTTTAATCAACGCACCAGTGTCATCTAGTTGGCGAATCACAGGTAAAATATTATCGTTTTTATCGATACCACCAATAGCATAAGATCGCTCTTTAAGATGAACGGTACCGGAGTAATATTCCATCTCATTACTCGGATCTTGGTCGGTGACATTTGTTAAATCATACGCGTCCCAATTGATATGAACTGGGTTATCAAAACTTGAAATCTTGGGTTGAGACAATAAAACAACCGTTAGACCTATAATCACAACACCAGCAACACTTGAACCGATTGCAACCTTCATTTGCTTTTGAGTAAGTTTCATCGCAAAACTCCTTTTAATCAAGTCCATTATATGCCTAAAACAAAAAAGCGAATCTTCAATTTATATAGTGATTTTTTTACACAGAAGGATTAAAAATATCGAAGTGATTTAGAAAAATATGCGATGGATGCTGCGATGGCCATACCACCTGCCACAA
>CAZOHK010000110.1:0-2616 GCA_964579925.1 uncultured Staphylococcus sp. | reverse complement strand
AGGTAAACTTGTGGGGTATAAAAATTGATTGCATCGATACCGACTTTATTCATGGTGCTTACTTTCTTTCTATAGCGGTATGAGCGCGCATTAATTCGTGGGGATTGGTTAGGGCCGAAAGTAAGGAAAGTTCTCCTGCAAGCACGGTAGCTGCAACTAAGTGGGCAAGGGTTTGACTACCACCTTGACCAATGCAACCCATTTTTTCTAAGCGGTCTTTAAAAGGTGTTTCATTTTTACCATTACCAACTGTCCCAACAATAATATTTGGTATGGTCACAGAAAAATAAAGATCTTGATTGCGAACTTCGGCATAGGTAATCCCCTGTGAGCCTTCAACAATGTTCGCAGCGTCTTGTCCGGTTGCAAGATAGATGGCAAGCAACATGTTCGCATAATGTGCGTTAGCGCTGTGAATAGAACCCGCCATGATTGACCCAAGTAAATTTTTCTTAATATTTAGATCGACGATTTTTTCAGGTGTTGATTTTAAATCTTCTTCAACGATTTTACGAGGGATGGTGAGTTCTGCGATGACGTGCTTACCTCGACCTTTAATCGCATTCATCACACTGACTTTTTTATCCACGCACATATTGCCAGAAACGGAAACGTAAGTTGTGTTTTTAAATTGCTTTAAAACCAAATCTCCAATACCATCTGCCACTAATGTGACCATGTTATGACCACTTGCATTATCAGAAAAAATCGCAATCCTTAAATAGACTAAATTGGCGACTTGATAAACATCAATCGCTTGTAACTTTGCGTAACGACTTAATTTATCTACCACTTCTTTTTGTAAGGTACTTATGTTCGCCTTCACAAATTGACCAATCTTCGCGGCCTCGGATGCATCTTTGGTTTCAAGTGTAATCGAACGTGTCATAGAATCACTAATTAACGTGGAACGAATGCCACCGGCATTTTTTATGACTTTTAATCCGCGTTGAACCGAAAAAAATAAAGTGGTTTCCAAGGTTGCTAATGGGATTTGAGTTGGATGGATGGTTGAGAGGTGACCTAAATTTGTCACCGAGGAAAAAATAACTGGACCAACCCACCTTGTGGGAATGGGTGTAAATATGTCTATATTTTCTTTCATACTATAATTTTATGATAAATCTTAGTAGAAAACCCTTTAAATGTATTCAGGATCGTAAAATTTGTGACCAAGATGTAATAATTCTCGATCTTGACCCCACTTTGCAACCAATATTAAACCTTTGGGTTTGCCATGTTTGTAACCCATCGGCAAACATAAACTAGGATTGCCATAAATTGGTGCAAACCCTAGCCAGGTTGGGGTGATAAGCGCATCCAATTGTTTGCTCACCAACATATCTTGAAACTGACTAGCTTCACGTTTTAACGTTTGATATAACTTTTCATACTCTGCATCAAGGGTGGATGGCATCTGTTCACTTGCAAGAAGGGTAGCTTGGCCATAACGTAAGCATCGTTCAGGGTGCGTTAGATTAAATTCTATAATCTCTTTTAGCGTTTTTGGCATACCGCGTTGGTGGTAGACTTTAAGAAATGCATTGAGGGAAACTTTAAATTCTCTCAGTAACGTTGGGTAGTTATCAAGGGGTGGCAACGCCATGGTGACATCCACCACCTCATGTCCTTGTTGTTTCCATGTTAATTTGGATTGGTTAAGTACGGTTTGATCATCCACGTCATATGATTGGTTTGAAAAGTAAACATAACCAATTCTTTTTTTGGATAATGGTTTGCGAATGCCTTCAACAAAACTTGTAGGTCTTGTGATCTGAATGGTTTGATGATCAAGGGGATCAACAAACGCAATCGCATCCATCACCACCGCACAATCAAAAACCGATTTTGCCATCGGTCCAGCCGTATCTTGCGAGGGAGCAATTGGAATAATGCCTCGTTGGGAAACCATGCCGGTGGTTGGTTTAAAGGAGACAATTTGCGTTTGAAAAGCTGGTGCCATTAAAGACCCATTCGTTTCCGTCCCAATCGCAACAGGAACGATATCAAGTGCAACCGCAACTGCACTACCGGTACTTGAACCATAAGGATCAATACGTTCATCCACTGGATGTTTCACTTGACCATACATAGATCCATAACCAGAAGGCATTTTTTCATCACCCATAAAATATGCAAATTCAGATAAGTTTGCTTTTCCTAAAATCACGGCACCAGCCTTCAGCAATGCATCAACGATCGGTGCGTTAGATGTTGGAATGAACTGTTCAAGTGCATAACTATTTGCGGTAGTTGGGGTGCCATCCGCATACATGATGTTGTCTTTAATTAGAATCGGAACGCCATGAAGCAAACCTCGATTTTTTCCTATTTGCCGTTCACGATCTTTGAAAGTAGCTTGTGAAATGGCTAAAGGAGAAAGAACACCAATTGCATGTTTAGCTATCGATTGATGGTGTCGATTGATGGCTTCTAATAAGAAAGACTCAGAGGATTTTTGTCCACGATTCAATTGGGTTTGGATTTCTTTTAAACTCATCGTTTTATTATATCTTTTCTCCAGAATTGTGTTGGATGGTTTCGTGTTAAAATATAAAAAAGAGGTGAGGTTCTTTGGAAAAAGAATTCGTTGCCATGTTGCTTGCCGGCGGTAAA
>CAZOHK010000109.1:0-2634 GCA_964579925.1 uncultured Staphylococcus sp. | reverse complement strand
GACCTCCGCCGTGTAAAGGCGATGCTCTCCCAACTGAGCTAAACATCCCTTGGGCGTACGCGTGCTTACTTAATATATCAAAACACCCTTTTCTAGTCAATGAAAAACCTCTAGGAATGAGGATGATTTAATAACCTTTTTTGCCCAATAAGCGGAACATATTTCGTTTATAAATTTCCACGCCAGGTTGATTAAATGGATTAATACCCAATAGATAACCAGAATATGCACACGCTTTCATGAAGAAGTAGAGCAAATGACCTAAATGATGAGCATCCATTTGATCAAGGATAATTTGTATGACTGGAACTTGACCTTCCTCAACATGGGCCTGAAGGGTTCCTAAATAAGCTTTTTCATTGACATAAGATAACGGTTTGCCAGCTAAGTAATTAAGTCCGTCTGCATCATTGCTGCTCTGTGGAATCGATAAATCTAAGAGCGGTTTTTTAACAAACAATACTGTTTCAAATAGAATTGGGGAACCATCTTGAATGAATTGGCCAACGCTATGAAGATCGGTACTAAAGGAAACGGAACCAGGCAATAAACCTTTATTTTCTTTACCTTCAGATTCAGCAAATAATTGCTTTAACCATTCGGCAATCATGGCAAATTGTGGTTCGTAGGTCACAAACATTTCCACTGACTTTTCTTGATAGAGTTGATGACGAGCAATGGCATATTGAACTGCAAGGTTGGTTGCAAGTTGGTTATTACTATACTTGTCCATTGCTTCTTTTGCACCTGCCATCAATGCTTGAATATCAATTCCTGCTACAGCGATTGGCAATAAGCCAACTGCCGTGAGAACCGAATATCGGCCACCAATGTCATCAGGTAAATGGAATGAAACATATTTTTCTTGAATGGCTAACGCTCTTAATGCACCTTTTTCTTTATCCGTGGTTGCAAAAATCGCTTTGCGGGCCTCGACTTCGCCAATCTTCTTTTCTAAAAGAACTTTGAGTAAACGAAAGGCAATCGAGGTTTCAGTGGTTGTTCCTGATTTAGAAATGACGTTAATGGCAAAGGTTTTGTTTTCTAAGTAATGGAGTATTTGTTGCGTGTATGTCGGTGAAAAGGTTTGGCCAAGATAAATAATTTCAACTTGTTTTTCCTTGGCAGGATATAACCCTTTGATTGCGTCAATGACAGCCCGTGCACCAAGGTAAGATCCACCAATCCCACATACAACTAAAACCTGAAAACGTTCACTAATTTGTTTTGCAGTCTTTTGAATCAAAGCAAATTCATTTTTATCATATGTAGCAGGCCATTGATCCCAACCTAAAAAATCTCCTCCTGGTCCATTTTTTGCGCTAATCATTTCGCTGATTCGGTTAATTCGGTCCTGATAATCGGAAAAAGATCCTTTGATTTTGGCATGATTCAATTGTAATGAGAGCATGGTTACTCCTCCAATTTCTTTTTTTGTAAATCGATCCAACTTGGAAGCATCTTTTTTAAGGGTGAGAAATCAATCTCATGAGGGGGAACTTTTGACCAAAAAGGGTGAGCAGTGTCAATTAATTCCTCTCGTTTATAAAGCCTTTTGACGGATAACTTTAAGTGTTGGTTACTTAAATCAATCGCCAAGACTTTAACCCGGACATATTCCCCGACGATCAGGTAGGTTTCAATACGTTTTACGTATTCATCCGAAATTTCCGATATATGAACCAAACCTTTTTGACCGTTTGGAAATCCAATAAAAGCTCCATATGGTTGGATATCAATGACTTTTCCAACAATGATTTCATCGATTTGGTAACTATCATTCATCATTTTTTTAACAATGCTTTCAACAGTGAAAGATCATCTTGCGTAACAACCTTGAAGTTTAATCGACTACCATTCATGACAAAAACTTTTTTACCCATCACGGTTAATAAACTTGCATCATCACTCGCAGTTTTAATCTTTAGTTTTCTTGCATGCTCATGGGCGTTGAGGATGGTTTGAAATTGAAAAGCTTGAGGGGTTTGCGTTAAGTAAATATCTTGCTTTGATACATAATTTTCAAGGGTTGTGGATTCATCCACAACAAAGAGTGAATCGTTCACGTGTCTACCAAGTGTAATTGCGGGATGATTTTTTAAGCCAATTACCAATGCATCGATGAGTGAAACACTCACTAACGGTCTTGCGACATCATGAATTAACACGTGATCTGGTTTGGTGTGTAGGTGGGCATATAAAAGCCCTTGATAACTAGATTCTTGGCGAGTTTTTCCACCAACTATAACGTGAATGGTTTTCTTTTTTGCCCATGGTTTTACTTCATCTTGGACAACGGCAAGTGATTTTTCATTCACAACAAGGATGATTTGATCTATTTTTTTATGATTAACAAAAGTCGCTAAGGAATATTGGTAAAGTTTTTTTCCCTGAATGGTTAAAAATTGTTTTGGTGTAACCGCACCTTGTAGTCTTAAGCCTTCGCCTGCAGCTAACAAT
The DNA here is from genome assembly GCA_964579925.1 of uncultured Staphylococcus sp. Taxonomy (GTDB): domain Bacteria; phylum Bacillota_I; class Bacilli_A; order RFN20; family CAG-826; genus UBA970. Next base: position 174 of record CAZOHK010000109.1, on the reverse strand, counting down.
ATTGCGGTGATCATTTTCTTACTTCTTTGAGTTCCAACAACTCACTAATTGCCATTTGTTGGAGATTTAATTTAATTACTTTCTCAAGTAATGAATTTTGCGAATAATCTGCCTCACAGACAAAATTGACACGTTCATCTTGGATCAGTAGCTTAGCTTTTTCTATATGACCCT
>CAZOHK010000108.1:0-2647 GCA_964579925.1 uncultured Staphylococcus sp. | reverse complement strand
TATTATAACCATGGCAACCACATATTCGCCATCATGTGAAAGTGAGATCGCGTAGGTTTGAGCTTCGAATCGTATGGATGGAGCTCCGTCCTCATCATTTAACACTTCAATGCTAGTTAAGGCGGGCATGGGTTCCGTACGATAAGCCTTGATGAAGGCTTCCTTACCAGCAAACCTACCGGCAAGATAAACCGCAGGTTGGGGATGGCTTTGATAAATCTTAAATTCAAGCGATGATAAAATTTTTTTTGCTAACTTCTCTTGGTTTTCAAACCGAGAAATTTTTGCCAAATCAACACCAATACGAGGTAAACTATTTTTTTTCATCATCGTCTTCTTCTTTAAAGTTAGGATTCACAAGTACTTTTCTGCCACGATTGTTGTTCGGATTATCTAAAGATGCATCGATGATGCCTTCTTGCTGAAGTTGCTTAAATATTTTTAATGCCCGTGGATAGCCAGTGCTGTACGTTCTAGAAATCCAAGACATACTGACGTAATTTCTCACACTAGCGGCTGCTTTGATTTCTGGATAAAGTGAATCCACAAAGGTTTCATTCAAGGAACTTGGTAAGCCACTTGCATCGGCGAATTGGGCGTTTTTATCGATTAAATTTAAGAACTTTTCATCATAATCTGGTAGGGCTTGATTGCGAATGAAGGCACAAATTCGTTGAATTTCACCATCAGATATATACGGTGCTTGGACACGAATTTCTCCATACCTTGAAAACAACGGGTTAACCAAGTACATGTCACCATTTCCCCCGAGGATTTCCGCACCAGCATGACCTAACATCGTGATCGAATCGACTTGTTTACTGACGCGAAGCGCAACAATCGTCGCAAGGTTATTTTTGATACTACCAGTTAAAATATTAGTGGTCGGTCTTTGCGTCGCAATCAATAAGTGGATGCCGGCTGCGCGCGATTTTTGGGCAAGACGTTGAACGATATCACTCACTTGTGGATTCACGTTAATCAGATCATTATATTCATCGATGACGGCAAAGATTAAAGGTAATTTACCAAGATTGTTTTCTTCCGCATATTGATTATACGTTTCTAAAGAAACAGTATCACTGGCAAGAAATTTCTCATAACGAGATTCCATTTCATCGATTAAACGTTCAAGCGAGATTTTTGCTTCTTGAAAGTCAGTTACAATTGGGCAAAGTAAATGCGGTAAATTCTTATACTTCGATAGCTCAAATTTCTTAGGATCAATCAATAAAATCTTCACATCCTTTGGGGTTGAGGAGATGAGAATTGAAGTTAAAAATGCGTGAACAAAAACGGTTTTACCACTTCCGCTCGCTCCGGCAACAAGCATATGAATGATTTCTTTGGGGGTTAACGCGATGACCTCACCAAGAATATTACGACCAAATGGTAGGACAAATTTGCTTTGAAATAACGGTTGTTTTCGAAGATCTTCAACTAATTCTTTATAACCTACCATCGAAATGCGTTCATTCAACACCTCAAGTTGACTGACCGTTTTTCCTGGAACCAGTTCCTTTAACGACATTGGAAAACCACCGAGTGCAACTGCAAGATCTCCGAGGATGCGTTTGACTTGGCTGATTTGCGCGCCGTCTGCCATCTTGACATCAAATGCGGTCACAGCTGGTCCAATTTGGTAGTCAATGATTGTTGCTTCCACACCAAGCGCGATAAATTTTTGGTTAAGGGTTTCCACGCGTTGCTTTGTCATTTGTTCATTAAATTCAATATCCGCAACGGCGGAACGACTGTCGAGCATGCTTAAGGGAGGTAATTGGTATGTGTGATAACGATTTCCTTGTTTCGATTCTACTGGAGTCGGTACGGTTTTGGTTAACGTTGGTTTTGTAAAAGATTCAAATTCTTCTTTTGGAACTTCTGGAGCTTCATACGTACTGGATAGTGAGGAGGTTTGAATCGGAGTATCTTTAAAATCCACTTGGCCAGCAGGTGTGAGTGATGTGGGTTGTGATGCATTGATTCCCGCTGGTTTTTGAAAAGGGACTTTGGATAAACCGGGAACATTTTGTCTTGAAAACACACCTCTAAAAGTCTTAAATTCTTGGCCAGTTTCTGTTTGTTCTGCATAGACATTTTGTTTTGTTCCACTTGGTTTAGATTGGGCAATTTTTTGAAAGTAAGCTTTTTCTTTTTGTCTTAAATCGATTTGCTTTGCACCAAAACGAATAAATTGTAACCAAACCAATTCTAAAGCGAAGGCGATGCCAACAATTAATAAGGTGATCCAAATCACGAATTGAATCGATGATAAATTAAAGGTTTCAAAAATGGTCACCAAAGCATAACCAAGGATGCCGCCTCCAACGCTTGCCGGTATGTCAATCGCTCCAGTATCCACCGGTGGAAATTGTTGAGAAAAAATTGTAAAGACATTATTGATGCTAAGGGTTGGTACCGGATCGATCATGCCTAATCCATTTAACGTCGCGATGGCCAATAAACTTAAACCGGCAATCACCGCACCCAAAAGCGTTAATGATGGTTTGATCTTTAAAAATGGGCGATTAAAGAGTAATGCAAGCCCATATCCAATAAAAAATAAATATCCTAAAAACCTTAATTGACCCCGTGCTGCTGTTTGACGACGCCTTGAGCGCGGTCGACACCGAGACCGAAGTGA
>CAZOHK010000107.1:0-2744 GCA_964579925.1 uncultured Staphylococcus sp. | reverse complement strand
TGTATCAATCCAACGGTGCCAGTATTGCCGATAAACATATTGAAGTCATCATTCGTCAAATGACGCGTAAAGTCCTCATCATTGATGGCGGTGATACCGACATGTTGACCGGATCCAAAGTCGACATCACAACCTTTACAGAAAAGAATGAAATTGCCTTATTGTCTGGTAAAAACCCTGCCGTTGCAATGCCACGTTTATTAGGTATTACCAAAGCTTCGTTAGAAACCGAATCCTTCTTATCGGCTGCCTCTTTCCAAGAAACCACCAAGGTTTTAACCGATGCAGCAATCAAAGGTAAGACGGATATTCTCCATGGTCTCAAAGAAAACGTCATCACTGGTAAGTTGATTCCAGCTGGTCGCGGTCTGTTTGATGAAGCGCGTAAAACGGAAACTGCCAATGGCTTTACCGTTGAACAATCCATGCGTCAAATCAAAGCCAATTATCGTTCAAACGATGAGAAGTATTTAGAAAAGTTTGAAGATTTCTTAGAAGATTAAATTGTCAAGTTGCACAAAGAAAAAAGGGTGTTCCATCACCCTTTTTTTATTTTTGTTATGATAGAACCATGATCAAGCGTTGGATTGCTTTACTATTAATTTCCTTGACGTCGCTTCATGCAAAACCTTTACCCATGGTCAAGACTGCTTTACCAGGACCAACCTACCGGGATGTCAAAATCCGTGAGGGTTATGCCACGGCGATGCCGAGTCTTGGATTGGTTAACATGTTAGTCATACCGATTAATTTTAGTGATGCAAGTTGCGAGATCATTCTTGAAGGTTGTGATCAAACGATTGCAAATATTGATTTAGCTTTTTTTGGAGAAGCAGGAACTTTGCCTTGGTATTCGGTTGCAACATATTTTGAAGCTTCAAGTTATGGTCAACTGACCATCGAAGGGATGGTCACGGATTGGTATACCCCAAGTGTGACGGCTAGTGAATTATCAAACAATCGAGGTTTATTAGGAAACCAAGTCATTCAACCTGCCATCCAAGCATTTAAAGATAACCATCCCGACCTCATTCAAGATTTTGATCGAGATGCAGATGGTTATCTTGACGCCGTTTATTTTATTTATTCTTTACCCTTTGATCCAGAAGGCGAACAGTATGGCGAAGATAAAGATGTCTTTTGGGCATTTGTTGCATATCAAGGTGGGGCCGCAAATTTCCAAAGCCCAACGTTATTCCATTACGGTTGGAGCAGTTATCAATTTATGTATGAGGATGGCGAATACCAACGCAGTGAAAATGGAAAAGTAGAATGGGATGAAGAAAATAATCCCATATTTTTCCCATCCCTAGATGAGTTTGGACAACGCACCGTGGATGCTCATGTTTATATTCACGAAGTCGGGCATTTGTTAGGATTGCTGGATTATTACTCATACGAACGAGAACAAGGAGATTGGGGACCAACGGGTGCCTTAGACATGATGGATTATAACGTTGGCGATCACCAAGGTTTTTCAAAAATGGCATTGGGATGGGTCACACCATATGTTGCCTCCACGCCCACCATCATTACATTAGGGCCCCTGGCAACGTCCCCTGATATTTTATTGTTACCAACATCTCCACTTACCACCATGATGGATGAGTACATCCTGGTCGAATTTTACCAACCCATCGGGGTCAATCAAAAAGACAGTCAAGCCGCTTATGCTGGTCGCTATCCCCGTATGTTTAGTGTCGCGGGTGTAAAGATTTATCATATTGATGCACGCATCGCTCAATTGTTAAGCACCTCAAATGGTCTTCAATTTGATCGATATGTCACTTCGATGCAACCGACGATTAATGGCCGTTATCAATTGGCCCATAGTAATACCGTGACAAGAAACACCAATGGCACCAATCCAAACTTCAAACTAACCCATCTTCTAGAGTCAAGTGGGGTGAACACCTTTCGTAATGGAGGGTTTGCAACCAATACCACATTGTTCCAATCCGGGATGGTTTTTAATGGCCTTGAACATCCATACATGATGAATCGTGGAAACCGATTACCATGGCAACTGACGATTGGTTCCATGACCTTAGAAGGGGTTGAATTAACGATTGATTTTATTGCCGAATAAAACCCTTGCAAAAGGTGTTGATGATTTATATAATCTACTCGTAGAATAGATTGACCTGAAAAGGTCTTTTTTAAAGTAGGTGTTTGATACACCCGGTATTGTGAAACAATGCCAAAAAGGAGAAACTATGCCAACCATTCGTCAACTCGTTCGTAAAGGTCGTGAAAATCCAATTTATAAATCAAAATCCCCAGCGCTTGGTAAACGTTGGAACTCGTTAACCAAACGAACCATCGCTCAAGCATCTGCACAAAAGCGTGGTGTTTGCACCCGTGTTGGAACGATGACGCCAAAGAAACCAAACTCGGCTTTAAGAAAATACGCACGTGTGCGTTTATCGAATGGCTATGAAGTGACGGCCTACATTGGTGGAGAAGGTCATAACTTACAAGAACACAGCACGGTCTTAATTCGTGGTGGACGTGTCCCGGATTTACCAGGTGTTCGCTATCACATCGTTCGTGGAACTTTAGATACCGCCGGGATTGACAAACGCCGTCAAGGTCGTAGTCAATATGGAACCAAACGTCCAAAAGCTGCATCCAGTAGTTCTGCCCCAGCTGCCGCACCTGCGAAATAAGAAAGCGAAGGAAATCATTTATGCCACGTAAAGGTCAAGTCGCCAAACGCGACGTCTTACCAGATCCGATTCATA
>CAZOHK010000106.1:0-2757 GCA_964579925.1 uncultured Staphylococcus sp. | reverse complement strand
TTGCTTTTTGTGGGAAAAAAACCAAAAGATGATTACTATACCTCCTATACCAAAGTTCAAGAAAAACAGGTCCCCAACTATGTCATTATCATCTCTGCAATTTACGCTTTGATTGTGATTGTGTTAGGTGTTATTTTAACGCTTCAAGCCTATCAAGGTGTTTTGTGAAATGGAAAAAAACAATCGATATGTTGATAATCAGTCATTTACCATTGGACTTCGTTATGAAATTGGTGATGGTGTAAATGTTAATCTTCAAAAAGCTTACCAACACTATAAACAAGGCGCAAAACAAGGTCATTATTTATCTCAATTAAAAATAAAGCAAACAAAGCTTAGATTTTTCCCTACAATAATCATGACCATCCTTACAGTTTTAAGTTTGGGTTATTTTCTTTACTTAGGATTCATTTGGATTGGCTTCTTGTTATCCTCTATATGGGCAACGCTATTAGTTTTTTTTGATCGTGATTATTATTGGTATAAACCAGGTTTGGGGTACATTTGGTATCGTGCCAATCAATATTTGGCTCTTTTCCTCTATTTACCAATTGGTACACTTGTACCTTATTTTACTGGGAGCACATATTTTCCAATAATCTTCTTATTAGTAACAAGTTTTTTTATCTTTGGTGCGGGCTTCCTTTTATGGCTCTCGAATCGCGAGAATCGGTACCGATTTATGATGGTTTATGGTTTTTCTCTATTGGTGTTATCCATCAGTAGCTATTTTATTCCAAGTAACGGCGTTGCTTTCTCAACCATCCAAATCGAAGGTGGTCTTGAAATTACTGGTTATCGCATTCGAAAAGAAGAAGTTGTGATTCCCGAATTTATTAATCAGCAACCCGTTATCTCGATTGGAGACCAAGCTTTCGCAAACACAAATATAAAAACCGTTTACATAGGTTCTCACATTCAATCTATCGGTGTGGCAGCTTTTGCGAATAACGACAATCTTGAAGTGGTATATATTGAGGATGGTGTACCTCTTGGCCAAGCCATGTTTGCAAACAATCCTTCGCTAGAGACCCTTCGTTTACCTTTGGACACAACATCTATTCCCCAATATTTTCTATATAAAGCTGAAAGTTTAGAAGTTCTGGATTTGCCTGCTTCGATTGAAAGTATTGGGCACTTTAGTTTTTATCAAACCGTTAACCTTGTACCCTTCGAACTTAAGGAGCCACTTTCTTATGTTGGGCATTATGCACTTTCTGGGGTTACAAAAATTGAATCGATAGATTTGCCAGAATCGGTTGATTTTATTGGTGTTGGCGCTTTTTCCGAGCTCCCCAACCTAAAGACCTTTCAATTTTCATCCCAATTAGAATCGATACCAAATTCATTATTTGAGGGAAATACAGGTCTAGAAACCTTCACAGTACCCGAAAACATTACTTATATTGGTGATTTTGCTTTTTATAACGCGACAAACCTAACAGATATTCAACTCCATGAAGGCATTGATTACATCGGTCAGAGTGCATTCCGTAATAACCATTCGCTCACCTCGATTCGAATACCTAATGCGATTGAATCAATCAAAGACTTCACATTCTTTAATAATCACGCTCTAACTTCTCTTACATTACCAACTCAGTTAGACAACATCGGTATTGGTGCCTTTCAAAACAACTTTAATTTACACGAAATTGATTTACCTAACACATTAACATCAATCGGTACCCATGCATTTAAAAATACACCTTTATATGAAGTCAACCTTCCCTCTAATCTAAGATTTCTTGGTGATGGCGCATTTGCAGATAATCAAGTTATCCAATCGCTTACAATTCCATCGTCCATCAATTCAATTCCAAATTATCTTCTAGACGGGGCAATATCCCTTCAGAACGTGACGTTTCTCGGCGTTATAGAAAGAGTGGGTCGTTATGCTTTTAGAGGAAATGTCAGTCTAACTTCGATTATTTTTCAAGAAGGTTTAACAGAGATTGATGATTATGCTTTTTACGGTGCCACTTCATTAATGTCAGTTACGTTACCAGATTCACTCGGATCTATTGGTAGTTATGCATTTTATGGAAATGAACAACTAGTTAGCATCAATCTACCTTCGGGGTTAACAAAAATTGGCGATGGAGCCTTTGCAAACAATGAATCATTGAATGATATCTGGATAAGCATTAATGTCACCAATATTGGTCATTTTGCCTTCTTTGGTTGTGACCAACTGACAATTTCCTACCAAGGTAGTGCTCAACCAAGTAGTTGGATTGTTTCTTGGAATCCCGATAATCGACCTGTCGAATATCAAGTCGAAATTTGATAAAATTACATAGATGAACTACATACTATGGTTCAAGAAAAATAAGCTTAAATTAGAAATTTTAGCAGTGGTTTTTTCACTTATTCTAATGATTCTTGGTGGTGTCACCTCTAATTCACCAATTAGTCCAATTTTTTGGGGGTTAGCATTCGCGATTGGCGGTTTTGCCAAAGCGATTGAAGGCTTTAGCAAAACAATAAAAGAAAAATCTCTCAATGTTGAATTTTTAATGATTGCTGCTTCATTAGCCGCTTTTTTAACTGGCGAGTTCGCAGAAGGTGCGGTGTTGATATTTATCTTCGCTGTGAGTGGCGTGCTAGAAGAATTCGCCACTGCTCAAACCGAAAAAGCCCTGACAAGTTTACTTAAGATCGCACCTAAAACCGCGATAAAGATGGTCGATGGAATTGAAGTGAAAGTAGAAATTACCGATCTTATTGTTGGGGATGTCGTTGTGGTAAAGCCAG
>CAZOHK010000105.1:0-2794 GCA_964579925.1 uncultured Staphylococcus sp. | reverse complement strand
CCACGTTATGTGCACGTTGCAAACATCCGTATCCAAAATATGCATTTACATCAAAGGAAGAAGAACATGCCTATCAATTGGCCAATCAAACCTTGAATGAAAAGGATTTTGATTTGGCGTATGAACGCTTTCAACATTATGTGAAAGCTTATCCCAAGAATCCGGATGGCATCATCGGCTGGTTACTGGCGACCTACAAGATTTCTTATGAACTGGATCCAAAAACTGGAACGTATATTCCCAGAAACCACGATATCTCCTTACCACCTAATTTAGATAAAGAAAGCCTATTTAAAGAAGCATTAGCAGCGTTTAAAGCATTGGGAGATGATGAAGCATTACGGCATTGGCAAGACCTCGCCTTGAAGCTGAATCAAACGATTAAGTCCTATAACATGTTTATCAAGGACGCGAAACCTTGTGAGATTTTCATTTCCTTTAAGCATACGGTGGAAGATCCGAACCAACCTGGAAAGTATATTGAATCTGAAGATGTGAAGGATGCCGAAAAGATTTATGCTCAGTTATTAAAAGACGGATATAGCGATCAACAAGTGTTCTTTTCTAAAGTCGATAACCGGCAATACACCGGTGATTTTGAAGCGAAGATATACTATAAATTACAAACCGCGAAGCAATTGATCTTGGTGGGTTCTTCCCTCGCTTATTTAGAAAGCCCATGGGTGAAAAATGAATGGTCGCGTTATTTGATGATGATGAAGCAAGGGCAAAAACATCCAGAATCCTTTTTGTTTGTCTTAAGAAATAAAGAAGCCATCCTACCAGGATTAGATGAACGTTTAAAGCGATTTAACATTCTTGACCTTGACCATGAACAAACCGATGAAACGATCACCGATGTGGTGAAACGCAACCAAGAAAAGATTCTTGGTTTCACCCCGATGATGAGTCCGGTTGCCTTAGAAAACTTAGTCAATCAATCGGAAACGATTGAAGAAGAGGCAAAGTTCTTACAAAGTAAATCGACAATTGCATATCGACAAAGCATGGTGACGGATTTTGAAAAGATTGAAGTCAATCGCTTAGAGATTGAATGGCATAACCGTAACTTAGTCAAAGCAAAAACGATTGCAGAAAAGGTCAATAAGGATTATCCAAACAACGCGACGGCCTTAAAATACTTATTTTTAATTGAAGCAAAAATTGATGATTTATCGGCATTATCGTCTATCCAATGGATGAATGATAAGGAAGATTTGCAAACCTTATTTAATTATTTAACCGCGTTACCGTATCCAGAACGCACCCCATTAATTCAAACCTTAATGGCGACCAGCCTTCTTGCGATTGAAAAGAAAATCGCGTTGGTCTATCCCTTGATTTCTTTTTTCCTCTTGACCCCGCAACTCGTACAAGACGCGAGCATCATCGCTAACTTTGTCGCTCAATTAAAAACGGTGTTACTTGATCAACCGGATTTCTCTTTGTTTGAAATCATGACGAACTATGATCATAAAGAAGTCACCGCAGCAAACTTACCCTTGTATTTAAGTATGCTTGGCAAGATCAATAAAGAGATGACGAGTTCGGTAAGCTTAAAGTACTTGATTCGGATTTTAAAGTATGACGCAAAGGTCTTAGAACAACCCTTCCCCTATCACATCTTTAAACGCGTATTGTTCTTTGAATTCAATCGTTTGATTCAAACCACACCTTATTCCCATAAGACCGCGAATGTGATCATGCAAATTGCGGGTTACATGAAGGCGGACCAAGTGGCCTTTGAATTCCATCATTTGTTTATTCGCCACACCTTAACCTTAGGATTGTTTGAAGAAGCCAATCAATATATCCAAAGTTTACAAGCGCTTGGGGAAAAGTCAGAACATATCGAGTATTACCGGTTCTTTGTCGATCAAAAGATCACCTCGATTGACCACATCCTTGCTGGAACACCGGTGCTTGCGGACGCCACCTTTGAAATGGTGTCCAACCGGTTACTCAGCACGGACAATTTACGGTTAGCGAAACAATGGTTGCTCCTCCAAGACTTTTATACCAAAGTCCGAACCATGGATGCACTTTATCCAAAAATAGAAAAGGCGATGAAGGATTATTTTAAGGCGATCAAATTTGATGGGGCGCTCCATTGGCAATATAAGATTGGCTTATTTGCGAAACATTATGAAGGGCCCATCTTCTTACAAGGACAAGAGATCATCTCCAATGTTTTCTTTGAATCCATCAATCTATTTCAACAACCGGTCATTTATTTAGGAAAGATTGCAACCTTGATGTTCCGTGGTGATTATGTATTCCAATACCCCTTCCAATTACATCTCCATCCTGGGGTGAAGTTCATTGAAGGGGATCAAACCTTTATTGTCAGGACCCCGTTACACATCACGATGAAAAAAGGTGAGGATAGCGATGTCCTCTTAATGAAGTTACGCTTGTTGGATACATATCAATTAGCGAAACTCGGTGATGCTTCCGCGATGAATTTATTTGGGATTTTAAGTGCGATTGGCATTGAACGGTTTGAAGACTTTAACACCTTACCGGAGGTCCAACAATCCTTGGTTCGGTTCTTATTAAACCAACACGTGGAAGATGCAAAAACGTGGTTAAACCAATCGAGAAAATATCATGCATTTGCCTCCTTGATCGCAAAAACAATGATCGATGTGCCAATGTTATCCACCCCGTCCTTAATGGGGTTATTATCCGGTCAAGCTTTGGGTAAACCTAAACCGATGACAATTCAATTATTCAAAGATGCCGTGGATGGATATGCGCCGCAAGCGATGCACAACCTTGCTTACTTTTATCT
>CAZOHK010000104.1:0-2798 GCA_964579925.1 uncultured Staphylococcus sp. | reverse complement strand
GTTTATCCAGCCAGGCGATTTTTATTACACCAAATGAAACGACGATTTTAACGACCACGAGTGGCGTCGCTATTGGTACATTACCAACGTTATCGATTAAACCTGGGTATATATTCTTAGGTTGGTCATTGGTGATGGGTGATGCTAGCCAAATCATTGATGAAACGTATGTCGTTAGTAATGGACTGAATATTCGACTTTATCCAATTTGGGAAAAGACAAACAATCCTTCAATTCTTTTAAATCAATATTTCGCACTGGGCATGGAACGCATCGAATCGTATACATACGAAATCATCGTGTTCAGTTCCATCCTCTTGATTGGGGTTGGGATGATCGTGACGTATCGAAAGCGAGTTTTTTATGGCGAATAGAAAAGATAAATTAAAACGTTTGATGAATAACTTCGTTGGTGCGACTGCATCCGTTGCTGTGGTTGCAACCGTTGCTTCGTTTTCAATCAGCGTTGAAGCCTATTTTCTTGATGTAACCGTCTTCCAAAATCGGGCATTTTATCAATTAGAGGTCAATGAAATCGTTGAAATCGTCGGCTCGGGAGATGTTCCCGAAGATACCCCAGAACCGATCAACACACCGGTTCGACTAAGGGTTCAAAACCAATGGGATGATTTCTTTTTACCATTGATTTACGGATATAACGAAGGATTTATTGAGCCATTAAGACCAAACCAACAATACACCTTGACGATCGAACTCCAACAAACGGTGGGATGGTCAACCCTTGATTCTTATTTGTTTGATACCGAACCAACCAATGCAGCCGTCATAAGTGAAGTCATTGAAACCACGTCACCTTTAAACCCATTAAGTCAACTTAGCGTGAGTGTCCTAACCCAAAATGGGGGAACCCCTCCCGATGCATGGACACTCGTCCTCAATTATGGAGATACCCTCATTGAACAACCACTTAACGTCGGAGAAAATGTCATTAATTTTGAAAATTTATCGCACGTGAACGCCCCCATTGAACTTGAAGTATTCGCTGTGTTACCAGAAGAAACCAAATCGATGACCCGTCGCGTTTATGAAGCAACTGAGTTTGTAGACGGGGAAATTGAAATCCGTTTCCCAACCCTCACTAAATTACAAGTGGAAACAACCAAAGCTACAACCTTACCAAATGCTTCCTATGATGTTCGATTGACCACCGAAGGCCAAGTGTCAAGAACCTTTGAAGCCTCAAATGATTCAATCAATTTGGATGATTTAGTTCAAGGTGAAACGTATTTCTTTGAATGGATTTTGACCTATCAAACAAATGTGAATAGTTTTAAAGAAGTCGTGTTATTTGCACAAAACATCATCCCGATTTTGACACCCATTTATGTGGTCAGTATCTATCCTCAGGAAATTGGGCAACGTTTGGAAGTAACGATTGATACGGATTTATCAATTGAATCCTTATCCATCCAAGGCGAACAAGATGGTATGCCATTTGATTTACCTTTAGCGTTGATTCAAGAAACACCCGCAGCGTTGACATACCGCCTTGATACCGAGATGGTCTTTGAAGATGGGATTACCTTTGCGTTAATCCTCATTCAACCCGCACCATTTGACTACCCTATTACGCTACAAAACATTGTGTTTCAACAAGGAGGAACCATCGTATGAAACCAGCCGAAAAAAATAGTAAGGACGTCTTGCCACCAGTTGTTGGAGATAAACCAACTTCCAAAGCTAGCACACCTGCACCAAAGCCAAAAAAAGAACCGTTGACCAAAGAACAATTGATGCAACGGCAAAAGGCCATCAAGAAATGGATTTCCATTTCCCTTCAAGGGTTGGTGATTGGCGGCGCTGTATTCATTGCCATTTTTGCGGATTTACTCTTTGGAGATTCTGAGTTTGGAGAAATCATTGCTCGCACGCTTGGTAAATTTTTTGACATTGGTTCGTTGATTTCAAATAACTACTTAAGAATTCTTGAATCGCTTACAGTGGTTTTATTTATTTGGATCATCAAGAAACTATACCAAGTCGTCATATATTTATTGGTGCCAAAAAAAGTTCAAGTTGGAACCGCAATCTTGCTTTTAAATAGCGTGGTTGGTTACCTGTCAAACTTTACTGGTCTCTTCCTTATTCTCTTGGCATGGGGTGTTGATTCCGTGACCTTACTTGCCTCGATTGGATTATTAGGGGTTGTCTTATCCTTTGGTGCTCAAAGCATCGTTGAAGATATCATTTCTGGATTATTCTTAATTCTTGAAAAACAATTTTCCGTTGGCGACGTTGTCTTATTGGATGGTTTCCGTGGACGAGTTACCGAAATCGGATTAAGGACCACGAAGTTTTTGGATATCGAAACTAACGACCTCAAAATCGTTAATAATAAAGACGTTCGTAACATCATCAACATGACCTTCCAACACTCCACCTCACAAATGGAAGTGACGATCGCTTATGAAGAAGACTTAGAACGCGTTGAAAGTTTAATTGCAAGTGACTTTATTCCTCTTTTTAAGAAAAAGTATAGTGCGATCATTTCAGCAGGACCTGAGTATATGGGTGTAGAAAACTTAGCAGCTTCTTCCGTCAACTTGATGTTTGAAACCCGTTGTGATGAAAACGATCGCTTCCAAGTGAATCGGATGATCAATCGTGAATTTAAGTTATTTTGTGACCGACACAAGATTGATATACCGTTCCCTCAAGTGACGTTAAATCAAAAAAATCCAACACCACCACCTTCAAAAAAGGAATAAGTTTGGTTCAAATTAAGCGCTTGGTTAAAACCAGGCGCTTTTCATTTATAATCAATTTATGATACGTTA
>CAZOHK010000103.1:0-2804 GCA_964579925.1 uncultured Staphylococcus sp. | reverse complement strand
AGACTAATCCGTTTCTCAGTTTTCTTACCAATCGTCACCTCATGGAAATGAAGCGTTAACACACCCCACACGGAACCAACCGTGTTTAAAAAACTTTGTTTAAAGTTTTGCCATGTTTCATTTGCAATAAAGGTATCGTTAGACGTTAATCCAAAATCAGGAATGCTAAAGGTTAATAAGTCTTGTTTTAAATCCACATGAATGGCGACTTTGGATAAAATCTTTACGGTCTCCCCTGATCGTAAGCGATCAAGGAATTTTGCCCATGTTCCAGGTGTTGGCATGATGTCATGTATGCGTTGTTTAATCATCGGCATGACGGTTTGTGCTTCAGAAGGTTTAACATCCTTTAAGAACCAATCTCGAATAAAGGACGGTAAATTAAAGTCCGTGGATAATTGCCTTGATAAGGTTTTGTTGACGAGTAAGTTTGGTTCCACGCGATGTTTTAAACGCGTTAATAATGCTTCATTCATATGCCGAGATGATCCATTTCCACCGGTGAGGTAAACGTCAATACAACGTCTAGGACGACATGGTCTTGAACCCGCACTTGAATCGGTAATGGTTCAAGTCCATCATGAGGAATCGTAAACACCAATTCAGGACTTGTTTCACTTGGTTGATGCGTTTGTCCATTGACCAAGAGATTCATCTGTGAACTTGGTAATCGACCAACATCCAAACGAATGCTTAATGGTTGTTGCCGATAGACGGTGATCGGTAATGGGTTCAATAACGTCGGTCTTATCCGTGATGCGTAACTTACATGCATTGATTCTAATAAAGGAACATAACCTTGATAGGTCGGTTCACTTTTAACGAGTTGAATCAATTCCAAAAGCGTTTGGTATCCCAACCAAGGATCTTGATCAAGTTGTGCTTCAATCAAACTCAGCAACGCGACGAATGTTGGCTTCCCCATAAGCCCTCACTACTTCTTTTCTATTTTTGCTTTAAGTTCTTCAAGTTTCTTTTCTAATGGATCCGCGACGGTTGAGCCTGTACTTTGTGGTGCTTTTGTTCCATATATCAACGTATCAATTTCACTGTCAGTGACTTTAATTTCCGACATTTCTTCTTTTTTATACTTGGTTTCTTGGACGTTGAGTTGGTCTTGGATTTCTTCTGCCATCAAGTTGGCTTTTTCCACCTCGGTATCAAACTTATCAAAAATCTTTTGCACTTCGATGGTGTTCGCCACTTCCATTTGTTCACTTAAGGTCTTAATCGATTTCACAAAGGTCTTGTTTGCTTCTGCCATGTCCTTGATTTGGGTCATGACTTCAAAAAAGATCTTCATCCGAATCGTCATTTTACGTTCTTGGATGGTACGAGAAAGGGCAACTTTGGCAAGATTCACTTGTTCTGGTAAATTTTCTTTAATCGCCGTCCGAGCAGATTCAACATGTTTCCCCATTTGCTCCTCGAGTTTTGCAACGCGACGATCAAATTCCCGAATTTGTTTTCGGATCAGCTGCTTGGTTTCGAATTCCTTCTCTGCTTTTGTCTTAAATAATCCCATAATTAATGTTGTTCCCCTTCTTTCATTATTTTAGCATAGTGCTCCTGGATGCCTCCGGCAAGCGGTTTAATTTGAAACTCTTCTTCAAATTCTTCCAATTGCTTGAGGATGGAATCCGTACTGGTTTTGTGCGACGTCCGAATAAAATCATCAATGTCTTTTTGTGACATTGGAAAGTCTTTTTTATCAAAATGAGTTGGGTTTTGTAATTTCTTTTCAATCCGTTCAGCTAAAGAAATGATGATCTTCGATTTTAATAAGTTTAACAACCGATTGAATAACGCGGTGATATCCGCTTGGGTATAACCTGCGGTCATTTTTGCGGCCCGTTTGATATCAATGAATCCCATCATGTCTTCAAATAAAGGATCTTTTTGAATACCGCGGCGAATCAATGCTTCTCTGGTAACTAAATCTGGAATATCTAAACGGAAGTGTAAACCAAATCGACCTGGTCGTAAGGCTGCTGGTGCGATGGAGTTAGGATCGTTTGTCGTACCAATAAACATCAAACGGTCATATTTCTTATTCGCGTTAATCCCGTTCATTAAGGCTAACCATTGGTTGAGATCTTGTTTAGCGTGTTGTTCCGTACTATCGGTTTGTTTCATGATGATACTATCGATTTCATCAATAAAGATAATTGCCCGTTCATAACGAGATGCTTCTTCAAACAACTGCTTCATCCGTTGCACCGTGCCACCTTTATATTTATCCAATAATTGAGAAGCATCAATCGAAAAGAAGGTTGCTTTGACTTTAGAGGCAATCGCTTTGGCAATCATCGTTTTCCCAGTGCCTGGTAATCCATAGAATAAAATCCCACGTTCCATGCTCTTGGGATCAAACAGTTGATAATCCTTGCCACTAATTTTTACTTTTTGAAAGGCAGCATTAAATCGGAAAATCCAATCTTGGTTAATAAAGGTTTTGATTTCTTCACAGCCAATCACATCTTCAAACGTGACACCCGTATCTTCAATGATCGTGTAGTCAGAAGCGGAGGCAAGTTGGTCAACCCGTTTACTCGTATCTTCATCTCCGCTGGTATTTGTAGAACCATTGGATGTCGGTTCAGACTTCGATGGTAAAGCCGCTTGAGGTTGGGACTTCATCCCATCCTTGATGCGTTTATTGAGTTCGGTAAATTGATTAAGGATGAGTTGGAGTTTGGCGTTTTGATCATCTTCGGTGATGACCAAACGCAGGATGCTATCAATATCATCACTTGCCTTTGCTAAGGTTTCATTTGCAAGATGAAAACTACCACGGTTGGCAA
>CAZOHK010000102.1:0-2913 GCA_964579925.1 uncultured Staphylococcus sp. | reverse complement strand
AGTCTTTGGATAACGCGTCTCAACCCATGATATCGGGTGGTCAGATCAATGCGTTTTCGAAACCATACGTTGGGTAGGATAACCCATAAATAACCACCAAATAATTCTAAGAGTAAGCGAAAACCTAAACGTAAGTATTTGAACATACTCACATTTTACTAAATTTAGACCAAATCGGTTAAGTTTTTAACGGTAAATGAAGCGGTTCGAGAAAGTCACAAACAATGGTCGTTCCTACCCCTTCAATCACTTCAAGGCGACCCTTGACACCAATGAGGGTACCCTCTTTCATCGTCATAAAATAGTTATTCGTTGCCCTGGTCCAATATTGAATGGGAATGCGATCTTCGACAAATACGCCTTTGACATCACGATAAGGCCTTTGAATTTTAATCAAGCGAATGTTTGGTTGAATCACCACATCCATTAGTCCGATGACCATCACGGTTGAAATCATATTTTTTTCTCCTATGAATAGGATAAAAAATTCCTGACCTCTTTTGTCCCAAGGATGATTTATCTTTGTTCCAACAAGAGAAAGCGAATGGGTGGGATGTGGCTTAAGGATAATGGTAAATTCGTCTTTTTTTCTCCGTCAAAGAGGAGCATGGTCTTTTGTAAGGATTCAGGCATGAGGACTTGATGTAAGGATGGATTCCATAATAAGATAAAGGTTTTTTTACCAAGTTGATACGTGACTTGCCACCCACCATGATCAAGGGATTGCCAGGTTAATTGGCGATCTGACCAACCTTGAGGTGAAAGCGTGCGAAAATATTTTCTTAAGGTGATTAAATCTTGAAATGACTGAACCATCCATTTGCGATCATCCACCCATTGATATTGGAATTGATTGATGCGATCGCCGGATTGAAAAGAATTATGATCACCTAATTTGGTGCCACCGACCTCTTGGGCCATATGGAAAAAAGGAATGCCATCCGCGAACATGACCAAACTATTTGCAAAGATGATCCGCCTGAGTGGAAACATGTCGCCTTCATGAGGTTGGCAAACCATCAGTTTGTCATAAAAGGTATTGTTGTCGTGGCACTCTACATAATTAATCGATTGAGATGGGTGACTGACTTTAGGTTCTCCCAAATGCGATTGACTAGAACCCGTCAACAAGTAAGGCAAACTTGCCCCGCCATGAACATGTCCAGTCGCATAACCTGGTTGTTTGGCATCATGGTCACTGTTGCCACCTTTGATGGTATTTCGAAACGTATCATTAAAGTATGCAAAGTTTGGCATGAGATGACTATTTTCCGTAATGCCTTTATCCGCTTGTGGTAAATGGGTTGGCATATTCCAACCTTCACCATATAGCATAAAATCAGGTCTTATGGTTTTGACATTTTTTTCAATTTGGCGAAGAGTTTCTCGATCGAGAATGCCCATCAAATCGAACCGGAATCCGTCTAAATGATAGGTTTTCACCACAAAGGTCGCTGCACTGACAATCAGGTGGCGCACCATGGGTTTCTCACTTGCTAAATCATTACCACAATAGGAACCATTACTCATGGAACCATTTGGTAATTTTCGAAAATAATAACCAGGAACTACTTTTTCAAACGGACTATGTTGGTAGTCATAAACGTGGTTGTAAACCACATCGATGTTGACGCGAATACCTTTTTGATGGAATCGACTAACCAAGGTGAAGAAATCACGAATTCTCGAGGTTGGGTCATCGGGTTGAGAAGCAAAACTTCCTTCTAAGGCGAAATAATGATAAGGATCATAACCCCAGTTATAACTTTGTTCGATTTTGAATTCATTGACACTTCGATAGTCCGTCACCGGTAAAAGTTGTAAGTGGGTAATGCCTAACGAACAAAGGTAATCAAAACCCACTGGATTGCCTTTTGAAGAACGAATACCTGGGGTTACCGCCCCTAAAAAGCTTCGGGGATGGGGAAAATGAATCGTTCCATCACTCGTTAAATCTCTGACGTGTGCTTCATACAATATCGAATCTTGGTAGGCCTTGATGGGAGGTAAGGTTTCATCATACATCGGGGTCGAAAATTTAGAAAAATCGACGACTACACTATATTCACTATTTCTTGATAACGCTTTTCCATAAGGGTCAATCACGGATTGATACAAACCATGATTGGTAATCCCGTAACGATAATATTGACCATCGAGAGAACCCTTCACGACACAATGATAGACACCGGCTTCGCCACGATGCATTGGATAAATGACATTCGCTTGTGAAGGAGCACGATACAGAATGAGTTGGACAGAACTCGCTAATGGGGCCCATACTTTAAAGGTGGTTTGATGAGGAAGATACGTATAACCTAAATCATCTTGATTGTATGTATAGGTGGTATCAAAATTTGCAAATTGAAGCGCCGCACCCATATGAACGGGAATCGGATCGAAGCCTTCAATCACCATCACATAAGCATGACCCAATTCAAACGGTTGATGACGATGAAATGTGTACATCCATTCTTGTTGATGTTTTTCTTCTTTAAGTAGGGTTAAGGATTCAAGGTACAAATCGTCGACGTGAAGTCGAAGATGTTGTAATTGATTTCCAGCCAATGGTTGCTGTGTTTTTAAGATCACATCATGCAAATTTAGTAATTCAACGCGTGTTAAGTTCATAAAAATACCTTTTATATTATAACCATGGCAACCACATATTCGCCATCATGTGAAAGTGAGATTGCGTAGGTTTGATCATTAAATCGAATGGATGGAGCTCCGTCCTCATCATTCAACACTTCAATGCTGGAAAAGTCTGGCAAGGGTTCCGTACGATAAGCCTTGATGAAAGCTTCCTTACCAGCAAACTCAATTTTTTCACCGGCTAAATTAGCAGCTTTATATTGAGTCATATAATTTGCACGGTTAACGCCTTCATATGCAGATACCCAAATTTCTTGA
>CAZOHK010000101.1:0-3029 GCA_964579925.1 uncultured Staphylococcus sp. | reverse complement strand
TGATTGCGGAAACCGCAGCGATGAAACTTTTGGCCATGATTGAAAAGAAAGATGTTACCAAAGGTTTAACCACCGTCCCAGTCCAATTGGTTGTGCGGCAATCAACCAAGCGTATTAAATAACTTTTGTTTTTGTGCGGATTAGATAAATTCCTACGGACAACGCAAACAAGATGACACTGATGATCCCAATCGGTAAATCTAAAAAAATTAACTCAATGATGCCAAAATAAAGTAAAAGATTTCCTACGGTTAATACAACATATTGTAAAAAGGTTTCCCACCAAAAAGGTAAGAATGTTTTGTGTTGAATGGTAAACGCTATACGTAATGGATAGGTGTACACCAAGGGCATACCAATCACCAGTATATGTTTCCATGTCGGTTGTTTTTTCACCCAATCTAGTGCTTTTTTTGTTGCGGTAAATCGTTCCATCGCTTGGTGACTACGTTGGTGAAGGGAATGTACTAAAAAATAGAACATTGAAAATCCCATTGAGAATCCAATTAGAAGGATCAGACTTGCTATCCACACTGAATCTACAAGGATTGTGAGGATAGTTAAAAGAAGCAAGGCGGCTGGTCCTTCAACGGTGGGGTGAAGGACCGATAATAAAAAAATGATGAAAATACCTACAAAACCTACACTTAAAACCCACTGTTCAAAGGTTGACCACAAGCTTTCTATCATAAAGGTATTGTACCTTGTTTAAGATTAGGTTAAGAAGCATCTTCATGGCATTGAAAATTCCCCAAGAGTGCTAAACTATCAAAAAGAGGTACTTATGGAAAAACAACTATCCCCAACCAAAAATTCCCGATTTACAAAAAAGGAATGGGCTTTCATTTTTTATGACTGGGCAGAATCGGCTTATACCGTTATTTTTGCCACCTTTATTTTTCCTCTACTTTATGGTTACTTAAGTGTTGATGTTGGAGGTTTAGGACAAAACACGGCGGATGCTTTGTTTGCATTTATCGTATCAGGCATTAGTTTGGTGGTTGCAATCCTGTCACCCATCTTGGGTACATTAGCAGATTACAGGGGTTTAAAGAAAAAATTCTTTGTGATTTTCTTCTTCCTTGGATTCATCAGTTCTGTTTTATTAGTTTTTTATCCAGTCTTTGAAAATCAATCTTTCTGGTGGGTCATCCTGGTTCCTTACATTGTGGGAACAGTTGGTTATACAGGAACCAATGTCTTTTATGATTCCTTTATCGTTGACATGACGACGGATGAAAACATGGATCGGGTATCAACGGCTGCATATGCATTTGGATATATTGGTGGAAGCTCGATTCCACTTGTGGTTGCAGTTGTTTTATTGACGATTCTCCCAGAATCAATACCTGGTTTTACGCTTACATTAGGTTTTCAAATTACTTTTCTCTTTACCTCTGCTTGGTGGTTGATTTTTTCTTTACCATTTTTAAAAGAGTCCAAACAAGTTTATGGCATTGAACCAGAAAAGCATCCGATTAAAAAATCTTTTCAACGTTTATTTAAAACCCTTAAGGAAGCAAGAAAATTTCCCAAAATCTTTTTATTCTTACTCGCATTCTTTTTATACATTGATGGTGTCCATACCGTCATTAATCTTGCAGCACGCTTTGCAGTCAACGCGTTAAATATTCTTCCGGAAAATGAACTTACCACATTATTACCTATCTTTTTGGTGATTCAAATTGCAGCATTTTTATTTGCTATATTATTCTCACGATTGAGCAAAACGATTAAGGCTGAAAACATTCTTTTATTAAACATCGCAACGTATGCATTCATTTCAATCTTTGCTATTTTCATTCGGGAATTGTGGCACTTCTACATACTTGGTTTACTCGTTGCGACTTCACAAGGATCGATTCAAGCGCTATCTCGATCTTATTTCGGGAAGATTATCCCTAAAGAAAAATCAAATGAGTTCTTTGGTTTATACACCGTCTTTTCAAGATTTGCTGCCGTGATTGGGCCGTTTATTGTTGGTACGGTTGCTACATTCGTTACGCTTCAATTTGGTGATTTACCTGGTGGCAATCTTCGCTATGG
Source organism: uncultured Staphylococcus sp. (assembly GCA_964579925.1). Lineage (GTDB taxonomy): Bacteria > Bacillota_I > Bacilli_A > RFN20 > CAG-826 > UBA970. The sequence goes on along the minus strand of CAZOHK010000101.1, from coordinate 983 downwards.
GGTCTTATCACTTATCGTCTTGTTCATCGCAGGTGGCATCATCTTTAACATTGCTAGGAAATTACCAACGAACTATTTAACAGAAAAGAAAAATAAGTAATTGATATGCCATCCATCTTGACGCATCAGTATTTTGCGAATCAGATTATTCAACAATTTAAAAATAAATTATCATTTCTTGAGTCAAACCAAGCTTTGGTTTGGGTCGGTTCGCAAGGACCCGATCCTTTCTTCTTTTATGGTAATGCACCATTTAAAAGACGCTTAAGTCGTACCACGATTAATCAATTTGGCTCTACTTTACATAATCAAAAACCGGAACAATCCTTATGGCCTTTGATTCAAAAAGGATTTTTAGATTCCCATGCGGACGACATCACCAAAGCATATGTGATTGGTGCATTAACGCATTATGCACTTGATCGCACCTGTCATCCGTATGTTTTTTATCGATCTGGATTTGATGAGCATGGTTCTTTATCTGGGCATTACAATGCAGACCATGCACGTCTTGAGATGGAAATGGACATTGGTTTGGTTCAAAAGTTGAAGTTATCTAGTCAAGTTTATCAACCCAAACATACCTTGGTTGTTGATTCAGTTTCCTTACAATCGATTAGTCAACTTTACTACACATGTTTTCCCAAGCAAGTTTCTCATCACACCTATCAAGATGCCGTCAATGATATGCGTGCAACGTACCGTTTTTTATATCATGGATCGATGTTCAATCGATTACTCGTTGTTATTATTGCAGGAAGGCGTTCACTTCCCATGAGTTTAATCCATCCCACCAATTTAAAATCCGTGGTCACCGAACAGGCTTTAAATGTAACGAGAAAAACTTGGAAACATCCGATCACTGGAAAAGCTCAAACCGATACCGTTTTGCAATTAATCCAACAAGCACAAACGTATTTAGAAAAACTCATCGCATCATTAATTAAAGGCACACTAACTGAAGCGGAATTGATTGCCTGGTG
>CAZOHK010000100.1:2543-3055 GCA_964579925.1 uncultured Staphylococcus sp. | reverse complement strand
CATAAAGAATAGGAATAAGAGCAAAAGGTTTAAATAACCAGTTTTTTTCCTTTAATAAAATCATCGCTAATGCTGCCATCGATAAATCAATAAAAATGTTTCCGGCAAGTGTTTGAATGTTGAATTCTCTTAAAATCAACATAGCAGCTCCAATCAAAAACGCCATGAAAAACAAACGTAAGACATATAAATATGGTTTTCTGCTTCGGTAAACGCCTTCTGCAATCATGAATGCAAATAAAGGGAAAGCTATTCTACCAATTAATCGCGCCACAAGGTAAAGCGTGCTGATAGAAGGATTATTGGTATAGGGATCTAAAACCATGACACCAAAATGATCAATTGTCATCGTGATTAAAGCTAACCATTTGAGTTGGTAAGCATTCAATGTGCGCATATTCATGATGAAGAGATAGAGCTACTTCCTGGAGTAGCTAAGATGACCAAAACCGATAATAAGTTATTTGTAATGTGTGTGGCCATTGCAGTTTTCAAACCAAATCGATCATAGA
>CAZOHK010000100.1:0-2533 GCA_964579925.1 uncultured Staphylococcus sp. | reverse complement strand
GTACATGGGTAAATTGAACAATTCATTAACCAAATTAGTCGAGGTAAAGTCAAAATGGATCAAGCCAAATACGGTTAAGGTGATGATGTAAGCAAAAACCCGATTTCTATTTTTTAAATATTGAAATAATCCTAATCGATAGGTCCATTCCTCAACGATTGGACCTAAAAAACCAAATGTTATTAATGAGATGATTGGTGCATCTTTGACCAATAAGACAATGGCTGCTTGATTTTGATTATCTTCCAAAATGATGCCAAGATAGGAATAAATGGAAATAAGCAAATAATTTGAAAACAATATTAGAAAAGTAAATGGCAAACCTAATGCCCACTTCATGGATTGAAGAGCAGGTAAAAGCGTCTTTTGAATAAACGGGAAAAGCACAATGATACCAATCATCAATAATGACAAATAAGTTAAAAAATTAATCAGGTTAAAATATTCATTGCTAATGATGTAGGACTCAAAAACTTCGGAACTAAGAAAATTAGGTAAAATAATTTGACCGATCATTGAAAAAAACAACGCAAAAACCCATAAACCTAACCATCCTATAAGGAATAAAGTTAATTGTTTATTTGTTCCAATTTCGGATGAAGGTTTAGCATTCAATTATTCCATAGCAACGGTTAATCTTTTTATATAATAACATATCATTTTAAGTTAAAATGGTAGTGTTACCTATTATGGAGGTACGTATGACATTATTCTTTACATTTGGATTAAGCCCAGACCAATTAACGCAGTATATGGATTATGCTTTTTATGGTGTTATTGGCATGGTTGCTCTTGGATTTATATTTGGCTTTATGCGCGGAATATGGCGTGAAGGATTTCGATTAATCTTTGTTGGTGGTTTGGTTCTTGCGTCGATTGTTTTCACCAGGCAATTGGTTGACATATTTATGGAATTCGATGTTTCCGGCATTGCTTCAAGTGCTGGGTTTGGATCGATTACCTTAAATTTGAATTCTACCCCAATTATCGTTGCTGTCACCACTCCATACGACACCGTCTATGAATTACTTGAACAAAGTCTCCTTGGTTTTGGTTTTTTTATTACACCAGCGATTGCTGATTTGATCATAGGTCTAACGCTCGTTCTCTTGAGATACTTATTGTTCATTGTGCTCGCGATTATCATCTTTCTATTGGGTGAAACCGTTGCTGCTTTGCTCTATTTTATTCCGTTCCGATTTATTGTTCCAAGAAACGTTAGAAAAAAAGTTAAATTGCGCTTATTGGGTGGATTAGCTGGAGCATTAAAAATGGTCCTTGTGCTCACGATGTTTCTTTCTCCATTTACCTCATTAGTGAATTCGATTTCAAATTCATTTAGAGATTTTGATGAAGAATATGGCGATCAAATTGATAACGATTTATATAACGAAATTATGTCGTTTGTTGACACGTATAACGACTCCATGTTTGCTCAAACTTTGTTTTCTTGGTCTTTAACAGATGATGGTCTAAGTATTGATACCGCGTTGATGGACTTCGCAACCGGTCAGGATTTAGAAGATTATCGGTTGACACTTGCAAATGAAATTGGTTCTTTTGCAGAAATTGCAGCCACATTGTTAAGTAGCGGTGCAATCGATAGTACTTTCTCAACGATTGATACAACGTTATTGCTATCGGATGATGCCCTCACCAACCTCATCACATCGTTAACGGGATCCGTTTTAATCATGGAAATTTTACCTATCGCAGTGACCATCGGTTTAAATTTAGATGCCGCCTCTGCATTTATTGATCCATCTCTTATTGATTTAGAAGGTTTAAATTGGGAAGATGAATTGTTTTCAATTGGCGAAATCTTTGCTGGGGTCATCCGGTCAGGTATACTCACCCCAATTTTAGAAGGTGCAACGGATACCAATGACATTATAAATGCGCTTTTTTCACCTACTGCTGCTCCTGAAATCACCGGAATTTTAAATACCATCGATGAATCGCCATTCCTTTCACAAGTTATTCCTGCAGTTTTGTTTACGCTAGTTCAAAATGAATTAGAAACCGGTGTTCCTGCAGGATCACTTGGACTATCTAGTTTCCTGCCAACTGTCTGGGAAGATTATGAAGATATTCAATTTGGTTCAGAATTAACCTTAATTTACGAATTGGTTTATGAATTAACGCAAGAAGTGACTGGCATTTTTGATTTGATCCTACCAACCAGTCCAGGTCCAAATGGTCGTAAATCCGTTGACGAACCTACCCCTTCACTGATTGATTTACTTGGTGAAAATTTTGATGTTTTTGTTGAGATTTTGATTGGTGAAGTTGATGAAGACGGACTTCCAGTCAATAATGACCCAATCACAGGCAAAGCAATTAATCGCCGGTCTTTATTGGATTCTGATTTGATTGTCTCCGCATTACCAGTCGTTGTCGAAGACATACTATTACCAACACTCACCAGTATTGCTGGCGAAAACTTTGATGACACTGAACTCAATGCTTTAGTCGATGGATTTAATGATGGCACCAACGGTGAAGTTCGGCAAGATTATAAAGGGGAATTTGC
>CAZOHK010000099.1:0-3096 GCA_964579925.1 uncultured Staphylococcus sp. | reverse complement strand
ATTGACGCTGGTTAAATCTTTCTTTGATATAATAACGAAATGATGGATATGCTTCACGAAGCCGTGGACTTAAAATATTTACTTCTCGAACATTACAAAACCCTTGGTTTTCAAGAAAAGCATGTGATGGTGATTTTGATGATTGATCAATTGATTAAGCAAAACAATCATTTAATCACCGCAGAACTATTGAGTTTAAAAATGACTTTATCTTTAGAGGAGATTGACGCAGTCATGGTAGATTTACTCAATCGCCAATGGATTGAATTTACGACGCTTGATGGCAAAACATTTACCTCACTAAAACCGATTAAGCAGCTGCTATATAAACGTTTTCAACAACAAGTGATTCAACAAACCCAAGAATTAAATCTCAACGATCAATCCTCTATCTTTCAATCCATCGAACAAGCATTTGGCCGCACGCTTTCACCTCTAGAAATCTCTAGAATTCAGGATTGGTTAGGGTTTGGTTATACCCAAGTGATGATTCAAGCAAGTTTACAAGACGCGATTTCAAAACAAAAAAAATCCATTCGGCATATGGATAAGTATCTACAAAAACAAACCCTTAAAGATAATTTTGCTAATGAAGGAACCCCGCTCGCTGGTCAACCCACACAAAACCTTCAACAAACATTGGCTCAAATCAGTCAACAATTTGACAATGGACAAAAGCCAAAAAAATAGGATTCTCGATTTCCTTGATCGAACCTACCCTGATGCTGGTTGTGAACTTTGGTATCAAAAAGATTACCATCTTTTGATCGCGGTTGTTTTATCTGCACAAACCACGGATAACTCCGTCAACCAAGTGACGCCAGTGTTATTTAAAAAATTCCCTCGCTTGGAAGATTTAGCAAATGCTCAAATTCAGCAAATTGAAAAAGTGATTCAACGTATTGGTTTGTTTCATACCAAAGCAAAACATATCCAGGCGATTGCTAAAACACTGATTGAAAAGCATGGAGGTAAAGTTCCTTCAGATAAACAAACTCTTATGCAGTTACCAGGAGTTGGTGTCAAAACCGCAAATGTCATCAGAGCAGAATGGTTTCATATTCCAGAAATCGCAGTCGATACACATGTTCATCGGATTGCAAGGCGATTAGGTTTTACGAAAGCTAATGACGATGTGACGGGGACTGAAAAAAAGTTAAGATTAGCGATTCCGAGTGAACGTTACATTAAACTTCATCACCAATTCATTCATTTTGGTCGATATCGTTGTAAAGCGAAAAAACCACATTGTGAAGAATGTCCGATGCTTGATTTATGCAAAGAACCTAAAAAGAATTTAAAAGAATAATTGATCGACTGCTGACAAATAATCTAGTCTAGGTTGATATTGAACTGAAACCAACACTCCCTTTGCTTGAATCCATGCATATGGTAAAGATTTCCGATTTTCTTTGCTCGTAAAATTTAAAAAATCTTCAGCTTTTAGTACAAATACCTCATCGCGCTTGTTAAATGAGATGAGTAAAAAGGCTATCCCACCTTGATTGACGATTTTTTCTAAATGCTTACGTTGGTGGATGGTAATGTTTGCGATGGGTAAAGATGACATGGAGAGTGTTGATTTTGCTTCGAAATCAAGATACTTGCCTCGATAAATTCCATTGTAGTCAGTGGTCGATTGCTTTTCAAAATAAGCATGGGTAATCTTTGCCCCGGATTGGTAATCTACTTTCACCACATTAATCGGGGTAGGTCTTTTTGTAATGACGGCTTTATCTTGATCTAAATAGTATTGATTCGATAGATTGATATCGTGCTCAAATGTCATCCCCCGATTTTTAAATGAATTTTGGCTAAGGTTTTTTAATGGCTTATTTTTTTTAAGGGTTGTTTTTTTCCCAATCCCACCTGGATAACGAATCATCCTAAATAATCCTTTACGACTTGAAGGAGATCTTTTTTCTCTACCACTTTGTCATCAAGTAATTGTTGAATGATGATTTTAACCGGTTCAGGAAGATGCCGGAATTGTTTAAAAACCTTTAAATACTCACTCATAATCGTTTCCTTATTTTCTAGAACACGGCGATACAATAACATAAGGTTTTTTGCGTCGTCCAAGGGTTGATGGTGCTCACCTTGAAACTGCTCCTTAAATACTAATAGGTTGTTAATTAAGGATAAAGGGTTGCCGTTTTGATCCTTTATAAATTCACTTAAAAACATCGAGTAATCAATTAAATTACCGGTTACGGTCTTCACGGTGGTTTCTAACGCGTCTGGAGAATGGTGGAATGATTGATGGAGAATGCGAGCGTCGTGATTTCCAAAGACAATAAAAGCAGCTTTTTTAAAGTTCTTACCAAGGTAATTTCGCAACAGCATCATTGCTTTTGCAAAACTAATCCCTTTGTCGACAACGTCTACCTCAGTAATTTTTGTTAATTGGGTAACAAATTTGCCCACTTCTTTTTTCGGGCGAACAATATGGTGGATGCCTTTGTATGTTTTTTTAATCGTGAGATCATCATTGATTTCAGCCTTGATTGCTGCAATAGCAATAAGTTCATGGGATTGTTGCGTCCCTTCCAAATCAAGAAAAACGAGGGTTCGACGATGACCGATTAAGCGAGCGAGTTTTTTCATAGAACCTTACCATTATAACACTCACTTTTTAGTTGAATCATTTATAATAAAACCAATCTATGAAAAAAAATCTAACCTCCGAACTCATTCTTAAGAAAAAATTTAGTCCAGATATGAAAGGTTATAACGGCCATGAAGTTGATTCTTTTTTGGATCAAATATTAGAAGATTATCGTCAAATTGAAACATTTATTAAGTTAGAACTACCTCGACTGAATAATCAAGAACAACTCGTTCAAAGTTTAAAAAAGCGGATTTCAGATTTAGAAATACAAGTTGCAGATATGAAAGATAAAGTGAGTGTAATCAACGCGAATAAAACGGTGGAAATTAACCAAGATAATTTTTTATTGGTTAAAAAACTTGGCATTTACGAAAAAGAACTTTTTAAACTCGGTATTGACCCAAATAAGCTAAAATAAGGATGGTAACCCGGATGATCGCTAGGAAATCCTAGAGGAAAGGCCATGCTCTCACGGTCTTTTATGG
>CAZOHK010000098.1:0-3210 GCA_964579925.1 uncultured Staphylococcus sp. | reverse complement strand
TCTATGGCCATTTTAGTGACCGGCGGTGCCGGATATATTGGTAGTCATACCGTTGTTGAACTTCTCCAACAAAAAGAGGAAGTCATCATCGTTGATAATTTTTATAATGCAAAGCCAGAAGTCTTAAAACGCATCAAACTCATCACGGGAAGAACCCCTATCTTTTATGAAATGAATGTTTTAGATGAAGTCAAACTTCAAGACATTTTCAAAAAACATCCTATTCAAGCTGTCATTCACTTTGCGGGATATAAAGCAGTAGGTGAGTCCGTTGCCAAACCACTTGATTACTACCATAACAATTTAAACTCAACACTGGTGTTATTAAAAGTCATGCTAGCCAATCAAGTCTATCAACTTGTTTTTTCTTCTTCGGCAACTGTCTATGGGAATCCTCAAAAAATGCCAATCAAAGAAACTGATCCTATCGGTGGTACAACCAATCCCTATGGTTCCACTAAATTGATCAATGAAATGATCATTGAAGATGTTGTCAAAGCGAATCCAAAGTTACAAGCGATTATGCTTCGTTACTTTAATCCAATTGGTGCTCATGCATCAGGTTTGATTGGTGAAGATCCTCAAGGTATTCCTAATAATTTAATGCCTTATATTACCCAAGTGGCGATTGGAAAACGCACCTTCTTAAGTATCTATGGCAATGACTATCCTACCGTCGATGGTACAGGTGTTCGTGACTATATTCACGTTGTCGATTTAGCGCTTGGTCACTTAGCGGCATTAAAGAAATTAAAATCAAATCCAGGATTCCAAGTTTATAATCTTGGAACCGGTAAAGGTACTTCGGTATTGGAGTTAGTCCAAGCTTTTGAAAAAGCCAATCAAATCAAAATTTCTTATCAAGTGGTTGCCAGACGGCCAGGTGATATCGCGATTTGTTATGCTGATGCTTCAAAAGCACTTAAAGAACTTGGTTGGAAGACCCAAAAATCCATCATGGATGCTTGTAAAGATGCTTGGCATTGGCAACAAAAAAACCCACAAGGTTTTTCGTCATAAAGAATTAACAATTTTTTTGTGTATAAGTGATATCATAATTCCAACATAAAAAGGTTTTGGAACCATTAATTTTTAGATAATATTTTATGATTGAACTCAAAAAGAAATTACATCCTTTTCGTTGGTGGATCCTAACTGGGTTTATCTTGAGCAATACCTTTATTGCCGGAAATTCTTTATTATCTGCAGATGAATCAAGCGATTTATCTACTGGTCTCTCTGAAGTCATTATTTCTGTTGCGAGAGCCATTCTACCTCCTGCGGAAGTGGTTGTAGTCCCAGCGGAAAATATTACCTTAACGCTTCGAGATGAAGCAACGAGTATTTATATTGGAACCTCTAATCGTATTACTGCAAGTTTTTCACCCATCAATACAACGGATAAAAGTCTTACTTGGGCCTCCAGTGATCCCTCGATTATTGAAGTAACCAACGGCGGGATTGCCGTCGCTAGAGAATTTGGAGAGGCAACCATTACCGCCACATCAAACTATGAAAATATCATCGGTACCATTTCGATTGAAGTCGTGGATTTTCCTGAAGTCCTAGATTTCACGCTTGAGGCCTTCATCGGTGCTAACGCAACATCGACCATTGAAAAAGATACCACCGCTAAATTAAAGTTAGAAAATCTTTCACCGATGAACGCAAAAACGAGTGATGTATTATTTTCATCATCCAATTTAAATATCGCAACGGTCAACCAAGATGGTGTCATTTATGGTCTTGCTACAGGTGAAGTTATCATCTCGGCAGCATTTGGTTCGATTTCAAAATCGATTGAATTAACGATTATCGATGAAGTGGATGTCATTCAACCGACCAGCTTTACCTTAAGTGGAGACACCATAGGTTATATCGGTCGGAATTTTTCTTTAACCCCTTCATTTGGAGAATCAACGCCAACTGATCAACAAGTCACTTTTAAATCCAGTAATACCAGGGTTGCAAAAGTAAATGATCAAGGATTGATTACCCCGGTGAATTTTTCGGGTTATGCGCCTCGAACCGTTACGATTACTGCCTATGCGAATGCCAATCCTTTATTAGAAGATTCTATGGTGATTACGATTGAAAAAGTCTTTCCGCTTACGCTACAAATTACATCCAACACTCAAGTTGAAAATGGAAGAACCATCAACATTAGTCCTAGTTTTTATCCTTTAGATGTCACGGATCGACAATTAACCTATGTATCGAGCAATCCAGAGATTGCCACGGTTAGCAGTGCTGGAGATTTTGGTGTGATTTTAGGCGCATCCGTTGGTGTAGCCACCATTACAGCGACAAGTGTCATGGATCCATCTGTCCAAGCAACATTAGAGATTGAAGTGATTCCAGCGACGTTATTAACACCTGATGTGATCATTAGTATTTACTTATTTGTTCGTAAAGGCATTGGTCACATGGGTCTGAATTTTATCAACGGGATATTAGGTTTCTTAACATTCTTTACCTTTTTATATGAAAAGAAGGGTCGCTATTTATGGATATCGTTAGCGACTGGTTTAGTTCTAGGTTTACTCTTTGAAGGATTACAATTCTTTGCACCGGGTCGAAGTCCTGTATGGATTGATGTTATTTATAACACGATCGGTTACACGTTCGCCCAACTCTTGATGTTAAGTATCGTATTGGGTTTAAGTAGAAAACCAAAAAAGAAAAAAAGTTTGAATACCTAGAAGGATGAAAAAACCAATCGATGGAAGATTGGTTTTTTTTATATGCGTTTTACCAGTAATACTTGATAAGGGCGCATCAACACTTGCCCGTTAAGGATGGTTCCAAGTGGGTAATAGCCGGTGCTATCAAATAAAACTTCAACCGTATCTTGACTCGTGCCCCAGACGATGATGGAGGTTAAGGTGCCACTACTTTTGGCTTCTCTTGCGTTTGCAAAGACATAATAAGGTTGAGTATCTTTGGTTAAGGCCATGGCAATCGTTGAATACGTTAAAGGAGAATTCCAAAAGCCTAATTGATTTTGAACGTCACTTGCAGACTCTAATTGGAAGGAAAGTCCGTTGAGTCTTAATTCAATCATCCTTGCATATCGTTCAAATTGAGATCGATACGTTACTTTACGGTCCCATTTAAAACTATTGGTGAAATCAGATGATTTATAAGAGTTATGAGAAATACGTTGGCCATTTATATTAAAGACATATTGGTCTTCATCATCCTCTTCGG
>CAZOHK010000097.1:0-3215 GCA_964579925.1 uncultured Staphylococcus sp. | reverse complement strand
GCCAAAGATGAAGATGCATTTGTCACCGGAAACTGCAAAGTTTACTTATCCCCGTTACTAAAAGCGATGGTTGGTCAATACTTATCCTACTATACAGCCTTAGCCCTGAAGCGGGATATTGATAAACCCCGTAACTTAGCAAAATCTGTAACGGTTGAATAAATCCGCATAAAAAAAGCATCTCGATTAGCGAGATGCTTTTTCTTTTTAAATCAATTATTCAGATTTCTTCTTGGCGGGAACGACCACTTTATCATCGGTCATCACTTCTTTTAATGAGGCAATTAAACCGGTGACGTTTTGGATTTCAGATGGAATGATTAATTTCGTCGCATTACCGTTGGCCACTTTTTCTAATGCTTCAAATCCTCTTAAGGTTAAGAAGGCTGCATCTGGTTTTGATTTATTGATCAATTCAACCCCTTTTGCTTGGGCTTCAAAAATCTTCAGAATGGCTTCCGCTTCCCCTTCAGCTTCGGTAATCTTTTTAATTTTGACAGCTTGTGCGCGTAAAACGGCGGATTCTTTTTCACCTTCTGCGGTTAAAATTGCCGCTTGTTTTTTACCTTCAGCTTCAAGAATCGCTTCACGTTTTTGACGTTCCGCTCTCATTTGTTTTTCCATGGCTTCTTGAATATCACGTGGTGGGATAATGTTTTTTAACTCAACCCGGTTGACTTTGATACCCCATGAATCGGTTGCTTCTTCTAAGGTTTCCCACATTTGATGGTTAATGCGGTCACGTGAGGTTAGGGTTTGATCGAGTTCAAGGTCGCCAATCAAGTTACGTAAGGTGGTTGCAGTTAAGTTTTCCATTGCGGATAAAGGACGTTCAACCCCATACGTAAAGAGTTTTGGATCCGTGACTTGAAAATAGACAACCGTATCGATTTGCATCGTCACATTATCTTTTGTAATGACGGGTTGTGGTGGAAAGTCATAGACGCGTTCCTTTAAGGAAATCGTCGCTACTTTAGAGTCAATTACCGGAACAATCAAATGAATACCTGCTGCAAGCGTTTTATGGTATTTACCTAAACGTTGGACGAGCACGGTGGTTCCTTGGGAAACGATGACAATTGAACGAATGATGACAATTAAAACGACAAAGAAGATGATGCCTAAAAAGAATAATCCAATACCCGCAGCACTTGAGAATAAAATCATGTTTATCTACCTTCTTTCTTTTTTGCAACGGTTAACTTATTACCGTTGATTGATTTAACAATCGCGTAATCTCCTGCTTTAAAACTCACATCACCTTCAGTGACCAGTTTCCACCGAACATCGCCATGTAGACCCATTCCAGATTGTTTTGGACCAAAGCTTTTTTCAACTAAGATTTCCTTATTGATTAAGGCATCCGCATTGGTTGGAATGGTTGGCCGATTGGTCACTTTCTTAACAAACGGTCTAGTTAAGACTAAAAGTAAAACACTTGTTCCCATGAATAAGAGAATTTGCCAGACTAAATTCACTTGAAATAGGGTTGCAAAAAGCAATGCAACCAAAGCCCCACCAGCAAACCACAAAGACACCAATTGTGGTTCAAGGGATTCTATAATCACCGCTACAAAAAAGATGACAACCCATACAATGATTCCGACTAACTGAACATCAACATTTGTTAATACCATTGTTGGTCCTCCTTTATGATTACAATATCATTCTTTGGTATCTTTTTATAGGTTTTTCTTGAAGATTTTAGAGTAAAATAAGGAAGATGAAACCAAAAGATAACCTAGCCTTTTATGAATTCATTATTAAGGTTCAATCCATCAGTAAAATTGGATTAACGTACTCCAAAGATGCTTATGCACTAGAAAACTACCAAGAGTTAAGTGATCTTTCCTCAAAAATGTTGAAAGAATTTACCAAGATTGATTTTAATCGCCCCCAATATTTTCAACGCGATTTGTATCCTACTCCTAACGTATCGGTACGGATGATTATTTTTAATGAGCAATCTGACGTGCTCCTTGTCAGAGAAAAAGTAGATGGTGGTTATACCATTCCGGGCGGTTGGGCTGACTTGTTTGAAAGTCCGGTTGAAGCGATCACCAAAGAATGTATGCAAGAAGCAGGAGCAGAAGTAAAAGTTGAAAAATTGACTGGGGTTTATCACTACGATTTTAGTCATCGTGGTCAATCAGAAAGTCAGTATGTTTTAGTATTTCAAGGCAGCCTATTGGCACCATTAAAAACATGGGGCCATGAAATCACCGATGTTCAGTTTTTTCCATTAAATAAATTACCCAAAACCATTTCCCCAAAAATTCAAAGAAAAGATCTTATCAAGATGATCGAAGATGCTCAAAAAGGAGTAACTTATTTTGAGTAATCGAAAACGCCATTGGTGGCAAGAAGCAATCGGATATCAAATCTACCCGCGATCGTTTTACGACAGTAACAATGATGGCATTGGGGATATCAATGGCATTCGGCAAAAGCTTCCCCATCTGTATCAGTTGGGAATTACCCTCCTTTGGATATGTCCTTTTTTTGCTTCCCCTATGGATGATTATGGTTATGACGTCAAAGATTATTTACAAGTCGATCCGAGTTTTGGTAGCTTGGAAGATTTTCAAGCCCTGTTAAAAGAAGCTCATACTTTAGGGATTCGCATCATTATTGATTTAGTCCTTAATCACACGAGTGATGAACATCGATGGTTTATTGAAGCTAGAAAAAATCGTTATTCAAAATACCACAACTATTATTTATGGAAAAATCCAAGGGTGACAGAAGAAGGAAAACTCTTACCGCCAACCAATTGGCGTGGTTATTTCTCAGATAGCGCTTGGCATTATGATGAAACGGTTAAACAATATTACCTAAAAATCTTTTCCAAAAAAATGCCGGATTTAAATTGGGAAAATCCCTCATTGCGCCAAGAACTTTATGCCATTGCTCAATATTGGTTATCGATGGGTGTGGATGGTTTCCGCTTGGATGCGCTTGCCCATCTTGCAAAAGATTTAACCTTTTCAGATTCAACCTTACCCCTTGATAAGGACGGTTTGGTTTTGGATTCAACGAAGTTTTCTTCCTTGCCGAAGGTTTTTGATTACCTTAAAGAATTTAAAGCGCAAGTCCTAGACGCTTATCCAGAAGCATTAACGATTGGGGAAGTTGGCGGTGGTGTCAGTCCTGAAGATTCTTTAAAATATGTGGATCCAAAAATCGGAAGTTTAAATCTGGTGTTTAATTTTGAT
>CAZOHK010000096.1:0-3251 GCA_964579925.1 uncultured Staphylococcus sp. | reverse complement strand
AACATAAACACTGGTCACCATTAGAAATGGTTTCATTATGCTTAGAAATCGAAACCACGCGCGATATTGCTCGACAAATTTTAAGACATCGATCCTTTTCCTTTCAAGAATTTTCACAACGTTATGCAGACCCAACCCAACATTTAGAATTTGTAACAAGAGAAGCAAGATTACAAGATGATAAAAATCGTCAAAATAGCATCAAACTGACAGATGAAGGTAAGGCCAAAACGTTGCAAGCATCATGGGAAACAAAACAGCAAGCGATGATTTCCCTTGCCAAAGAAACGTATCAATGGGCTATTCAACAAGGAATCGCTAAAGAACAAGCACGCGCGGTTTTACCAGAAGGTTTAACAATGTCGCGTTTATACATGAATGGCACCCTTCGCAGTTGGGTACATTATTTAGAGTTGCGATCAGGAAATGGCACCCAACAAGAACATATGGATATTGCGATTGCCTGTGCAACTGTCATCACAAAAGTTTTTCCACTGATGCAAGAATTTATTCAACATGAACCGGTTATCAAATAAAAAGCGTAAAATTAAACTCATTATTTTCTCTGTACTTATTCTTTTGATTACCATCCCTTTTAGCACTTACCTCATCAGTTACCAAGCACAATCGGATGCTTTGCAATCGTATTCGTTCGCGAATAAGAAAAATGGATATTATGGCTTTGAATCAGATGGATCGACACAAGGCATCATTTATTATCCTGGGGGGTTGGTTGATCCTCGATCTTATGCGGGTTTTGCCAAATTACTTTCAGAGCAAAGCGATTCCTATGTTTTTGTGACACAACCACTATTCAATTTAGCGATTACCGATATCAACAAAGCTAAACGAATTATCCAAGATTATCCACTTGTGACCTCATGGTGGATTGGTGGCCATTCTTTAGGTGGTTCAAGTGCAGCATTTTATGGGATCAATGAAGTTGAATCGTTGCAAGGAATCTTTTTTCTTGCTAGTTATTCAACCGCACAAGCCGATTTTTCATCAACGTCCTTGCCGATGCTTTCCATCATTGGCGATCAAGATCAAATCTTAGATAACGTGACGTATCAACAATCGTTGATATATTTCTCATCGCAATTGACAACGTATACCGTGCAAGGTGGCAATCATAGTCAATTTGGAGATTATGGTTTACAACGCGGTGATGGAGCAGCATCGTTGAGTCGATTCGCGCAACATGAATTAGTGGTTGAGCAATTGATCCTTTGGATGGTTACGAACGCGAGCAATTAACATTAAACCGGCAAAACCAATCATGGGAATCCATGACCAATACCACGTTTGGAAATGGTGTTTTGCTAACAAGATTGACCATGCATATAAAACGAGAAAATCAATGGTCATAATTCCAACCAATGCATCCTCAAAAAACAACTCAAAGTATGCACTTGGCCGACCGAAAAGCCATCCGTTGATATAAAACCAAGCTAAACCAAATATGGACAATCCAAGTAATAATGTCTGAATCAAACGAGGTGAAGATTGCTTTTGGATTTGTGAAACTTGCCCAAAGAGAACGCTGTATGCTCCAGCAAAAAAACCAAAAGCATAAGGTAGCCAATGCCATCTACGCTTGGTTTGATTCAAAGATGCGTACATCAAGTAAATCATGGGAACAATACCCATTACATTGAAAAATGATGAACTAAAGATATCGGCTTCCCCATTGATTAATCTTGTAAGTAAAGGTGATTGAAAACCAAAAAAGGATACATACAAAAGTGTATACAAGACTAATGCTAGCCAAATGATCCGAGAAATCTTTTTCATTGATTAATGAGGTCAGAGGCAATGATCGCAGATTGATATATGGTAGGTAACCCACTACCAGGGTGAGTGCCTCCACCGACTAGGAATAAATTTTTAAGGCCATTAAATCGATTGTGTGGACGGATGTATAAAAGTTGAGAAAAGCGGTGCGATAAATTAAAATTTGCTCCTAAATGAACGTGATATTGATCTTGCCAATCCAATGGGGAAAGCGCGAATTGTTTGACGATATGTTTTCGAATATCCTTTAACGCTGGTATTTTTTCCAAACGATCCAAGGTTTTTTGAATATATGCATCTTTTGTCTTTACCCAATCAATTGGCGCTTGTAAATGTGGCACTGGAATTAATAAATAGAGTGCGGAATGATTTGCAGGCGCATAACTCGCATCAATTAAACTTGGGTTTTGAATATAAAAGGAAGGGTCTTTAGATAACACCATATCTTTGGTTAATTCTTGAACATATTGCCGGTAGTCCTTAGAAAAAACAACGGTATGATGAGCCAATGGATAGATTTTATCCAGTCCTAAATAAAGATTAAACGTTGAGCATGAGAACTGAAGTTTATTTAATGAGTCATCACGGTATTGCTTAGGCCGATCTGCATCATCTAACAAGGTGATCGTTTTTGCAAAATCACCGTTCATCACAACTTTATCAAACGCAATGATTTTGGATTTGACTTTGAGTTTGGTGACAACCTTTTTCTCAACAATGAGTTTCTGGACCGGATGATTAAGTTTGATGGAGACGCCCATCGAAACGGCTAAATTCGCCATGGATTCATGTAAAAAATGTAATCCACCTTGAATATGATAAACGCCAAATTCATGTTCCATAAATGACAACATACTAAATAATGATGGGCATTCCCAAGGAGACATGCCTAAATACTTCGCTTGAAACGCCATGGAATAAATTAATTCATCAGCGTGAAAGTATTGCTTTAAACGTTGATATAGCGAACGACTTAAATCAATTTCATCAACTGCATAAAGAACTTTTGGATGTAAAACCTGTAGTGGGGAATGGAAGGGAAGCCGTAACACTGGAAGAAGTTTTTTTAATCGTCTTGATTCTTTTTTTAGATAAAGTTGATAACCTTTTTCTTCACCCGGAAAAACCCGATGAATTTCTTTCATCATCTTCGAATGGTCTTGATAAGGACGAAATGTTTTTTGAGGAAAAATTAAATCATATAGAGGATCAATTCTATTTAATGTGACGATATCTTCAAGTTTTTTTCCAATTCTTGTAAAAATTTCATCAAGGACATAACGATAGATAAAGAACGTTGGCCCAGCATCAAATCGGAATCCATCTTGTTCAATTAGACTAGATCGTCCACCAACGCGATCATTCGCTTCAAAAATGGTGACATCATGTCCTGCATGGGCAAGCAATAAACTCGTCGCAATGCCGCCAGGGCCAGCCCCGATGATTGCTATCTTTTT
>CAZOHK010000095.1:0-3337 GCA_964579925.1 uncultured Staphylococcus sp. | reverse complement strand
GTGGAACCTGCACCTAGCTTTATGTCTGCAATAAAGAAAGGGGATAATATATCTCATGAGATTTAGAGGTTCAGATTGGAAACGTTCGCGTCGCTTAGGTTTTTCAACATTAGAAACTGGTAAGGAATTGGCAAAGCGCCCATATGGTCCTGGTCAACATGGTCAAGGCCGCAAAAAGAAACCTTCCGAATACGGAAAACAACTTTTAGAAAAACAAAAATTACGATTTACATATGGTGTGAATGAACGCCAATTCCGTCGTTTATTCCTCATTGCTATGAAGTCTAAAGAAGTCACCGGAACTCGCTTCATGCAAATTCTTGAATCGCGTTTAGACAACCTCGTCTTCCGCTTGGGCTTTGGAAAAACACGCAAGGCTGCTCGCCAATTAGTCAACCACGGCCATTTTACAGTCAATGGTAGCAAGATCGATATTCCAAGTTACCTTTGCAACGTCAATGATGTGATTGCAGTCGGTGAAAAAAGTAAAAACTTAGTGGCAATCAAAGCTTCCCTCGCAAGCAATGCTGGTACACTCGCATACGTTTCCGTGGATAAAGAAAAAATGTCAGGTGTATTCTCACGTTTACCAGAACGTAAAGAATTACCACAAGACATCAACGAAGCTCAAATTGTTGAATACTATAACCGTTTGTTGTAATCACTGATTTCAATCAAACAAAAAGCTTGGTGATGACCACCAAGCTTTTTTAATTTCTTTATTGAATTTGAATCAACACGTAGAGTTTTTTACCACGTCTGAGGACAAAATACTTTCCAAAGAGTGCATTTGAGCTTTGAATTGTGTAGGTCAATTGATTGACAATTTCCCCATTAATACTAATCGATTGACCTTGAATAAATTCTCTTGCTTCTCTCTTGCTTACCGCGACCTTACTTTGAATCAATGCATCCTCTAAAAGAATTCCTTGAGGTAGAGATATTTTTAAACCACCAAGAATGGTAAGTAATTGGGATTCCTTTAATGATTTAAATTGACCGGTAAAAAGTACTTCTGACATCATCTTCGCTTCTTGTAATGCCGATTCACCATGAAGTGTTGTCACCACAGCTTCAGCTAATTTCTTTTGCGCAATGCGTTGACCTAATTGAAGGTTATGTTCTTTTTCAATCTCCATAATCGTTGCCATGTCGTAAAAGCTAAATACTTTGAGGTAGTTAATTGCATCTGCATCGGTCACGTTAAAAAAGTATTGGTAAATCGTGTAAGGAGAGGTCAGGTTTGCATCCAAAAAGAGCGCGCCATCTTCAGATTTTCCAAACTTTTTACCATCGTTTCTTGTGATTAATGGTGTTGAAAAAACACCGGCTTTTGAATCGGGTCCTACCACCTTGCGAATCAACTCTAAACCACTGGTAAGATTTCCCCATTGATCGGAGCCACCGAATTGTAGTTTGCATCCATAATCTTGATAAAGTTGGAGGAAATCAATCGATTGCAAAAGCATGTATGAAAATTCCGTAAAGGATAGTCCAGTTTCTAACCGATTGGCAACCACATCTTTAGCCAACATATAGTTGATGGGGAAATGTTTACCATAATCACGAAGAAAATTAACCATACTAAGTTTGCCTAACCAGTCATAATTGTTGACCACAATTCCTTTTTTGGGATCGGAAAAATCTAAATACTTTTCTAACTGCTTCTTTATACCTTCTGTATTCGCCTTAAGCGTTTCTAACGTTAATAAATTTCTTTCTTTACTTTTTCCAGAAGGATCTCCAATCATCCCGGTAGCCCCGCCGACGAGGGCGATGATACGATGACCAGCTTTTTGTAATCGCATTAAAATTGAAATTTGAACAAAATTACCTAAATGCATCGACACCGCAGAAGGATCAAAACCTGAATAAATCGTCGTTGGATTGCTCAAAAGTGCGGATATATCTTCTAAATTCGACACGTCTTTTATCAGACCTCTTTGTTGAAGTTCTTGAAAAATATTGATCATATTAAAATAATGTACTGGCGCGTTTGACAAAGGTGGATTCAAACTCGACATTCTTCTCCTTTTGCTCATCAGTTAACAAAGCGGATAACATCGTCACCGATTTAGAACCAACTTCTTTAAGATCCAAATGTAAACTGGATAATTGTGGGCGAATGATCGAGACATATTTTGTTCCGATAATGGATAAAACCTCAATATCTTGTGGCACTCTTAATCCAGAGTCAATTGCAGCATTAATCACAGCCGCTGCCAATGAATCCCGGTATGCGAGAAAATATCCAGATTTGGTGGACTTAAAAATTTCCATAAAGTCCGAATACGTTTGGCGATAAGAATCTTCGATGGAAAAAACGCCATAATTTTTTCCAGCCTTAATGTGGGCATCGATGAATGACTTTTCAATCCGTTCAAGCAATCGACCTGAATGATGAAGATGCATAAAATACATCTTCTTACTTCCTTTTTTAAAATATTGTTGAATGACTTCTTTAATTTTCTTTTCATAGTCAAAATTGATAGAAGCAAGTTTTTCTCCTTTGACATTGTTGTTGATCACCACGAGGGGAATTTTATAACTTGCAAGTTTATTGATATCTTCATCATCTAGCTCGTCATCAAAAATAATCGCCCCATCAACATGAGAGGTGATTACTTTTTCAACAACCTGTAAGGCATCTTCTTTAGATTTATTGGTGACAAACAAAGTTAATTGGTAACCACGAAGTTTGGCTTCATCGGTCATCCCATTTAACATGTTCGCAATATAAACATAATTTGCACTTGGGATCACAATACCAATATTGGTTGTCTTATTGGTTGCCAATGCTTGGGCAAGTCGAGAAGGTTTATAACCCAATCGTGCGATTGTTTCTTCAACACGTTTTCGTGTTTTTTCCGTGACATTTGGATTGTTGTTGATGACGCGAGACACCGTTGCAAGGGATACACCACTTGCGACAGCAACCTCATAAATCGTGACACGGTCTTTCATGTTATTCATCATATTTTCCTCATTGATTGAAAGTACTTTCATTATAAATGAAAATTTACATTTTTCAATGTTTTAAATGAAAATATTTACAACAGGAAATCAACTAAAGCGTCACGTTGATTAATCGACTGGAGGCGAGTAAACCCCGCCCCACTTTGGCTTGAGGTTTTCCATTTAACATCACCAAATCACCGGTGAAATTTGTTCTCAACGTGACAAGATATAATCCTACGCCATACAAATTGACCGGGGCTTTTTCTTTTTCAAACCATTGGATTTTTTCTGGATTAAAACCAGATGAAACGATAATTTTTACATGTTGAAAACCTTCTGCATTGAGAGCGTTTCTTAATCCGTGAATCAACCAAGGATT
>CAZOHK010000094.1:0-3434 GCA_964579925.1 uncultured Staphylococcus sp. | reverse complement strand
ATTACAACTTATGATGATGCTACAAATTTTGCAAATACCTTTTTAAATTCTACGAACAATAAAGAAAATTGTTTAGCAGATGATAATTGGACAACTTTGTCCAATTCTTACACAAGTTTATCTTCAGATGCAAAAAATTATTTTAAAAATACTTCAACAAATAACACAATTGTAAATGCAAGGGCAAGACATAACTATTTAATTTCATTTAATAACACTTTAAATGACTTTGTTTTTGGTGTTTAAACTTTAATTTTTGTTAAAATAATCTTGTGAAAAAGTCTTCAATCTTTTTTTTGTTATCAATTATTATTTCTTTTTTTTCTTTCAACATTAATGACCTAGAAGTTTCAGCTGCCCTTCGCGATGAAACTAGAACCATTACCACGACCAACTGGACGGATACTCAAGTCCATGGATACTATGATGACTTTGTCACTGAAGGAATGTCAGGAAGTACTCTAAAAACCGCTTTAAATGATCGGATTAAAAACCATACTGCTATTTCTCCATATGCCGAAACAAAATATGCAATGGCGATTGTTGACCGTGATTACACCAAATCCCCATTAGCGAACGGAACCAATTATAACTTTACAAATGCCTCAATAGACAATCCTTACTTACGTTTAATGTATGGAAAATATAATGGTTCTACCAATGCCTATCAATGGAATGCGGATCATACGACCATTTGGAATAAAGAACACACCTGGGCAAAATCATTAGGAAATTTTGGTGAAACCGCTCCAGCAGGCACGGATTTACATCACCTAATTGCTGCCGATCAAAACAACAACAACTATCACTCGAATCTAGATTTTGGTGATGTAACTTCTGGGGCAACCAATGTTTTAGATGAGCGAGGTAATATTTCAGGTAAGACTGGATATTCTTCTTTATCAGGTACCAAAAAAGTTTATGAACCCGCAGATGAATATAAAGGTGATATTGCAAGAATGGTTTTTTATATGGCGACGCGCTATCTCACTTATAGTTCTACAGGCAATCCTCAATTAAGGTTAGTTGAAAATGTGGTTGGTGGAACCACCGTAACATCCTCTGCCTCTGTCTATGGTGAATTAGGTATTTTATCCCACTATTTACAATGGAATGAAGAAGACCCGGTTGATGCGTATGAAATCAAACGTAATAACTTGATTTATCATAATTTCCAAGGTAATCGTAATCCTTATATTGATCACCCAGAATGGGCAGAGATTGTCTTTGATACAAGCTACAGTGGCGCAGGAGCAACTATCGTCAGTGGTACAAGTTCTGTCGGAAATAATCCAGCATGGGCGGCTGCAAGTGGTGTAACTTTATCCAGCATTAGTGTGAATGCTTCGAGCATGTTAACCACTTACGCTTTAAATGAACCTTTTGATTCAACAGGTTTAGTGGTCACGGCTACGATGTCGGATAGTTCCACCAAAGTTGTAACCGGTTGGACTACTGACTATGATGGTGTGACCTCCTTCGCATCAAGTGGAAATAAAACTGTCACGGTTTCCTATGTTGAGGGTGGGGTAACGAAAAGCACGACCTTTACAATTACAGTGGCAAATAAAACACTTTCTTCATTAAGTTTAAATACCACCAGCGTTACGACAACATTTCCTTTTCAAGCAACATTCCAACATGATAATTTAGTTGTTACCGCTAATTATTCTGATACCTCAACGAGGACAATCCCTGAATCGAGTTACACTTCAAGCACACCTGATTTAAATGACCTTGGTTCACAAAATGTAACCATTACGTACGCTGGAGTAAATCAGGCTTATGCGATTCAAGTGACACTGCAAGGTGCAAACCTAGCGGTTGCGAATGATTTATTTTTTTCAGAATATATGGAAGGCTCAAGCAGCAATAAATATGTTGAAATCTATAACGGAACCGGTGATGCAGTTAGTTTAGAAGATTATCAATTAAAGTTATTTTCAAATGGTGCAACTTCAGCCTCTTCGACGCTCGATTTAACCGGAACCTTACCGAATGATGAAGTTTTGATTGTTTATAATGGTGCTATTAACTCAACCATTTTAACGATTATTAATTCTCATGGTTATAAAATTTTAAGCAATAGCATTGCGAATTTTAATGGCGATGATGGAGTTGGCTTATATTTTAATGGTGTTCTCATTGATCAAATTGGGATTGTAGGTGGCGCAGATCCTGGGACTGCTTGGACAGGTACTGGGGCAAATGGATCTTCCTATAGTACTTTAGATCGAACATTAGTTCGCTCGAGTTCAGTTTACCAAGGTAATACAAGTTATCTTTGGACTGGTACAACCAATGAGTGGACTGCTTATGCTCAAGATACTTCCACTTACTTGGGCGATCACACTTTCACCTCTGGGAATGTAGAAAATCCTTCTTTAGCCTATGCCCAATATTTCCTTGATATAACAGGACCTTATTGTGCCGTCTTAGATGGTATTAATATCCCTTGGAATAATCTAGCAACGGAATACGGATATTTAACGAATGCGATGAAGGATTATTTTACTTCAACGAATCAAGCTACGATTCTCAACGCAAGATTACGATATGAGTTTTTGGTAAATAAATATCCAACTCTAGATGCTAATAACTTTTTAGTCAATGGTAGTAATACACCCCTCTACGCCTTCAGGTTTGATAATGGCCCTGAAAATAATCCTGGTCATTATATATATCTACTCATTTTCTCAAGTATTTTAGGGTTATTCGTCATTCAAATGTTTGATAAAAAAAGAAAACAACATTAATCTCTTCCTATATTTGCTAAAATAAACTTAATCTTATGAAACGAACGATTATTTTAGATATGATGGCCGCGGATAAAGGCGCGCCAGAATTAGTCGAAGGTGTCAAATTATTTTTAGCACGTAATCCTGGTGATTACCATTTAGTCGCCGTTGGTAAACAAGAAGAACTTCAAGGATTAAAAGGAATTGCCGAGATTGTCGATGCTCGTGATGTGGTGCCGATGGAAGCCGGCGCACGTGATGTGTTAAGAATGAAGGAATCGTCGATGATGAAGGCGATTGATTTATATGAAACGCTTAAAGCCGATGCGATGATTTCTTGTGGTGGCACCGGTGCCTATTTATCGGCTGCAACTTTAAAATTAAAACTCATTCCTGGTGTGGAACGTGCGGCTTTGATTGTTCCCATGCCCAATGCAATTGGTAAAATTACGAACGTTTTAGATATTGGCGCAAGTAATGAAAATAGTGCTGAACACTTAGTGCAATTTGCAGAAATGGGTCGCTTATTTAATCAAGCTGTATATGGAAATAAAGTGCCTCGTGTTTATGTGATGGCCAATGGCACTGAAGATAAAAAAGGATCACCCGAAAGTAAAAAGGCTTTAGAAATGTTAAAGGCGATGAACTTTCCTGGTCTTCAAGGCAATATTGAAGGAAGAGAATCTTTAAGTGGTA
>CAZOHK010000093.1:0-3474 GCA_964579925.1 uncultured Staphylococcus sp. | reverse complement strand
AATATCAGGGGCAACTTTAACCCAGCGGCGAGAGGTTGTAATCAGAATGTCTTCAATCAAGACAAAACCTAAGGTTCTTGTGAAGTACTGAATCGCTTGATCATAGGAAGAAACAAATAGTGTGACAATATGTAATTTAATATCCATTCACATATTTTAACAAGATAAAAATCAGTTTAAAAGGGTTATTTCTAGTTTCGTTGCAGAACTTTATCCCAAGGGATGTTCACGATGAGGATGGAGATGAGGATGAATCCCATCCCAAAACCTTGAAACAAACTCAAGGTTTCATTTAAAAATAAAAGTCCTGCAAGCAAAGCAAATACCGACTCTAAACTCATGATTAAGGTCGCTACTGGAGCTGATTTGACCCGTTTTTGACCTATGATTTGAAAGGTGTAGGCAATACAACTGGAGACGACACCAACATATAACAACGCATAAATTGCCTGACTGGATGACAAGAAAGTAAAATCAAGTCCTTCCATCACGAGCATGGGAATCGCAGTCATCCACGTTGCAACAAAAAATTGAATGAAGGTAAACATCAACGAGTCTAATCGGTTGCCCACTTGGCCGATAAAGAAAATTTGGAAAGCGTAGGCAAATGCACATCCGATGATGAGCATATCGTAAAGATTGATATTAAACATCGCCTCACCATTCATCGAGATCAAATAAAATCCAATCAAGGCACCAGATAAAGCAATCCAAATGAGTTTTGATGGTTTCTTTCCGATCAATAGACCAAGAAAGGGGACAAACAAAATATAGAGGGCAGTGAGAAAACCAGCTTTACCACTGGTGGTACCAACCAATCCAACTTGTTGTAAAATCATCGCAATCGATAAAGCAATCCCTGCAAAAAAAGCAAGACGATAACCTTTTGTGGTTCCTAATTGTTTCCAATGTTTTTCTGGATTAAGCTTTCCGCGTATCAAAATAACAAGACCCATGACGATGGATGCGATCAAGCTTCGCATCGTTACAAACGTGTAGGGCTGCATAACGTCATTGGCAAGGGATTGAAAGATAAAGGCAGTTCCCCACATCATACTTGCCGCAAGTAAAATGAATTCTCCTACATAGGATTTCATCCATCTCATGTTTAGCGACCTTCGCTTGGTTTTGGGGTGAAGAGGGTTTGTAACGCAGCGATGGCTTGTTCTATCGTCATTAATTTGACGTTATAAAAACGGGCAAAGTTTAAATCGTTTTCCACAAACGTTGCTGGGGTTTGAATTAACCATGCTTCATGGGCTTGGTAAGCCGCAAGTCCTTTAGATAAATCTTGAACCATACCATTTTGATACGCCTCAAAACCAGATAAGCTTTTAATGAGAATGGTCGTTCGATCATTGGCAACCAAACCTTGAGCTTTACTTGGGTCGTTGTTTGGCAAAACAGTTACTTTTAATCCTGCTTGCTGAGCCATTTGTAATAAATTGATATTGGTTTTAAAAAAACCTTGAGGTTGATCAGGTATAACGGCACTTTGAAGATTAGGATTCAAGCGTTGGGTCTTCAGATTTTTAAACATCTCGACGATGGAATAAATCATTAACGTAATCATCATCACGAACATAATCCCAAAAGGAATAAAAAAGAAAATGATGTTAAAACTATCCGTTGTAAAGATGTAAATGAAATTAAATGCAAACGAAAGAATAAACAATAGAATTCCAACCGTAAATATAATAGCAGCCGGCCCCTTTAGTGGGACCGAATTTCCAGATGAAGAAAAACCACGCCGATATCCAAACGACGAGCGATGTATACCTGAACGAAACCTTGAACGACCCATTCTACTTCTTCTCATGTTTTTTACCAAAACTATTGTCGCACATTTTTTAAGATTTGAATCCTTCTCAATGAACGTGCATCAATCATCTCATCACTTCCTTTACTTAATTTCAGTTGATTTTGATAAAATAGAGCAAATGTGGAAAATCATTCGCTTAATGCCAATGTTATTTGTCGCGTATGTGTTTTTAATCTTTCCAGCGATTGCCTTAAAGCGTTGGACAACAGCTGCTTATCGTTACCGGATGATTCGCCGGGCCGTTAATTTGGTTTTCCCGATGTTGCATATTGATTTGCATATTGATCATCCTGAATACTTAAAAACCAAAGAACCTTACTTGATTGTAAGCAACCATCACGGCATGCTTGATCCTTATTTAACGATTCATTTGATGGAGCAACCGGTTCGATTTGTCTCGAAAAAAGAGGTGCGTTATTTTCCAATCTTTGGCGATGCAACGGCGGCAATTGATGCGATTTTTATTGATCGAAAAGATATACGTAGTCAAGTCAGGGCCTTTATGAAGATGAAAGCAAGTTTAGCCAAAAAGGAAACCCGATGGGTCATTTATCCTGAAGGAACAAGAAATAAGCAGTTATCTCAACCGATGTTACCGTTTAAAGCAGGCTCGTTTAAGCATGCAATGGACACCCAAACCACGATTTTACCCATGGTAGCCTTTGGTTTTCATCGTCCGATAGATACCCATATTCATATGAAACGATACCCGGTCCAAGTTGATTTTTTACCACCGATTACCCCAGCAATGTATGCAGGTAAAACCACCCAAGAAGTCGCTGATATGGTGCAGGCTCAAATGCAACAACGAAGTTTACCGATGATTGAAAAAGATAAAGTGATGACGGCTGCCATTCAAAACAAACGTTAATACCTGAAGTTTGCGGCTATACCATGTGTCGTTGGCATCATCGATTTTTCAATCATATAAACATTGGTCCCTTTGGTTAGCGCAAGTTGCAGCATGTCATCAAGGACATCATCCGTATGCGGTTCTGCTAATCGCCAAGGCGTTACCGTTTGTTTTTGTAGACTCGCAGGAGCGAGTTCTCATTTAGACTAATTGAAGGTTCGATTTAAGCGACCTTGGATTCCTTACGTTTTTTATATGCGTAATAGCCAATCGGTATCAAGGTAAGCAACAATAACCACCACCATGAAAAACCAGATGAGGCATTTTGTAAGGTGTCGAGTTGGGCTACCACTTCAAGTAATCTTGCATGATTGGTGACAAGGCCTTTTTGCGTTTGGGTTAACCCGTTATATGCATCTTGGGCAGCAGTCACTGCCGGTTCATCTTCAAGGGTTAATGCGTCCGCATCTGGTAAGGCATCAATCATCTCAATCACATCAGTTGCAGCGGCGAGATCGGCCGCTTCGGTTTCTAACTGAGATAGTTTACCAAGCGAATCATCAATCACATCAAGGTATTCAACCCCAATTAAATCTTTTTGTGCATTGGTGAGGGCATTGTAAGCATCAACCGCGATGCTAACCGTATTCGCATCAGCTAATGTTAAATCTTCAAGACTAGGGATCAGCGCAATCAAGGCAATCACGGCATCGGCCGCCGCTTGATTCGTGGCTTGGGTGTTTAACTCTTCAATGCGATCAATTGCGTTATTGAGATCTGCAATATTGGTTACAAGTTG
>CAZOHK010000092.1:0-3509 GCA_964579925.1 uncultured Staphylococcus sp. | reverse complement strand
TTTCTTATCGCGATTTACAATTGGTGCTACGTAAAGGGATTAAATATTCGAACTACGCTAAAAAAGCAAACTACTTTAAATTAAAACCTTACGAGTTTCACATCTATGGTTATCGCACTTTGATTGTGGTGGGAGTCATCTTATCGCTGACCTACGTTCTTGTTAACATGGTAAGGATTTATTTGACGATATTGATTCCGTTTATTTTGTTACTTGTCTTTTTCTATTTACAGGAGCAACAAATTCAACGCACGAATTTAAGCCTCATTAAATTTGATGGTTATTATGAAGAAATTCACACGTTAATTGAGAAAAAAGCATTCCTCTTACAACAAATTCGAAATCTCAATGAAAAACTTTCTGAAAAGCATAAAGGTTTCTTGGGTCAGATTGATTTGATTAATCCGATGCTGAAAGATAACCTTGATCGAACCTATTACTTGAAGCTCACGAATCCAATCAAACTTAAAATCGATGGGTATCAACAAGATCTCACTCGCTTTGATAATTCTATATCCAAGAAGTTTAATGACTTGCTTCAGTCTTATTTAAAAACTTTAAAAATGACGAAAGGTTTAGAGGTTCCTACATTGGTTAGTTTCTCTCCAAAAGCGATTGAAGAGGAAATCAATGGAACTGAATTACAACTCGCTGATCAGATCTTCTTAGATGCGGAAGAATGGTTGTTAACCAATATGGCGAACGTGGAAAGTCCGGTTCGCTTATTACGCTTCTTAGAACGTTATAAAAAGGATTTAGACACCCATCAAAAGTTTGCGTTTTCTTATTACCACACGGCCAATGATCGTAGCCACTGGTTTGACTATATGGAAGAAAAGAAACTTTACCAAATTCAATTTTTGGGCAAGCATACGTATCTAAAAGAGTATCCTTGGATTTTCCAAGCTAAGCTTTATCAAAACCTGAAGAATGATCAAGCATTGGACATCATGCAGGCGCTGTTAAAACAAGATTATTATGAAACCGCCTTAACCATGTTATTGACATTGCCATTAGTCTTTAGGGATTTACTACCAAGAGCAACCACCCAAGAAACGGTTGCCAACCGCACTTCAAAACTGATGACCATTTTTGTGGATGTCTTTGCCAAACCGCTTGAGTTTTATCACCCGACCACCGTTTTATTTGACCAAGCGATGGCGATTCAACATTACTACGCGTATGAATCCAACAATGCCTTCTTATCGAATCGGATTGATGCGATGGTGAATGAAAACAAGATTGAAAGTGAAAAGGATTGGATCCTGAAAACTTATCAAGAAGTGTTTATGAAGTTAACTGCTTCGAAAAACAAGGCGATTCAAATGTTGATTTTATTACAAGATGTGGTTGGTTCGGATCACCCGTGGTTCCACTTTGGTTCATTGGTGTCATTAATTCATGAATACCATAAGACTTGCCAAGAAGAAAAATTGAATCTATTGCTCGTTCTTATTTTCTTAATGATTAGTTTACAAACTCAGTCTGATAAGATTTTTGATAAAGCGTTCCAAATGGTCCAAGCGGAAATTGGAATCCTGGTGAAATTACCAAATAAAGCCCTCTCTTCGGATGTGGTCATTTCCCGCCTGCGTGATGCATTGAAGCGCGATGGATATTACCAAAACTTAGCAGCGATTGTCTCCCGCATTGAACAAGAACGACAAGTTATTGACCAAATCTTAGAAAGTAAGGTGGCCTAATGGATACGACCATGTTTGACCTTATACCGAAGATTAAAACCAAACTGCATATCGTCATGATCATTGATAACAGTTATGTTTTCGATGCCAAAGCAAACGGCGATTTAAAAGAGCAATTTACCTTCTTAGATACGGTCATTTTTCAAAAAGCATATCGGGAGTATGTCCACATCGACTTCATTCATTTTGAAGGTGGTGAGGTCAAAACCTTTGATAACCAAAGTAAAGGCTCATTGGTCGACCTGCTTGATCACCCGGGGTTACCAAAATTTGGTCCAGCGCTGGACATCGCCTTACGTCAACTTGATGAAGTGATCCAAGCGAAGTCACCGATTAAGCCATGGTTATTTATGTTTCATCATGGTTATAAGATTGGCGATATCGGTTGGGATAAATTAGTGAAGTTAGTCACAGAAAAACGAATCTTTTATCGCGGTTTCATCTTAAATGACTCAATTAAAATCAACGCGATCCTAGATGGGGTATCACCTTTACCGTTTGCCAAAGTGAAGGCGGGAAAGATGAATGACATGTTTTCCTTTATCTTCCGGTTAGCCCAACAACGCGTCAATAGCCCAGAAGACCAAGGTGTGACGTTACCAACCCGTGAAGCGATTGCCCTTTGGAGCGAGGTACCAAACAAATGATGATCGAATTCTTTAAACATATTGAATGGAAATTATTAGGGCGTGACCACGTTGCGACCAAAACCCCATGCCAAGATAGTGTTGCCTACGCCAGTCATCAAGGGGTTCAAGTGATGGCAGTTTCTGACGGAGCTGGGACAAGAACCCACTCTCAATACGGTAGTAAAATTGCGGTACAACAAATCACCAATTTACTGAGCCAACAATTCCGGCAAGTGTTAACACGCATGGAAAAAAATGGAAAAAAGAAAAATCAATACGATAACGATCAAACGTTCCTTAAAGATTGGTTTTTATCGACGATGATCACGGAGATGGAAAAGTTTGCCAAAGCAAATAACATCACCTTGAACGATATGGCGTCAACGTTACTCTTTGTGGCATTTAATGATGATTATTACATTACCGGTCATATCGGTGACGGCTTGATTACGAGCATTCATGGCGTGCCTGGTCAAGATTATACAAAACTCGTTTCCGAACCCGATGGAGAAGCTAATGAAACCTTCTTTTTAACGATGCCAAAAATTCATGATCATTTCCGGTTGTCAGTTGGTTCGATGGACCAAATTCGTGGGTTCTTTATTTCTTCTGACGGATTACAAGATCGAATCTTCCAAAAGAAGTTTGGTTTATCCACCAACTTAAACACCTTTATCCAAGCGTATTATGGCAAAACGAATCTTGAATATCAGGACTTTGTAGAAAGGCTCATCACGAATCGTTGGACGGATTTAAACGACGATTTAAGTTTTGCAGTGGTGATGAAAGAACATCAAACGATTGATGATTCGAAGAAAGCATACTTGTTAAATATGCTTGGCAACATCAAGTCAAAAGATCAAATTACCAAGTTATCTCAATACGCGTATTTAGCAAACCACGCGAAATCGTATAAAGACCTTGATTACTTATCCACAGAAGCACTCATCGACAGATTGATGGTTGGATTATGAAAGAAAAAATCGGATATTTCCTAGATGAATCAACGATCTTTTATCAAGAGTTTTTCCCATTCCTTGAAGCAAAAGACAAGCAAATTGATGTCCTCTATGACCAACAACTATCGGAACGGGTATTGGATTTACAAAACATCGGTAGGTATTTAGATAGTTACGCGTTGATTTGTTTTTTAGGTTTCACGAGTGGGTCAAAGAAT
>CAZOHK010000091.1:0-3525 GCA_964579925.1 uncultured Staphylococcus sp. | reverse complement strand
TGTTTCTTGCGTTGATAAAATGTTTAATGGATCTGTAACATCTAACGAGTAATTCACGGTAGTTGGTAATATCGTTTGACTAACTATATTAACAACAGGTAGTTGGCTATATCCAATCCCTACCTCGACTGTTTGATCCCCAAACATGACGACGTCACGAATTTGGTTATCACCTTCGGAATCGACAATATATTTAATTTCATCAATTGTTAGACTTTGTACACCTGGTGAATTTTGTAAGGTAACATCCATCAATAATCTGGTAGAAGTAGATCCTTCTCTAAATTCAAAACTTTGATAGCGTCTACCATTTAAATTGAAAGACAAAATAACGTAACTTTGGGGGTTTAAAATATTAATCTTTATACGAACTGTTTCAGAAGGTCGAGCGTAATAATCCAATGACTCTTCTTGCATTAAATCAGCCAAATCGGATTCGATTCTGGTTTCTAATTTTTCATTATTTGGTAAATCAAATGGATTTTCTTGGTTAATATCATTTTGATTTTTTGGAGATTGTAGATTTCCTTGGTTGGATAATCCACTCACCGTCATCCCTTGATAAATGGGTACAGATCCTGTTGTACCCGAAGTGCTAGATGAACCCCCGGGTAATGTGACTGCACATGAGCTTAGAAACAAAAAGAAGGCAAAAAATATCTGATTTGACTTTCGTAACATATTAAATTCCCCCATAAGAATCTATTTTTGGTTTTGAGACCACTAAAATTATGAATCAAACTTTTAGACTTTCAATAATTTTATGTAAAAAGTAATAAAGTTTTAATAATTATGCCGTGCTGATCAATCACACAGACTGCCCATCAGTTAAGTTACATCAAGATTGATTAATCAATATCCTCGATGTTGAGTTTTTTTCGAAAACTTTCATTCAACTCTTTAATTCGTTTTGCTTTAAATTTTGATAAATCCTTCTTCTTAAAATAGGTTTTGGTGTTGGTTTTTAATTTATCACGAATCGTATAGTTGGGTTCTTTTACTAGCTCTCCTTTAAATAACTCTAAATTTTGTCTTGTTCTTCTCATGAAGTAACGATGTCCATAGTAAGTTTCCTTGGCACGTTCAAATGTGTGAATATCTACTTCTCTAGGTATGCTCAAACACCAATCTTTGTGATCCTTTTTTACACCAGGCTTCATTTTTGCAATCTGAATTGCCTCTTCGATATTCTCAGCTCGAATCGGAATGACTAATGGTAAATACTGATCCCGACCAACATGACCGTGTTTACATTGAATTAAATAGAACTTCATATCAATCTCTCCCCCAATTGATTTTCTAATAACTATACTATATTCAAAATTCCCATTTTCCAATTACTAGATGCGTTATGAAGCAAAATCGGTATAATGTGTGCGAGGTAAATTTATGGAAAAGAATATCAAATCGACTTGGCTGGCATTAGGCTTACTCATCGGGGTTGGTGGAACTTTAGGTTCTCAACTTGCCTACAACACCTTCATCAACAACCCTTCAAGTTCAGAATGGGTGATTCCACAAACAGCATTCGGTGAATATGATGTTCAACCAACTGACTTAAGTGATGATGAATTATACAATGATGGAGATTGGCCTGAATTTTTAAATGGGTTTTATTACACAGATTATGTCGCTTATGGTGATCAATATATAGTTGGACATTACGAAGAAGAAAGTTTCATTTATAACGATAACGTCTTAAACTATTATGAATTTCGTTTATCGATTATGAGTTCAACAGGTGTCAGTCTTTGGACTTATGATTTTGATTATACGGAACCTTATGCCATAGGTGCTTATTATTCAGCAGATGCACCGATTAACATTGACCACATGATGGTGGAAGGTGATACGTTAATCATCATTATGGAATTTGCCAATCGTATAACATACTATGACCCATTTACGGAAACAATTAATACAGTCGGCAATGGAGATGAATTCAATATCATTGGTGGTAGTCAAGAAGCTAAAGATTACATCCAAAGTTTTCTTCGATTTAATATACTAACGAAAACGTTTCATGTTATCGGTGTTAGTGAAGCAGATACCCCATTATTTGATGGCGAGGATTTTGAAAGGGTTGAACCATTCCGTTATGCACTATCCCAGGAATTTGATAACTTAGACAATGTCGCTTTCACACATGATTACTACGGTGAAACTTTAACCTTTACAGAACAAACCAACTCCATCGCATTACTTACCGAAGTGATTGTTCACCCAACACAATTTGCTGCAACGTTCCAAACCATTGGTAAATGGTCTTCTACAAGTGGTATTGATATTGATGTAGATAGTTTTTCTAATACCAAAAAAGAATATTTAGATATTGTGGATACTGGTTTCATGCACATTGATATCGCGATTACCTTGGATAACGATTTAGACAAAGATAATTTAGCGAATAATATGATGACGGCAGATGATGATCTTCTTACCAATGATCAACAAACGCTGATCAATAATGCCTCTAGTCGCTACACGCAAGATGTGAATTTAGAAAGACTTCAATATCATATCGTTGGGGTCATTGATTCGGACTTCAATAAAGTCAGCATTGACATCATGCAAGAATTGGAAACTTTTACATCCAATGAAGTAAATACAGATATGTATATCTATTGGGTCAAAGACAAACAATTTGTTTATATCATTAATGAAGAAGAATTTAACGCGGATGGTTTAAAAGTTAGAGGTCGTTCCGTGATTCGTTTCAAGAACGGAAATACGGTAACAAAAACGTTTGACTTGAAAAATTATGGTGAAATATCCATCTTTGAATTTGTCATGGATGATTCAGGAAACATGATCATTGGGGGTCATTTCATTAGTAGTGAAACCAACCCAATTCAAGAATATGATCGAACATTCGTTCTTTTCATGAATAAAAATTTCCAAATTTTGGATGAGCTTATTATCGATGGCGATGGTGTTGGCAATTATTACAACACCATGTTTATCGATGAAAACGAAATAAGGGTCTATGTCAATATTCAAACTCAATCCGGACTCTTTGCAAATATTCCAGTCAACGTTTGGACTGCTGTGGTCACCATTGCTTTAGTCTAAGGTTATATTCATCAACAAAAGAAAACCTACCAATGGGTAGGTTTTTTTATTGAATTAATCTTGTCTAATACATTTATCTTTAGCGTGGTAATCGGAATTTCTGGTTAAATGAGGTCACTATCTCTTTTAAGTCATGGGTAAGATATGATAAGGTTTTCTTTTCAATCTCCTTTGGAATCCCATAAAATGCTTCAGCAATGGCACCCGTCATTGCTGCAATGGTATCAGAATCTCCACCAATCGAAATTGCATTGCGAATCGCATCTTCAAAACTGTCAGATTCTAAGAATGCAACAATCGCTTGAGGCGTACTACCTTGGGCAGTTTCATCAAAGGTATAAGTTGTTCTAATGTCTTTAAGTGTAAAATTTAAAGGATAATAATGCTTTTGGATGTGCTGTTTAATTTCGGATTTTGAACATTTCTTTCTGGCCATAAAGGTTGCAACGGCGA
>CAZOHK010000090.1:0-3625 GCA_964579925.1 uncultured Staphylococcus sp. | reverse complement strand
TGGTTTAACCATGCAGTATATTTCATAGGTGATACCGCAAAATTTTACCACATTTTGAGTGAAACTTTAATCGTTTTCGGTGGCAGTTTTGACCCCTAAAGGCAACGGCAAGACCACTTTGATTTTTTCGACCGTAAATTTCTCAACTTCTAAGACCTCAATATGGAAGGTTTGGTAATCAAACTGATCGCCTACCCTTGCAAATTTTCCAAGGTTAAATAAGACCCAGCCACTCACAGTGGCATAATCTGAGGTTTCTGTGAATGGAATATCAAGTTCATTAAAAAACACTTCAATATTTAAATTACCTTCAACTAAATACGTCTGATCATTTTGTTTGATGATGGGAGGTAAAATGTCATCGGTTTCATCCCAAATCTCACCGACAATTTCCTCAATGATATCTTCTAAGGTAATCAATCCCTCTGTTCCACCATGTTCATCCACCACAATCGCCATTTGTTGTTTTTGCTCCTTGAATAGACCGAGAATCTTTGTTAACGGTTGATTTCTTGGAACAAACAAGGGTTGAATGATCATGGATGGGATGTCGAGATTGTCTTGTTTTAAGAAACGCTTGTATAAACGTTTGGTTGGGAGAATCCCAATGATTTTGTCCAGGGTTTGGTCATAAATCGGAATGCGAGAATAACCAAAGACATCAGCATGTAGCAATAGATTTTGACTATCTTCTTCGATGTTAAATGCAAAGATATCAACACGTGGCGTCATCACTTCATAAGCTTTTTTATCGGAAAATGTCAGCGTGGAACGAATCAGGTCGCCTTTCTTTTCATCAATTACACCTTTGGCTTCAATGGAATCAACCATCGTTTCAAGTTCATCTTCACTGTATCGGTTTCGGTTCTCTTTACGTTTTTGAATAAACAATCGCCGGATTGGAAAAACGATTAATGACACCAAAACCACAAACGGGGTAAAGATGATGCGTAAAATTTGTACCGGATAAACAAAGATTAAACTTAACGACAAGGCATTTACCTTGCCAACCATTTTTGGAATGAGTTCACCAAAGATGACAATGATAAAAAAGATGACGATCGCTGCAAGCGTCGAAGCAAGATTTGCAAATGGGATGATGGGTGCTAAGTATTCAACGGCAATCAAGGCAGTAAGCGACGAGTTAAAAATATTGACCACACCATTTCCAAACAATAAGGCGGCTGAATATTGATCATACTTTTTGCTAATTGCTAATGCTTTTTTGGCGTGGCCATGACCTTGGTCAATTAAGGTTTGTAAGCGAATCTGACTCACCGCGGTGTAGGCCATCTCCGCAGATGAGAAAAAAGCTGAAAAAACCAATGCAACCAACATGGAGATGATGAGTAAAAGTAAATTACCCACGGAATACCCCGGTATGCTTGACGAGTTCTTCCATTTGACCAATAATTTCTTCAAGGACGTCTTCCATGGTCACCATGCCAACCACTTGGCCGTTGGCATCTTTAACAATCGCAACATGGGTCCGATACTTTTTATAACCCTCAAATAAATCATCAATCGTCACTTTTGTCGTGACAAAGTATGGTTTCTTTACCAATAGATGTGGGTCTATTTGTCGATTTTTTTGAAAGTTTTGAAAGAACGTTCTCACGGAGAGAACCCCGATAATGTCTTGCATGGAATCTTTATAAATCGGGATGCGTGAAAAGGGAGAGGCGATTAATAATTCAGGTAAATCCGATTGATGCAAACTCTTCTCCGATAAAGCATACATTTTTTCTAATGGGGTTAAAACATCCTTCACGGCAGTGTCTGAAAATTCAATCGCCGATTGAATTAACTTCACTTCATTTTCGTTAAGGGTTCCCTCTTCATGTTGTTTTTCGACAATCGAAGAAAAGTCATCTTCGGTCATGGACGAACTGGTAGACGTCTTTTGGAACCGGTTAAGTAATTTTTTCAAACGTGAAAAAATAAAATAAATCGGAAAGAAGATGATGCGGAAAATCTCGAATAAAAAAGTTGAAAAAAGCGCAGCCTGATTAGGTAATCCCCGACCAATCACTTTCGGTATCGTGTCACAAAATATATAAAATAATAATGCAGAAATAAATGTGGCAGTTAATGTTCCTAGACCATCATTATCATAAAGATTGATAAAGAATAGGGTTGATAAGGTTGACAATAAGACCGAACTCAGGTTACTACCGATCACGGTCACGATGACGCTGTCTTCAAAATGCTCAATTAAGTAAAGCGTTTTTTTTGCTAATGGGGATTTTTCAGAAAGAACTTTGATGCGAATAGGGTCGGCTGCAGCAAAAGCAGTTTCAGCAAGGGAAAAATATCCCCCAAATATCAGAATGAGGGAGAGTATTATCCATGACCAAGGATCGCCAATCGTCATCTTATTTTTTGTTCCTCACTTCATCACTTGATGGCAATGTCGGCAACGTGGTTCATAGGCTTCGGAGGCTCCAACTTTAATGATGGGGTCAGAATAATGAGCGGGTTTTCCATTAATGATGCGTTGGGTTTTGGTTGCTGGTGCACCACAAACCACGCAAATCGCCGTCAATTTAAGCACATCTTCTGCAATTGTCATTAACGATGCAGTAATTGGAAACGGTTCCCCCCGAAAGTCTGTGTCCAAACCGCCGAGTATGACACGAATACCTTTTAATGCTAATTTTTGAGATATATCAATAATGCCTTTATCTAAGAACTGAACTTCATCAACTGCGATTGCAAAGGTAGAAGAATCTAAATAATCGAGAATATCTTTACT
Source organism: uncultured Staphylococcus sp. (assembly GCA_964579925.1). Lineage (GTDB taxonomy): Bacteria > Bacillota_I > Bacilli_A > RFN20 > CAG-826 > UBA970. The sequence goes on along the minus strand of CAZOHK010000090.1, from coordinate 870 downwards.
CTCTTTAATTGCAATTGACTTTGCTTTTAGATTTGAGTGCGAGACGACTTCATCACTGGAATATCGAATATCGATGGCAGGTTTAAAAACGAGAATTTTTTTCTTGGCATATTCTAAACGTTTGATTCGGCGAATTAATTCTTCACTTTTGCCGGCAAACATAGGCCCACAAATCACTTCAATCCAACCGGGACGGGATACTATTTCCATCATATACTCCTACTTTTGAAAAGCCTTAGACCAAGGAAGGAAAGGAATTTCTTGCTGCGGTAAGCCTTTTTTCGCCATTAAATCATCAATTAATTTTTTTGCTCGTTTTAAGGAAAGTTCTGATTTCACCTTGAAAACAAGTGGAATTAATTGATACATTTTTTTATCCGAGGCATCATCAACTGGAATTGGACTATCCTTATAATCTTCCGGATTGAGCGCCAAGTAAAGTTTTAAACCTTTTCCTGCGATGGTAATCTTCACATATTCTTCTTTATGAAGTCTAAACATTTCACCAACATTTGATATACGTGATTTGACTTGGAAGCTTAGCAAGTAATTCTTTAATTCATCATAATGATTTAAGACAGTGGCTTCAGCTTTCGCCATTCGTTCTTGAAAAGGAATGCGAATAATTTTCTTCTTACCTGTTCTAGTCACACCAACGTCAGGTGGAAGAACCGATTTAAACTGTTCTGCTCTTTTATCGTTTTCAGGAGCCTTTGCATTCTTTTTCCTTAAGACTGGGATCGTTAAGGTTTGATTTGAATATTCTCGTGTGATGGGGGATGGAATGACGCTTGGTTCGTTATTTGAGGTACCTTTAGGCATACGGTCAATCGCTTCTGCAATCATCCGTTTGACATCCTCAGCTTTTAT
>CAZOHK010000089.1:0-3703 GCA_964579925.1 uncultured Staphylococcus sp. | reverse complement strand
GGTGCATTAAGAATCAAGCTATACATCACAAATCCAGAAGTACCAAAACAAAAAGGACCTTATTTTATTGTTTGCAACCATCATTCAACAATTGACCCATTTTTATTAATTTATTTATTTGAATACCCTGTCCGATTTATTGCAAAAAAAGAAGTGCGTAAAATGTTTCTTTTCGGTGATGCAACGGCATCGATTGACGCGCTTTTTATTAATCGCAAAAGCGTTCGTTCCCAACTCAAAAAACTGAATGTGATGAAGCAAAGCTTAATCAACAAAGATACCCATTGGTTAGCATTCCCTGAAGCAACCCGTAATCGCCAATACTCAAATCCACTATTACCATTTAAGGCTGGGAGTTTTAAACAAGCCATGGAAGCAAAAGCAACTATTTTACCAATGGTCACCTATGGTTTTTTTCGCCCACTTGATCCAAAATTGGATTGGAAGCAATACCCGGTTCAAGTTGAATTCCTTTCACCGATAACCCCTGACATGTATGGGGGAAAATCAACGTTAGAAATTGCAGAGAAGATTCGTGGGTTGATGCAAGTGAAGAGTGATAGACTAAGATTACTTGATGCAACCTTACCGAGGAAATAAATATGAACATCTTAGACATTATCCATCGCAAAGTGAATCAATTTCCCTTAACAGAGGCCGAAATCACTTTTTTTGTCCATGGATATGCAAAAGCTGAGATACCCGATTATCAAATGAGTGCACTTTTAATGGCGATTAAACTCAATGGCATGAATGCGGTAGAAACCGCGCTATTAACTAAAGCAATGGTGAGTAGTGGTCAAACGGTGGACTTAAGCGGCATCCATGGGATAACCGTAGACAAGCATTCAACGGGCGGAGTTGGTGATAAAACCTCACTAGTGATTGGACCGATTGTCGCTGCTTTAGGATTAAAACTAGCGAAAATGTCAGGTAGAGGATTAGGCCATACCGGTGGAACCATCGACAAGCTTGAATCCATTCCCGGTTTAACGACCAATCTTACCCCTCAACAATTCAAGCAGCAAGTCAACACGATTGGGATGGCGATCATTGGTCAAACCCAAGAGCTTGTCCCAGCAGATAAAAAATTATATGCCCTACGTGATGTCACAGGGACGGTTGAATCGATTCCTTTAATTTCCAGTTCAATCATGAGTAAAAAAATTGCGTCCGGTGCAAAAACGATTTTGCTCGATGTTAAATTTGGTTCAGGAGCTTTCATGAAAACCCAAGCGGATGCAAGATTACTTGCTAAGGCAATGGTCAATATTGGTCAAGCGCTAGGTCGTGATACCCGGGCGATGTTAACCGATATGGATCAACCATTAGGATTTGCAATTGGCAATCGCATCGAAGTGATTGAAGCTGCGGAAACCCTGCAAATGAAAGGCCCACAAGATTTACTCACCCTCAGTATCAAAGCATGTGCGATGATGCTTGTTCAAGCAAAACAGGTTAAGACCTTAGCAGCAGGAGAACTTGACGTGATGCAAGTACTTCGTTCTGGGAAAGCTTACCAAAAGTTTCTCGATTTTACGGCTGCACAAGGTGGCCAATATTTATCGTTACTTAAACCTGGATTTTTAAAAACCAAAACGAGTTATGAGATCACCGCTTCAAAGTCAGGATACCTATCGAAAATCAATGCATTAACCCTTGGCCAAGTTGCCTCACTTCTTGGAGCAGGGCGGTTAACGAAAGATGATACGATCGATTTCAACGCTGGCATCAAGTTGCATCATAAAATTGGAGAATCCATTAAAAAGGATGAACGGTTAGCTACCCTTTATACGAATCGCGTGCTGAGTAAAGACATGATTCAATCCTGCGTCGATGCATTTCAAGTCGATTCAATTCAACCGACGATGAACCCGATTGTTTACGAATGGGTTGAATGATGAAATGCGTCATTCAAATTGTCGACCAAGCTACGCTTTCCATTGAAGGAAAAACCATCCAGACGATAAAAAAAGGGATGGTTATCTTCGTTGGTTTTGGCCTACAAGACACCGAAATCACCATGCGACACATGATGGATAAAGTGATCAAATTAAGAATATTTCCAGATCAAAAACAAAAAACGAACTTGAGTATTGAAGATACCAAAGGTGACATCCTTTGTATTCCAAATTTCACCCTTTATGCTGACACGAGCAAAAGTCGGAGACCCTCTTTTAGCAATGCTGCTATTCCGTCGATAGCGAATGTGTTGTTTGATCAATTGAAAGGTTATTTCCAGTTAATTTACTCAAACGTTAAATTTGGTGTCTTTGGAGCAGATATGAGCATCATCGTACACAACCAAGGGCCTTTTACTTTAATATTAGATAGCAATGAAAAAAACTAATCTTCGTGTCATGATCGGATTAAGTGGAGGTGTTGACTCCGCCGTTTCCGCCTACCTGTTGAAGCAACAAGGCTACGATGTGATTGGTGGATTTATGCGCAATTGGGACGCACTTGCTAATGCAGATCGACTTGGTAATCCAACCTTAAATCAGGATATTTGTCCGCAAGAAGTCGATTATCAAGATGCGGTCGTGGTTGCAAAACAGCTGGATATACCTTTATATCGGATTGATTTTATCAAAGAATACTGGGACCATGTTTTTTCTTTTTTCTTAAAGGAATATGAAAAAGGGCGAACCCCTAATCCAGATATTTTATGCAATAAATTTATTAAGTTTGAAGCATTTTATGAGTTTGCCAAAACCCATGGTGCTTCCCATATTGCGATGGGCCATTATGCAAAACGCGTGATTCATCAAGATGGTCGGGTGGCGATGCATTTGTCGGTTGATGATAATAAGGATCAAACTTACTTTTTATCCCAGGTTTCTCAAAAGCAACTTGCCCATACCTTATTTCCTTTATCAGATATTCCCAAAGAAGAAGTGCGAAAGATTGCAACAAAACTACAACTCAATGTTGCTCAAAAAAAGGATTCAACTGGCGTTTGCTTTATCGGCGAGAGGAACTTTCGTGAGTTTCTAAAAAATTATATTCCCGCTCAACCGGGCGTCATGATTGATATGGAAACCAATCAACCCGTTGGCATGCATGAAGGGGTTTATTACTACACGATTGGCCAACGCAAAGGGCTCGGTATAGGAGGCAGCAAAAGCCTTGGTAGTGATAAATGGTTTGTGGTTAAAAAAGATGTGAAAAATAACTTATTATATGTGGCACAAGGTGAAGATAATCCGTTCTTAAGTTCAGATGAAATCACGGTTGGAACGCTCAATTGGATTCATCATCCTCCGATGATCGGGCAAACCTATCATGCAAGATTTCGTCATCGCCAGGCCTTATTGCCAGTCACGGTTCAATCCCTAACTGATCAAACCTTAACCCTTAAATTCCCTTCAGCTTATAAGGCGGTGACACCTGGTCAAGGTGCGGTCTTGTACGAAGGCGAGGAATGCCTTGGTGGCGGGTTGATTGATCAAGTCTATTATCAAGGTCTGCAACGACTTTAATATGCTATAATTTTGTTATTGAAGCCAATCGTAAACAGTCGTCATTAGCGACAACGAGACAGTGAAAGCGTTGGACGAATCTGAAGCGAAAGCCACTTCAAACTTGCAACTAATCCTTGCCGTCATGCCGCGTTAAGGCAACAAAGTGCATTTGATGAAACATCAGATGAACAAGGATGGTACCGCGATCAATTCGTTCCTTGCGTAGGTACTTTTTTTCT
>CAZOHK010000088.1:0-3714 GCA_964579925.1 uncultured Staphylococcus sp. | reverse complement strand
GATCGACCGATTCGTCCTCTATTTGATGATGGTTTCCGTAATGAAGTCCAAGTTGTCAACACCGTGCTAAGTGTCGACCATGATGCAACCCCAGAAATGACTGCATTGTTTGGTTCGTCTTTAGCATTAAGTATTTCTGATATTCCATTTGAAGGTCCAGTCGCCGGTGTTTTGGTTGGCCGCGTCAATGGGCAATTTATCATCAACCCATCGGTTGAACAACGTAACCTATCTGATCTTCACCTTGCCGTTGCTGGCACATTAGAAGCCATCAACATGGTGGAAGCAGGAGCCCAAGAAATTTCCGAAAAAGACATGGTTGAAGCGCTCATGTTTGGTCATGAAGCGATTAAACAACTTTGCCGTTTCCAACAAACGATTACCAATGAAATTGGCCAAAAGAAACGTGTGTTTGAACTATACCGCGTCAATCAAGCCATGAATGCAGAAGTTCGTAAACTCACCGTTGCGAAAATGATCAAGGCGATTGCCACAAAAGATAAACTTGAACGTGAAGGAAAGATTAACGCCGTCAAAGAAGAAACCAAGGCGGTTTTTGAAAAGAAAACCTACCCAAGTTCAGATGAAAAGGAAAAAAGTCTTAAAGAAGTGGACATCATTCTTGAAACGATTATTTCTGAAGAGGTTCGTCGTTTAATCACCGAAGAAAAAATTAGACCAGATGGCCGTAAAGTTAATGAAGTTCGTCCCCTTGACTCACAAGTTGATTTACTGCCACGTGTTCATGGTTCCGCTTTGTTTACCCGCGGTCAAACTCAGGTGCTTTCCGTCGTCACCCTCGCCTCGCTTAACGATGTTCAAATCATTGATAATCTAACGGACGAAGATAAGAAACGCTTTATGCACCACTATAACTTTCCACCATTCTCAGTTGGTGAAGTTGGGCGAATGGGTAGCCCAGGCCGTCGTGAAATTGGTCATGGCGCTCTTGGTGAACGAGCCTTAAGTTATGTTATCCCTAAAGAAGATGTTTTCCCTTACACGATTCGGGTTGTATCAGAAGTGCTTGAATCGAATGGATCTTCATCCCAAGCTAGTATTTGCGCATCCTCGATGGCATTAATGGCAGCAGGGGTTCCGATTTCTGGCATGGTTTCAGGTATTGCGATGGGTTTAATCACGTCCGGACCTTTGGATGGGAAGCATCCTTATACGATCTTAACGGATATTCAAGGTTTAGAGGACCATTTTGGTGATATGGATTTCAAAGTTGCTGGTACCAAAAAAGGTATCACCGCTTTACAAATGGATATCAAAATCCGGGGGATTAACCGCCAAGTGATCGAAGAAGCTTTGGCTGCAGCATTAACATCAAGAACCTTGATAAGAGAAAGTATGGAAAAATTAATTTCCACACCAAGAAAAGAAGTTGGAAAATACGCGCCAAAACTTCAACAATTACAAATCCCAATTGATAAGATTCGCGACGTCATCGGTGCGGGTGGTAAAGTCATTAATGACATTATCGAGAAGTGTAATGGTGTCAAAATTGACATTGAACAAGATGGCCGTGTCATGATTTATCACCAAGACCGAGAACCGATTACCCGTGCTGCTGCGATGATTGAAAATTTAACCCGTTCAGCAAAGATCGGCGAAGTTTATGAAGGTGAAGTGGTTCGGATTGAAGCCTATGGTATTTTTGTTAACTTATTTGGTGACACCGATGGCATGGTTCACGTATCAAAACTTGCCAATACGCGCGTTGAACATCCTAAAGATGTGGTGAAACTTGGGCAACGTATTAAAGTGAAAGTCACAGAAATTGATGAAAAGGGACGCGTTGCACTTTCCCATAAAGAATTTGCAAAATAGTGGTTGCTTTATCTGGTTTGATTTGTATAATTAACTCGTATCCATGAACTGCATAAATCATCTGGACGCTTATGTCATTTAAAATCCGTGTTTTTGCCCTTGGGGGTTTAGACGAACACGGTAAATGCATGCTTGGTGTTGAACTTGGCCAAGATCTTTTCGTTATTGAAGCCGGTTTAAAATATCCAGATCGTAGTAATCCTGGTGTCGATGCCATCATCCCAAATTTTGATTACTTGGTTAAGAATCGCGCCCGCTTAAAAGCTTACATCATCACCCATGGTCATGATGATCAATTTGGGGCTTTGCCTTATTTATATAATCAAGCTCCTGCCCCTGTTTATGCGACCAAAGCCACGCTAGCACTTTTGAATCAATTTGCATTTCAAAACAAACTAACCGTTAAATTTCAAGAACAAACCATTTTACCAACGAGTCAAGTCGTCATTGCTGGCTATCATTTTCATTTCTTTCAAACCGTCCATAGTGTAATGGATTCTTGCGGTTTTTCGATTGATACGCCTTACGGCAATATCGTTTATTCGGGTGATTTCATTGTCGAATATAACACCAGTAAAAATTATAAACATGATTTAAATGCGCTCGCGAAGATTGCGGAAAAAGAAACTTTATTGCTTTTAACCGAGAGCGTCTCCGCTGATCGCCCAGGATATTGTTCACCTAACCACCGGTTACGTGACCAACTCGTGCTTCCGTTTCAAATGGCGCAAGGAAGACTATTTATCGCACTTTATAATCAATCCGTTTATAACTTAGAAGAAGTGATCAAATATTCTATCGAACAAAATAAGAAAATCATTTTCTATGACCAAGAAACCGAAAACTATATTAAAACATTCGTTGATTTAGGAAGTTTATCGCTACCTAAAGAACGTGTCATTTCAAGAGAGAACCACTTAAGAACTGCGATTCGTGATGAAGTCATCATCATGATGGGACAAGGTGAAAAAGTTTACAAAAAAATGGATGAGCTTGCCAATAACGCGAATGAAGATAAAACGTTTGTTTTAACCGAATTGGATAGTTTTATCGTTGCCTGCCCATCCGCTCCTGCCTTTGAAGTTTTGGCAACCGATGCGGTCGATGGTCTTTATCAAACTGGGGCAAAGGTAACCAACATTACCCGTAAACAAATTCGTGGTATGCATGCCCAAGAAGAAGACATTAAAACCTTTATTAGCTTATTAAAACCAAAATACTATTTGCCAATGAAAGGCGAATATGTTCACCTAGTTGCCAATGCAAAATTAGCGATTTCCACTGGAACCGGATTAAATCATACGAATACTTTTTTAATGGATAATGGACAAGTCCTTGAATTTAATGATGGTAAACCACGCTTACTAACGCATGAATTAGATAAAGTACCAAATGGTGATGTCTTGATTGATGGTTTAGGTGTTGGCGATGTCAAAAAAGATGTCATCGTTCAAAGACAGCGGCTTGCTGAAGATGGCATTGTCATTTTAGGGGCAACGTTTTCAAAGAAAAAACGGCAAGTCATTGCTGGACCTGATATTCAAATGCGTGGTTTTGTCTTTGTCAAAGAATCAGAAAATATTATCAAAGAAGTAACCACCCTTTTTTCGACCGAATTAGAAGATTATTTACGCCATAAAGCTAGCCAATCGATCGATGATTTTAAAATCAATTTAATCGATAAAGTTGCAAAAGTTTTAAAGCGCATCAATGGTAAAAATCCTGTGATTTTACCACTCATATTTGTTTATGAAGAACCCGAATCGGTTACACCTGCTTCAACTTCATTAACCTAAACTGTTTAACTTGTTATAATAAGAAAGATGAAATTAAATCAAGGATTTGATCCAAAACGTTTTCCGCCATTACAAGATCATT
>CAZOHK010000087.1:0-3750 GCA_964579925.1 uncultured Staphylococcus sp. | reverse complement strand
AATGGACCGCGCTTTTTATAACCAGTATCGGGAGATGATCCTTTTACTCATGCAAGACTATATGAATCATGATGCAAATGATTTACGGTTTCCTGTTCTAAGAAGTTTTGATCGCTACGCCGGTCATTCTTGGGCGCATGGTTTCGGCAGTTTTGCCGAAGGTAATAACCTTGAATCCACTGGAGAAGCGATCAACAGTTGGGTGGCAGGCTACCACATTGCCCAACTTGAAAACAATCAAGCAATGATGGATGCCGCCATTTATGGTTATGTCCATGAGACTTACGCAGCCCAACAATATTGGTTTGATTACGACCAAGATGTGTGGAGTCAAAAATACCGGGAATATGCTGGTGTTGCTGGCATGATTTGGGGTGGCAAGTATGATTACGCGACGTGGTTTGGTGCCAACCCCACCTTCATTTACGGTATTCAATGGATTCCAACTGGAGAATATCTAGCAAGCTATATCGTCGGTGAAGCAAAGAAAACGCGGTTAACGTCCATTTATGGAAAATACTTGAATGCCAAACGTGGGGCAGTTGATCGATGGTTTGGTTACATGTGGCCAGTGCAAGCTTTGGTCAATCCAACCGCAGCACTCAGTTTATTTGATGAAGATGATATTTTGGAAGATGAATACCCTGCGGAATTATCGATGGCGTATTACATGATTCAATCGTTACAACGTTATCAATATAAAGTTGAAGATATGTATATTCAAATTCACCCATTCGTCAGTAGCAGTATTTACCTAACCAATGATGGGGAAATCATCGCCTTGGTGTATAACAGTAGTGCATCCACCCAAACCATTCGCTTTGTAGATGGTGGCACAAGCCAAACCAAAACAATTGCGGGTCTTGGTTTTCAAACCATTTCCTTAACCTAATCCAAGTTCAAATCGTTTTGTTTCATTCTCAAAATATGATATATTTTCGGTCGGAGGAATTTATGAAAAAAATCTATTATGTCGGGATGATGCTAGCGATGATGACGATGTCATCTACCTTAACTAGTGTTCTTGCAGATGATCCAGACTTAGTTGGAGGCGATGTGTTAAACGTATCTGCACTTGGTGTGGAAATGAAAGCAGCGGAACTCCACCTACTTGATAAAGGTTATTACGTCAGTAAGGAAGGTAAACTTTACGGTAACTCAACCATCGATAAAGATGCTTCACGCCCTTTTACGAGCGATACAAAATATGGAAATTATCTCCATAATCTTCATGACTATGTTCCCTTATTGGACGATGAAACTGTTTTGGACATTGAGCTTTCTCAAAATTCACGTTTTGTGATTACCGAATCTGGTAAGGTGCTTGCAGGTGGATACAATAGCAACGGACAATTAGGAAATAATACGACCTCATTTGACGCGGATGGAAAGTTAGAAGACGTGACGGAATTTTTCCCAGATCTTGGGGAAGCAAAAATCATTAAAATTGCCCACACAGCAATGCATACTTTTGCATTGTCAGACGATGGCAGATTATTTGGTTATGGATCTTTATTTATTTTAGGTGATAATACAGCCCTAAGAAATTCTACAAATGTTTTAACCCCACTTGAAATCACGGATTTTGTGGTTGATTACGATCGCGCCACTGACCCAATCGTGACGATTAGTCTTGGTGCAGCATTAACCGAATCCGGTGTCTTATATGGCTGGGGAAATTATTTCTCTTCAAATTTAGTTCCTACCTCCGTGTTTGATCAAAACTTATTAAGCCCAGGTGATTATTTAGTCGACGTTGAAACCATTGGAAACGGTATGATGGTGTTATCAAATGATGGTCGTGTCTTTGCGATTGGCAGTAACCAATCTAATAATTTAGGTTTTGATAATCCAAGCGACACCTTAGCAACGTTCACTGAATTAAGCGTTCCAGGATTAAATGAAGGGGACAAGATTGTTTACATGACCTATGGATTTTTAATTTCTGAAGCAGGCCGTGTCTTTGCATGGGGTAGCAACGTCGAGGGTAAAAGTGGTATTGGCAATGCCAACTCCAGCAATCTTCCTTTGACCGATGTCACAACCAATGTTTCCTTACAATTAGAAGAAGGTGAAACCTATGTGTATGGATTTAAAGCCAATAATCCAAACCAAAATACAGCCTCGGTATTAATCACGAATACCGGAAGAGCGATTGGTTATGGTCATCGTTATACGCTTGGTTATCCCAATGATGGAAGCAACCTTCCATTTCACCTAGGTGTAGTCATCAATCCAGGAAAAGTAACTTACACACTTGATAGTCTTGGTGGTCCAGATTTAGGTGCATTCTACTGGCCAAAAAATTATCGTGTCTACTATAACAACATGTTACCGAATCCATTCAATAGTATGTCCAGCCTACTCACCGTTCCTAATTTCACGTGGGGCGGTTATTTCACCGATGAAGCATTAACCAATCCTTTACCCGCTTTTGATTTAGTCTACGCGGATGAAGATATGACGATTTATGTGAAATGGATTAGCACTGGTGGTTCCTCTTCCTCTTCGCAAACCGGTGGTTCGTCGATTCCAACTTCACAACCCAATAGTGGTGATTCACAAAATCCAATCAATCCAAGACCTTTAGGTGCAGCACCCATCATTCTCGGTGTATCTGCAACTGCCATTGGTGGTGGTTCGATTTATTGGTTTGCTATTCAAAAGAAAACGATCACCGAACTAGGCCAATGGTTTGTCATCCTTGGTGGGAAGTTGAAAAAGTGGTTCCTGTTCTTGATTGGCAAAAAAGATCGTAACGACAAAGACGACCAAAAGAAAAAGAAATAGATAAGCGAATTTAAAACCCGATCGCGATGATCGGGTTTTTTTATTTTAAGAACGAAGAATAGATCACTTTTTTACCAGGGAATAAACGGAGGTTAATCGTTTCCATGACGGAGGCAACTTCGCCAAATCCAGTCGCGATGTTTTTGGATTTACTTGGATAAGTGCAAGCATTGCCGACAGCAAAAACATTTGGAAGATTGGTTTCAAAGGTGGTATTGACGAGAATCCCTTCCTGACTGGTGGTTAAGCCCCAATGTTGATACGTACTTGGAGAGGCGATAAATCCATAACATACAACCACTTCATCCACATTCAACGGGGTAGCCTCTTTGGTTTCAGTTTGCGTTAAGGTTAATTGGACGTCATCTTTTGTTTTTTCTAATTTGCATAATTCATAAGGAGCAAGTAAGTTACCTGATTTTTGGAACCTATCCACCGAGGTTTGAAAAGCCCGGAAATTTAATCGGCGATGAACCACGGTGACCGAAGCGGCAATTGGCAATAAGGTATTCGCCCAATCAAAAGCAGAATCCCCACCACCCAGGATCGCCACACGTTTGCCTTTAAACATCGCTAATTGAGGAATGGCATAGTGAACATGCGGGATTAACCGAGGATCGTCAATTTGAATTTGGCGAGGAGATAACATCCCTGAACCAGTTGCAATCATGACAAATCGACTTTGATAAAGCGCCTTGGATTCACTCGTTAATTCATAACCATCTTTCATCGGTGATAAATTGACAATTTTTTCTTTAAGCACTAAGGGTACTTGGGCAACGTAGGGTTGCCATTGTTTGGTTAATTGTTCAACAAAATGATCAGCCCGAACCGAAGGGAAACCAGGGACATCATAAATCGGTTTATCGGGATAAAAGGCTGATAACAAACCCCCTTGTAAAGGAAGGGCATCTAGGACTAACGCCTTCACGTTTCTTAAGCCAGCTTGAAAACCAGCAT
>CAZOHK010000086.1:0-3995 GCA_964579925.1 uncultured Staphylococcus sp. | reverse complement strand
ATGAATTTTGCGCATAATCTGCCTCACAGACAAAAATGACACGTTCATCTTGGATCAGTAGCTTAGCTTTTTCGAGATGACCCTTTGAATACACCGCAATCGATTTGCCACCATGTTCTTTTGCCATTAGCATCGCTGGTACATCAGTTAAACCATCACCGATATAAATTAAATTACGATATTTAATTCTCTTTTCTTTGGTTCTTTCATTAACTTTATCATCTTCAGATTGATTCAAGATGCCTTTGGCAATTCTAAAAAAATATTGTGTTTTCATCGTGTAATTGATTGCAATTTTTGGCCAAATGGCTTCTTTTGTTTGTTCTGAAAACAAGAATTCACATCCAAAAATCTTTGTAAATTCTTTTGCGATTTTTGTACCTTCAATAATTTCTTTAGTTCCCGAGGTAATGATGTAATGCTCGACCATCACGCCTTGGCTTTCGCCAAATTGATTAATCCTTTTAAACCACGTTTCTAGACCAGGAAAAAAACGAACACTTTTACCAAGAGAATATAGATACTCTTTTGTAAGCTTGATTCCTAACTTTTTACTTTCTTCAATCATCATGTACATATATGACAGGATTTTTTCCATCCCAAATTTCATTGAATTTTGATTGGTTTTTTCCCAAAACTCTTCTGGTTTCATACCTAATGAAGGAATAAAACTAAAATTTTGTAAATCCTCCACTGCTAAGGTGCGGTCAAAATCATAAACAATCCCAACGATTGGTTTTTTCATGTTCATATTTTATCATAAATACCCATTAAAATGGAACAAAGACTCAATTTATAAGTAAGATTTTGAGTGATTGATGCAAAAATCATCAATGTGGATTTTGCTTGGATTTGAATTTACAAATTTCCAATTATGTTATAATTTTGATGTATTTATGGAACCAATTAATCTAATTTTCTTGATTGTTGTGATTATCATTGGAATTTATTTAATTCTCGGGATTTTTTATGGTTTTCAAATGAGAAGTTTTTATCGCCAACTTACCAAACGAAAAGATGCGATTGACGTTTTAACTGCTCAGAAATACGATTTGTTGAGAATGATCGGGAAATTATTTGTTAAGCATCACATTGATGTACCACAAGAGTTTATTCTTTCGAAAAGACCTCGATTCGAAGATACCTTACAAAACATTAAAGACACTGAACGTACTATCGTAAAAAGTTTTTTGATTCAAACTGCCCAAGCTTTGTTTTATTATGGAGAACAAAATCAAGCGCTATCGATTAATCCAGAATATGTCTCATTAAAGAAGTCATTAGCTGAAGTTGACGAATTGTTTCGAAAGCAAGTCGCAATTTATAATGCCTCCGTCACGAACTATAATTGGTGGCATTTATTCATTTTATATCGTTGGATTTCAATGTTATTAAGATATCAATCAAAAGAATTGATTTCTTAGCATATAGAAATTGAGGAAAATTATGAAAAAACCAGTCATTCTTATTATCATGGACGGTTACGGGATTCGAAAAGAAACCTACGGTAATGCGATTGCTAAGGCCAAAAAACCTAATCTTGACCGTTACTTCTCAACCTTCCCCTATACCGAAATTGAAGCATCAGGACTGATGGTTGGTCTACCCAAAGGGCAAATGGGAAACTCCGAAGTAGGTCACCTTAATATCGGTGCAGGTAGAATCGTTTATCAATCGCTCACACTAATTGATCAAGCCATTTTGGATGGTAGTTTTTATCAGAATCAAACCTATATAAAGGCAATGCAATGGGCAAAAACCAAAGGAAAAAAACTCCACATTATTGGCTTAGTATCGGATGGTGGGGTTCACTCTCATTTAGAACACCTTCAAGCAATAATTCGTCTCGCCCATCAACAACAAGTGCAAAAAGTTTATTTCCATGCTTTCATGGATGGTCGTGACGTTGCCCCTCAATTAGGTGAAACCTATATTAAGGCTTTACTTGAAACCATGGCAACAGAAAAAACAGGTCAACTTGCCACCATTGGTGGTCGATACTATGCGATGGATCGTGATAAAAATCTAGCAAGGGTTGCGAAGGCTTATGATGTAATGGTTGATCAAAAAGGACCTAGTTTTAAGGATTATCGTCAATATTTTAAAGAGCAATACGCCAACCTTCCAAAAGAAGGAAAAGACCCAAGTGATGAATTTTTAATTCCCCATTTTGCAGAAGGCGTGAACGGTAAAATAGAACATGGTGATGCGGTCATTTTTATGAACTTTCGACCCGATCGGGCAATTCAATTTTGCACCTTATTAACCAATCCAAGTTTCTATGCCAACCCTCCTTTAAAAGACGGTAAACCTTCTTGGATTGCATACAAACCACAAACCCAGTTAAAAGATATTTATCTTGTTCAAACGATGAAATATGCAGATTCTGTAAAAGGTGAAATTGCGTTTAAACTTCCAACCTTAGATAATACGTTAGGTCCATGGTTGGCAAAACACAATAAAACCCAACTCAGAATCGCTGAAACAGAAAAGTATCCACATGTTACTTTCTTTTTCGATGGAACCATTAACTATGATGGGGTAGAAAAACCAGAATTAAAAGGTTCTCGCCGCGTTTTGATTAACTCTCCTAAAGTTGCCACCTATGACCTTCAACCAGAAATGAGTGCTTATCAAGTTCGGGATGATTTGATCAAGGAACTTAATAAAGGCGATTTAGATGTTGCAATTGTCAATTTTGCAAATTGCGATATGGTTGGCCATACTGCAGTTGAAAAAGCGGTCGTGAAGTCCGTTGAAGTTGTCGATGAATGTGTTGGGACAATTATTGATTGGTCCAGGAAAAATGGCGCGAAGTTAATTGTGACTGCTGACCATGGTAATGCCGACCAAATTTTAACGGCTGATGGTAAGCCTCACACTGCGCACACTACCAACTTAGTTCCCGTCTGTATCAACATCCCTGGTATCAAATTAATGGCAAAAGGTGGGAAATTGGGTAATCTAGCCCCAACAATCTTAGATTTGTTAGGTTTAGATAAACCAGTTGAAATGACAGAGAAAAGTCTTATTATTAAGTAAATACATCCATGGAGGCCCAAAATGGAAAAAGTTTTAAAATTTAGCGAATATCCACTAGCATTACCTAAATTTCAAAAAATTGAAAAGAAATTTAATGTCATGTTAAGTGAATTCGAATCTGCTCCAAATGCTTTAGTTCAACGACGTTTAATGAATAAAATAGGTAAGTTTATGGATGAAGTTCAAACCGACTTCACCATCATTACGACACGCCATTCGATCGATACAAGAGACGAAACCTATAAACAAGCCAATGATTTGGTTAATGAAGTCGGACCGATGGTTCAAGGTTTAGGCAACCGTTATTCAAAGGCAGTTTTGGCAAGTAAACATCGAGTTGAATTGGAAAAACTCGTTGGATCATTTTTATTTAAGAAACTTGAATTAGCTGCAAAAACGTTTGATGTAAAAATTCTTCAAGATCTTCAAGAAGAAAATAAACTCTCAACAGAATATGATGCTTTAATGGCGAGTGCTCAAATTCCATTTGATGGTGGCGTTTATAACCTTTCTCAAATGGGCAAGTTCTCTGTCAGTAAAGACCGAGATATTCGTAAGCGTGCTAGTAAAGAAGTCGAAAATTGGATGAGTGAAAAAGAACAAGCACTTGCACAGATTTATACAAAACTTGTTAACCTACGTCATGGCATGGCAAAAAAACTTGGTTACAGTTCATTTACACAAATGGCCTATGACCGTATGGGTAGAACCGACTACGGTCCAAAAGATGTGAAAGCATACCGTGATCAAATTTTAGAATCAGTCGTGCCACTATCCAATAAGTTAACCAGACAACAAATCAAACGCATTGATGTTCCCGCGCCAAAATTCTATGATTTGGCTATTCAATTTAAAGACGGTAACGCCACACCAAAAGGTGACAAAAATTACTTAGTGAATGCTGCCTTAAAAATGTATAAACACATGGGTCAAGAAATTGGTGAATTTTTCCA
>CAZOHK010000085.1:0-4071 GCA_964579925.1 uncultured Staphylococcus sp. | reverse complement strand
ACTTACCTGCTGCACCTACTAAGGTAGGACATACGTTTGCTGGTTGGTTTACTGACGAAGCTTTAACACAACGTTTTACTTCAACAAAAATGCCACCAAACAACGTGATCCTTTATGCAAAGTGGAATGTGAATGTTCACCAATTGAATTGGACAATTGAAGATCAACAATTCGATATGGATGTTGCCTATGGATCAAGTCTAACCTCCATCTTACCAACACCAACCAAGTACCAATTTGATTTCTTGGGTTGGTCGATTGATGGTGAAACCGTCATCGATTTAAACACCTTCACGATGCCAGATGAAGATGTGAGTTTGATCGCGATCTTTAAAGACAATTTACCACCTGTTGTATTTACCCTTACCGATGGTGATACCTATGCCGGTGGTGTCGATATCATCTTTAATGAAGGTACAGCCTTATTAGATGGCCAGCCTGTTGAATCAGGTTATCGTGTGAGCCTTCCAGGTACGTATTCCTTAATCATTACGGATGCAGCAGGTAACGAAGTATCGATCACATTTACCGTGATTGAAGAAGCAGATACCTCGATTCGTTGGGTTATTTTTGCTGCGATTCTCATTACGACTTGGTTCATCCTTGCGATTTTGTATTTCTTAACCCGTGATAAAAAACCTCGCGGGCCTGGTGGTACAAAACCAAAACGTGCCAAAGACCTTCCAGTCGAAAAACCAGTCGCTAAAGTAAAACCAGAGTCAAAAAAACCAGTTAAGAAAATAGAACAGGAAACTCCCAAACCAACACCCGCGCCGATTCCAGAAAAGAAAGTCAGTGTTCCCAAAGTAGCAAAACCTAAAGTTGATTTAAGTAAAGTCGTAACCAAACCGATTGAATTAGATCTACAAATTGACCAAGCCCTCGTTACGAATGAAATCTTCAAAGCGCCACTAAAAATCCGCAAAGATCCGATTGAAAACTACGATGCACCTTTGAAAGAAGAGTTTAATCAAACGTTCGTCGCTGATAATCGCCTCGTGAAAGTTCCCGAACTCGTGTATGTGCCACAAACCACAAACGAAGCATTCTACCGAAATTTATTCAGATACATTCATCGCTTCGCTAAAGTTCTTAGTGCGCAATTATTATCAAACCTAACCCAGACCGTTGTGAAGCTTACCTCGGACGAAGAAGCGAAGTTAAAAATTATCGAAGCATCAACGAGAACAGCGGAAGCATTGAGTAATCAACCCCCAGTAGAATACCTACTCAAAATCCTTAGACGCAACGTTGCCTTAAATCGAGATGTACTCAATCCAAGAGATAAATACGTCTATTCTTATCAAAGGTTAGCAACCTTACTCGAAGAGCTAGGTATCTATGTTGAAGCAGTGGTTGTCGCTAGAGAAGCATATGAGCGAGGGTTGATCGATACGCCAGATGCCACGTTTGAAAAACGCTTAACACGATTAGAAAAGAAACTAATCGATAGCGATGGCAAACGTCAAGACATGTTAAGAAAATAAACATAAAAGGAGGAAATATACATTATGTTTACAGGCAAGCAATTCGGAGTCTTAGGTTTAGTAACAGGTGCGAACTTATTATTAAGTTTATTAGTATCCACCGTTGGTGGTAGTTTAGGAGCACAAGGACCTACCGGTCAAACGGGACCACAAGGGCCACAAGGTTCTACGGGTGAAACCGGTGCCAACGGACGTGAAGTTGAATTCCAAGTCGAAGGTAACGTCTTACAATGGCGTTATATTGGCGATAATGAATGGCAAATTCTTGATTTAGAAATCTCAGGTGGCGGTGGTTCTACCATTAATACAGGCGGTGGTAGTAACCTTTATTCCAACTGGGTATTCAATACCGAACCAACTTTACGATTTGATTATCGTAGTCGTATCAGTGTGGATAATGCTGCAACCTATGCGGCTAACTTAATTGCCAATGAAGGGTATGTAGGCGTTTCATCCATTGCCGATTTACAAGCGATTGACGACTCTCCAGAAAGCTTGGCAGGTAAATATGTCTTGACCTCCAATATTGATTTAACCACCTTTACACCTGACATCGTTAATAATACTTATAACGTTGTCACCAATACATTTTCTGGCATCTTCGATGGAGCAACTTACACGATAAGTAATTACAACATTAACACCACAGATAGTGGTGGTAACTCCATTACCTATGCTGGTATTTTTAATGAGTTGCAAGGTGCAACAGTTCAAAACCTCAGACTCAACAACTTTACTTATACCACACCAGGTTCGCTACAATATTCCGGAGCTTTAGCGGGTAGTACGAGTGAAAATGATGATAGCAAAGTTATGATTGATCAAGTTTATGCTGAAAACTTAACCTTTAAGGCATCAAGTCAAATGCTTGAAACTGGTGGTTTAATTGGTGAAGTTGATTCCGATCTTGAGATTATACGTACGCAAGTGTCATCCACTCAATTCCAATCGGATTCATCCATTTATGGTTCGGGTGGTTTATATGGTTGGGTTGATGGTGGTTATGATATTGAGATCTATGAAGTCAGTAGTGCTTTAACGATTAGTGGCATTACCGATGGCACCGACCCCGACGCAGATCGCGTGGGTGGCACGGGTGGAAATCATCAAAGTAATGGAAGCATTCTTGCATATTTGGTCACTTCATCTTTATCAGGTAAGGTTGATTCTCACTCCGCTGGCTTTATTGGTAACGTTGCCGGTGTAAACAAAGTTATTTTACAAGATGTCACGGTTCAAGCTGAGTTAACTCAACTTAATTTCTATAATGGTTATAACAACGGTGGTGTCTTTGGTTTCTTTGGTCGGGATGGCTTATTAATCATGGACGATATCCAAGTCAACGGTACAATCGAAGGTGATCACGATATTGGTGGTTTCATAGGTTATGCAAAAGAAGGTTCAACCATTCGCATTGCAAATTCAGTGAATAATGCAAACCTAAACGGTGATGAAAGTATTGGTGGCATGATTGGTCGTCTCAACGGTAATAACCATAAGTGGCTATTTGATAACGTGGAAGTGAATTCAACGATTACTCTAAAAGAAATTGTTGGTGATAATGGTCAGTATGGTTCTAACTATGGTGGTTTAATTGGCTATGTTGAAGAAAGAGACGATGATGTTCAATTTACAAGTCAAATTATGATTAAAGATACCGATGTCAATGTGACCTTTGAAGTGAACATGGGAACATTGGAAAACGTTGAATCACGGTACTACGAATTAGATAGTTTAGGTGGCATGATTGGTTACGTGAGTTATGATAATGATGTTCGTATTTCAAACTCTTCGGTAATCATGGAAGTTAATTTTATTGAAATTTTATCAAGTAAAATTGAAAGTTTTACTGCTGACTTTGATCAAATTGGTGGCTTAATCGGTTATTCTGAAGATAGCAGTATTCTAGGCTTGAATGTGATGACCCAAGTTGCGGTCAACCTGCAAGCAGAAGACTTTACTCCAGAAACAGTTTCAAATCCAAACGCCAATTTTTATATTAATGATGTTGGTGGTTTAATCGGAGAATTAGAAAGTGGTCAATTAACCGTTGTTGCAGGCCAAGCTGATTTATCCATTGACATGTCTTTAGAAAATCTTAACTCTTCCGTCCATGATTATGAAATTACTCTCGCTAACACTGCTGGTTTAGTGGGTTTTATGGATGATGAGTCTATCTTGATCGTGGAAGAACTTGCGGTCTCATATGATGTAAGCTTCAGCGTTGTGGATGTTCCCGTTGGCGATGGCAACACGATGTATGTGTATGTTTTAGATAATGGCACGTTTATCGGTGATGCTAGAGGTCTTGCGTTCTTAACAGGTTTAACCTATACATCTTCAATTACTCAAGTTATGCCTGTAGAAGACAACCAAAAGATCTTCCTTGAAGTCTCTTCGATGAATAATCCAATCGGTACCAACAATCCATTTGTCTTTATTCAAGAATAACCGTATCTGATAAAAGTAGTTAAAAACCCAAGCTTAGCTTGGGTTTTTTTATGATGTTTACTCTCTCTTTTTATTTTTTTTGGTCTAAACCACGCCACTTTTGAAGCTAAGGTTTAAACTAAAGAAGAGGAGG
>CAZOHK010000084.1:0-4090 GCA_964579925.1 uncultured Staphylococcus sp. | reverse complement strand
GGTCATCGGCGGTAATGAAGAAAAAGGAAGCGGTTGTCTCAAATATTATTTTCATCAGTTAAAGAAACCTTATGCAGTTGCAGGTTTCACACCGGACGGAAATTTTCCTTTAATTTACGGAGAAAAAGGGATTAGCAATTTTGAAATCTTTGGCCATGTCCATTTAAAAGGCATTCACTCTATCAAGGCTGGCATCGTTGCCAATTCCGTGATTGATAAAGCAGTTGCAGTTGTCGATTCATTATTTTCTTTAGAACGCGCATTAACCCAATTTGGTTTTCCTTATGATTACCAAGTTAATGGTTCAAAAACGACGATTACATTTAAAGGAAAAGCTGCCCATGGTTCTTTACCACAGTTAGGCAAAAATGCAGGAACGGCATTACTAAGTTTTCTTGCCAAAGCATTTCCTCAAGAACCATTAACGACCCTAGCTAAACAATACGAAGATTTTACGGGCAAAAATTTAGGGATTGATGCAAGTGCTCCATTGCTCCATGACACGACCAACAATATTGGTTTAATTCAATATGATGGTCATCACTTTTCTTTGATTGCAAATTATCGATATCCTGAATCGGTTAACTACTTGAATATCGAAAAGAAGATGATGAAGCAAACCCCACCTCCGCTACAATTTAGGACTCTATCGACTTCTCCCATGCTAGTGTTTGATCCAACTACGCCAATGATTCAAACCCTTCTTAAAGCTTACCAAGATGAATCTGGAGACAAAATCACTCCGATGATTACCATCGGCGGAGGTACCTATGCAAAAGAAGCAAAAAACACGGTTGCATTTGGAAGTAAGTTTCCCAACAAAGAAGATTATATTCATGAAAATGATGAAAAAATCGATCTCGAGGACTACACCAATTCCATGGCAATTTATGCTCGGGCGATTCTTGAATTAGGTCATTTGCATGCGGTTAAAAAGTAAGCCGTGGGCAAAGCCACTCATCGCGGAAAATCCACAACTCGTTCAACTTGATACGCAGACGATTAATCAGCAACCTCATTATCAACATTATGCATTAGAAATCGGAACTGGAAAGGGTGATTTTATTGTTGGCAAAATGGTTCAACAATCTCATACCTTCTTCTATGGTATCGAACGGGTGACGACGGTTTTGGCCTTTGCATTAAAAAAGTTATTGACGCAGAAGCAAACCAATGTGAAGTTAATTCTTGGAGACTTTGCAAAAGCCTCTTATGGCATGCCAGATGCTTTTTTTGACCAAATATACTTAAACTTTTCTGATCCATGGCCTAAATTAAGGCACCATAAAAGACGGTTAACTGCCTTAGGTAATTTGGAAAAAATCAATCGGATTTTAAAAGCAAAAGGCGAAATTATTCTCAAGACGGATAATCTTGAATTATTCGAATTTTCTTTAGGTAATCTTATCAAAATGTCTTATAATATAAGGCGAATTCAACGTCCTTATTTGCAAGTTGAAGAAACTGATGTGATGACAGAATACGAACGTTTTTTCCGAGAGGGTCAACAACCCATCTATCGCCTTATCGCGATTAAGGAGTCACCATGATCACAAGTGAAGAATTGAAATGGTTCAAGATGCTGACTGAACTCAATGCAACCTCTGGTCAAGAAAACCAAGTTGCATCTTATTTGTTGAATGCTTACCAATCGCTTGGTTATGAAACGATAACTGACCATTTAGGTAGCGTGTTTGCGGTGAAGAAAAGTCAAACGCCTCATGCGAAAAAAGTCCTTATTTTAGGCCATATGGATGAGGTTGGTTTTATGGTCAGCCATCTGCAACCCAATGGGATGGTCCAGCTCGTTCCGATTGGTGGAATCAATCCCCTCACCTTAACTGCTCAGCGGATGCATTTAACAACCAGAGAAGGAAAAGTTTTCTTAGGTGTGGTGGATACAACCCCACCGCATCTATTAAAGGATGTTCAACAAGGCATACCGACGGTTGAAAGTGTGTACGTCGATTTTGGTTTTACGTCAAAGGATGATGCCACCAAACTTGGGGTTCGCCCAGGAGATATGGTGACGTATGTTTCCCCATTTACAGTTTTACAAGGAGGCAAGCGGCTTCTTGGTAAGGCTTTTGATAATCGATATAGTTTGGTCATGGGATTAACTTTGCTTAATCATTTAAAAAATCAACCATTACCATTCGACTTAATCATCGGTGCTTCGGTTCAAGAAGAAGTGGGTCTTCGTGGTGCCACCACAAGTTCAACCATGATTGCCCCAGATTTGGCAATCATCCTTGACTGTTCACCTGCAAGAGATTCAAGTGGAGATACCAAAGAACAAGGTCAACTAGGTGGAGGTTTACTCATCCGTTATATTGATGCTTCTATGATTGCACGACCATCCTTGCTTGCATGGCAAGAAAAGATGGCCATAGAAGCGAAAGTTCCTTATCAATATTACTCATCTCCAGGTGGCACTGATGCAGGTGCAGTACATAAAAACCTTTCTGGGATTATGACCTTAACCCATTGCATTGTTGCCCGAAGCATTCATGCTCCTACGACAATTCTAGACACTCAAGATTTTCATGCAAGTAAAGAAACCTTATTGATGATGCTAAAACATTTAAACACAAATACAATCGATCAACTTGCCAAGGACGATCATCATGGTTAATCTTGTTTATCAACCACATTCCATTGGAGATTTATTGGCCATTTATATTCAACCGCTTTTGCCTGCAACTTCCCATCAACGGTTTGGGAAAGTGGTTCTAATTTATCATCAAGACACATTAATTGGCGTTAACATTGACGAACCTCGTCAATGGTTACCGGAATTACGCCAAGGAATACAACGTTCATTATCTTTAACCGCTGTTCAAACCCTCAATGATTTGTTTAAGGTTCATCAAATTTCATATCGTTTGCCTTTGTTTGAATCAGGTTTTAAGGTTGGAGAAATTATCAAAGTCGAAATTCATCCTGACGCAGAATCCTTGTTTGTTTGCCAAGTTCAACTTGGTCATAAAATCATTCAAGTTGTCACCAATTCCTCAAAAGTAAAACCGCTGAACCGCGTCGTAGTGGCGTTGCCAGGAGCGATGCTTAATGATGGTCAATTGATTCAAGAAGGCATGATGATGAAAGTAATATCTCAAGGCATGTTTTGTTCACAAAAAACATTGGGAATTATGCCAGAAACGCAAGTCGGGGTTTATTTATTGGACCATGCTTTATCAATTGGAAAGGATTTTTATGGTACCTGAAATTCAATTAAAGAAACAAGGGCAACTCGCACGCTTAACCAATCGAACGTTTCAATTTCCTGAAACCATTCGCCAAGGTTTTTATACCGCCAATTATTTTTTGAAGACTCGCGCCATTATTGAGCGCTTCATGCCTAGACAAATTGTAACCATGCAGTTTTTTCAATGGCAACCAAATTTAGTGGTTTGCGGGATTGATGAATCAATTGCATTAATTCACACCTTTGCAGCTAATCCAAAGCAACTAATCATTGAAGCTTTACATGATGGTGATATCGTTCAATCCAAGGAGCCGGTCTTACGGATTACTGGCGCTTATGAGGATTTTGGTTTTTTAGAATCTACCATTGATGGCATTTTATCGCGAAGGTCATCCGTTGCTACTAACACAAAAGATGTGCTACTTGCTGCAAATGGAAAACCGGTTTTTTCAATGGCAGATCGCCAAGATGATTACCATACACAAAGTGGAGATGGTTATGCATCCTATATCATGGGCATTGATAAAGTCAGTACAGATGCACAAGCATCATGGTGGGGTGGTAAAGGAATGGGAACCATGCCCCACGCCCTCATCCAAATGTGTCAAGGCGATATTGTCAAAGCATGTGATTACTATGGTCAACAATTTCCTCAAGAAAAAATCACCGCATTGGTGGATTACAACAATGATGTTGTCAGCGATAGTTTAAAGGTTGCACGCCGATTTAAAGACCGTTTAAAAGCGGTGCGGGTTGATACGTCTCAAAGTCTAATCGATCAATACTTTGTCAAAAATCCATTGGCAAATGGCGATCCACATGGCGTCAATCCTTGGTTGATTCACGGATTAAGAAACGCGCTCAATGCAGAAGGTTTTCAAC
>CAZOHK010000083.1:0-4124 GCA_964579925.1 uncultured Staphylococcus sp. | reverse complement strand
GGGTTTCCTTAGTTAAAGCTTGAATGGTATTGAGATAACCTTGAAATGACATGTGATGAATTCCTTTTGTTAAGAAGAATTATGAAATAACATTTGAGTAAAATCAACCCCTGAAACAACGGAAACCCTTGAATTAAATTTTTAATCATGAGCATTACGTTTTGATTAAAACGAGTCTAAAATAACAAAATTTTAGTTTAAAATAATTATATGAAAACAAAAATTGAAGCTGGGGAAAGACTCCGGCAATTAAGGGTTCAACGCAAGATCAGTCAAGAAACACTCGCTAACGCTATTTTTGTAAAAAACACCACGATTAGTAATTGGGAAAATGGAAGTAGACAAATCCAACTTAGTAACCTTAAGCTCATAAGTGTTTATTTTGGAGTTCCGCTTGATTATTTTACTGATGAGCACCTCACTGAAAAAGTGGTCATCAAAAAGATACCTTGGAAAGCGATTATTGCCACAAGCTCAATGGTGGCTTTATCTGTGAGTGTGGGTGTGGTCTTTCTCGGCGGATACCCAGGCATCACCAATCAAGCGTGTTATGGTGAATCAAATTGTTTTGTAATTGATGATCCTTCGATTTCTTCCGAGTTAGAATCAAGGAATATTTATGGTGGGTTGATGACCAATGTTGAACTTGATCTCGTTTATGAACACCTTGAACAATATCGATTGGATGAAAACACTGCGGTCAACGGTGCACTCATTGCCATGCTAAATACATTAGGCTATCCAGAACCAGAGCAGTATTATGTGCAACGCATGCTATATCATGATGATCCCAGTGGCATTCCCAATCACGTGTTTGATTTAGCATCCATCAACGTAGACAACCTCCAGTACTTTCTTCATCAACAAGTTAAATATATCCTTTATAAAATCGGTCCCGGGCGATTTAAATATGAAGTATATGCAAATCAATCCTTTGTGTTGACGATAGATTTGTCGATGAATGCTTTTTATTGGAACGACTTCAAATTTATTCCTCCTTTACAAACCTATCAACGTTTTCTTAATGGCGAAGTAGATAACCAAACAGGTGAATTTCAAGTATTATCCACGTTTACGTTGTTTGAAAATCTTAAAGAAGATACCATATTAGAAAGCAACCAAGTGGTGAATCACACCTTGGGCAGCATTGCTTTTTATAACACAATAGAAAAATCCACTTATGTCTTATATATAGGTGTGTCATGGAGTTTCGTTGATGGATTCGAACTTGGTGTCATTATTCAACAGCGACATCGCTTGGACAACCTTCAAGAATTTCGTTTTGAATTATTGAACAATTTTGATGGCACCTACGATATGTTTCCTGCATTTATTCTTCAAAACAACAACATCGATCTTAAGGATATCGGTGGTGAGATGGTCAACGATATTTCCTTTTTTGAAAACACCATTGCCCCATACTTCGAAGCCTTGGGTAGCAGGCCGCTGCAAATCCACATGTCGATGGAGATTTAATCACCAGGGTGAAAACGTCATCTTATCAAGCGCTTGTCAGTTAAATGGATTATTTAGCAACTCGTCGGAATAATCAATTGGAATATCTGGATATATGAACCGACCGCGATGCGCTTCAAAAAAAGCCGCCATGGTATCTGCGCCACCCGTTGTCCAAACATCGGATTCATAAACATCGGCATCCGTAAAGATGATTTCCAAGTCTTGGAAACTCACCACTTCATTTAAATTGACACGCGAACTGGTGATGGTGATGCGGCTTGTATCTTTGATATCTTGAGACAATTCATACAGACTAAAGAAACCACCTTCTGATAGATTAGTGTGGAGTTCTAGGTGATAAGTTTTGTCTTCAACCGTATCGAAGAAATAATAACGATGCGCTTTGTAGTTATAGGTCTCCGTTGCTTTATATGCGTATTGATAAGCAAAGTAGACACCATTATCTTGTGGCATAAAGCCAAATAAATCTCCGTTTAGATCAACCCAAGTTCTTGACGTTCCCAAGAAAGCAAAATAATCATTTAAGATCGTGGGTGGTAAGCTTGCGGGTATGCTCATCAAGGTTTGATTCAAGTACAAGCGTTCTAAGGATAAGTCCACTTTAAATACATCAATCGTTTCTGTCCAAACCTCATAGTCAAACGTGTTGGTTCCGGTTTTAAAAATAACAATTTTTGCATCAAACGCTTCAACTTGAAACACTTGAAGCATGTCTTGGTTTAATAGTTGAAGGTTGGTAAACGTGTTCCACCAAACGTCTGGTTCAAAGGTTACAAAGGATTCAAAGACGTTTGCACCATCAACACTCTGACCATTTGCATGATAGGTAATATTACTATTGATGTGTGCTGCCCATCCCGCCCTTAAATAAGCGGCAGGGTAATCTTCAGGAAGAACTTCTTGATAGGTAAGCATAAATTCAGCTAATTTTTCCATTTCAACATTCGTCATGAGTCCGCCACTGATACTTCGAGATTGAAGTTCAGAAACAATGGAAGGATCGTTGATCACATAACAAGTGGTTTCTCCATAGCAAGCTTCGTTATTTAAATTACTGCGAGTGGATAGGATAAGAATCGCTGATGTCACCACCATGGATGCAGTAATGGTAAGAACCATTAATTGTTTACGAGAGTTTTGTTTTCCAAGGTTTTGTTTTTCCGGAGCGGAAGTCTCAGTGAAATATTCAAGAGACACCTTAAAGTAGCGACAAATTTCTTCTAAGTGATGAAGATGAATTTGACGGGAACCATTTTCCCAATTACTAATCGTGGTGTTCTTAACAAAAATCGCATCAGCTAATGTGGCTTGACTTATGTTGTGCTTCACCCGAAGTAAACGAAGCTTTTCACCATGACTTACACTTGATTTCATAACCTTATTATATGTTATTTATGGGATTCCTTTTTTACAAAAATCTTAAGGATTGATATAGTTAAAGCATGCCCTTCGATATCACAAACGATTCCATTTCAACTTACCTAACAGAACTACCCTCTGAAAGAAGGGAAGATGTTGCTTGGATTGTTTCTCAAATGGAATCCATTACCAAGCGAAAACCAAAACTTTGGGGTTCGATTGTTGGATTTGGAAAACTTTATTATCGCTATCCAACCGGCAACGACGGTTATATGCCGATCTTAGCATTTGCGAGTCGTAAACAAGCATTGACATTATATTTG
Source organism: uncultured Staphylococcus sp. (assembly GCA_964579925.1). Taxonomy (GTDB): domain Bacteria; phylum Bacillota_I; class Bacilli_A; order RFN20; family CAG-826; genus UBA970. The sequence continues at coordinate 963 of CAZOHK010000083.1, read as the reverse complement.
TCTTTTACCTTAGAAAATTATCCAGAACGACAACAACTAGGCAAGCACACCGCAGGAAAAAGTTGTTTATATATCAAGCGATTATCGGATGTAAATAAGGTTGTATTAATGAAGATGATGAAAAAAGCCTATCAAGAAACCTTAGGTTACTCGATTATAAAAGTCGTCGAATAAATCAAAAACACGTTATTCAATTCTTGTTTTAATTTGCGAACGATAAATATTTGCATAGGTTGCGTTATTGGCAATCAACTGCTTGTGAGAACCTTCTTCGACTTTCAATCCGTTTTCTAAAACCACAATCTTATCGGCGTTTTTAATCGTGGATAAACGGTGGGCGATGACAATTAAGGTTCGACCCTTTCTTGCTTTTTCTAATGCTTTTTGGATGAGCTGTTCGGTTTCTGTATCGATGTTTGCAGTCGCCTCATCCATGATGAGAATGGCGGGATTATGAACAATCGCGCGTGCAAAGGAGATGAGTTGTTTTTCACCAACACTTAAATTGGTTCCCCCTCGAGAAACGTCTTGGTGAATCCCTTTTTCAAGTTTATCTAATAAGGATCCTCCACCAATATCGCGTAGAATTGCTTCCGCTTCCGCATCAGTAACAGAACTAATACCAAAGCGAATGTTGTCTGCAATCGTGCCTTTAAACATCACTGGATCTTGAATAATGATACCAATATGGGAACGGAATGTTCGTTTTGGATAGGTGGTAATATCAACACCATCTACATAAATCTTACCCATATCGCCTTCTTTGAAGTCGTAGAATCTTAACAGTAAATTCGTTAAGGTTGATTTCCCAGAACCGGTGTGGCCAACCAAACCTACCATTTGGCCAGCATCCATGGATAAGGTAATCCCTTTAATAATGGGATGGCCTCTTTGATAAGAGAACCAAACATTATCAAATAAGATATTGCCTTTGTATCGAGGGATGGTGGTTAATTGATTATC
>CAZOHK010000082.1:0-4190 GCA_964579925.1 uncultured Staphylococcus sp. | reverse complement strand
GGGATTGTCACCCAAGGTTGGGTAGCATTGATCATTGTTTTAGTTACTTTAAGTACTATTTTTAGTGTTTATCATTACTTTTTGAGTAAAAAACCAATTAAACAAAAAATTCATTAATCTTTCAACACTTTTACCTTTAAATCTTTTATAATATCCATGTTAATAGGAGGACTTTTAAATGTCCAAAATTAAGTTAGTTTATGCTCGTGAAGTGATCGATTCACGCGGCAATCCGACTGTTGAAGTTGAAGTAACAACCGAAAAGGGTTCTTTTGGTCGGGCAATTGTTCCATCAGGGGCATCTACAGGCGAAAGAGAAGCCATGGAATTAAGGGACAATGATCCTAAAAGGTACCTTGGTAAAGGTGTCAGCCAAGCTGTCAATAATGTGAATAAGTTGATTGCGAATAAAGTTGTGGGCCTAGAAGTTACCCATCAAGGTGAAATTGACCAATTGATGCTCACCATGGATGGGACGGATTTCAAGACAAATTTAGGGGCAAATGCCATTTTGGCTGTATCTTTAGCAGTGGCCCGGGCTGCAAGTGAAGAATTACGTATACCACTCTATCAATATTTAGCCTCCTTATATGGAACGGAGGCAAAGGTTTTGCCAGCACCAATGATGAACGTCATCAATGGTGGCGCGCATGCAGATAGTTCTGTTGATTTTCAAGAATTTATGATCATGCCGCTTGGTGCACCTTCCCTCAAAGAAGCAGTTCGTTGGGGTGCTGAAGTCTTTCATTCCTTGAAAAAAGTCTTAAAAGGCAAAAAACATATCACCGCGGTTGGCGATGAAGGTGGTTTTGCCCCAAATCTTAAGAGTAATCAAGAAGCTTTAGACGTTATCATGGAAGCTATCCAACTCGCAGGTTATGTTCCAGGAAAAGATATTTTCCTTGCGATGGACGTCGCTGCAAGTGAATTCTACAATGAAGACCTAAAAGTTTATGAATTAAAGAAGAGTGGTGAAGGCAAAAAGACGACCGCAGAAATGATTTCCTGGTATGAAGCGCTCGTGGCAAAATATCCAATTGTTTCGATTGAAGATGGATTATCTGAAAAAGATTGGAAAGGCTGGGAAGCTTTAACTGCTAGACTTGGCAAAAAAGTGCAATTGGTCGGTGACGACTTATTTGTGACGAATCCAAAAATCTTGCAAGAAGGCATTACCCGTAAAATTGCCAATTCAATCCTCATCAAGGTTAATCAAATCGGAACCTTAACCGAAACCTTACAAGCGATGAAACTTGCTGCGACAAATGGTTATACTGCCGTCGTCTCTCATCGTTCGGGCGAATCGGAAGATACCACCATTGCAGACTTAGCAGTTGCCACCAATGCTGGTCAGATTAAAACCGGTTCCATGTCACGGACCGATCGCGTCGCAAAATATAATCAATTACTTAGAATTGAAGATCAACTCGGGAACAAGAGTGTATATCGCGGTTTAGATTCTTTAAAAATCAAGTAGTTTATTCGCCTTACCAACATCAAAAACCATTACCTAGGTAATGGTTTTTTTATATATGTAACCAACGTTGTAAATAATCAAAAAACTTTTTGCGCAAATAGGTAAATAGTGCCGTAATCGAAATCAATGAGGTTAAACCTGCAATCAAGGAAGGAACGACAATGTCAGACCGCAATAACCAAAAAATCAATGTGAATTGAATCATACCCAATAAGGATGTTATCAACATTTGAAATAGAAGGACATCTGCCTTTCGGTGAACCGTGGCAAGTACAAAAAAGATGACATTACTTAAACCAATTAAAATTGGTACCACGAATTGTAATGGCCAAGCATCAAAACTCGTTGTTTGAACAAATGCTAAGATGACGGTTCCAACTGAAATGCCGAAGAGCTGCCAGAGAATGATGTCACCAATGCCTTGACGATTATAAATGGTTTTGTAGATCCAAATCCAAGCATAAAATACGATAAAGGTCATTAAAAAAGTGGTTCCCAATTCATTGGCAATCAGGGTAACATCAATCATTAAGGTGATTAATAAGGCAAGCAATAATGGAAATGCAAAAAAGGCATGTAATTGGTTGGCAGTTTGTTTTTCAACCTGGCGGTAGTCAGGCGTGGGGTATAACGTTTCTTCCTGACCCTTTTTAACCTCATGGATGAAGCTTCCACAAACAGGGCAGTTGTTTAAACTTTCATGCACTTGGATATGGCAACGTTGGCAAGATGCCATTTTAAATTTCCTCCCAACGGTTTCCACTCGCAAAAACAGAAACTTTTAATTCCTTGACGAGGTAATTTACAAAAAATTCAATGAAGGTGCGGTCATCAATAATACGTGAAAAGGTTAAAATCAATTGGTTTTCAAAAGAGGCGATTCCTAGATTAATTGGCAAAATTGGGGTTGAACAAATCATGAATTCAAAACGGTCCAAATATGGTTTTGTTGATTTAGGCATATCAATTTTACCTAAATTAGACATCGTAAGGCTTAACGCAGGTTCACCAACACGATTAAAAACACTTTTAATAATCCAGCGCTTAATCAATAACGGTACAAATCGGAGAACAAGCATTCTTTCTGCTTTCAAATTTGCACGAATTTGCGGTGCAAGAACATCCAATTGTTGCCCATGTTTTAATTGCTGATTCACTTCCGTTAAAACCTCTTCAAAAGTAGAAGTGGGAGAGAACACTTTGCCAATATTGATTGTCATCACGAAGTTTTTCATTGTTTTTGAAGGAAGATATTTTCTCATATCAACTGGAATGGATAAAATAATGGGTTTCCTTTTTCTTGGTCTTTCTAATTCTTGTTTTTGGATAAGTCCAAGAATGAGAATCGTCGCAAATAATCCAGTAATTGTGGTTTGTTTATCTCTAGCAAGTTGGATTAAAGATTGTGTATCTAAATGAAGATGGGTTAAATAATGACCATTTCGATCGAAGTATGTTCCCTTTAAATGGTAGGCTTTTGCGGTTGGAAGCCAAGTGCTTATTCCCTTTGTAACTTTCGTTGCAAAACTATCTTCAAGTTCAACATTGGTGACTTGATCATTTGCATCAAACATCAAACCTTCCGCATCAACGGGAAAACCCTTTTCTCTTAAATATGATAAGGTTAGGGTCTTTAAAAATTCATTGCCTCCGCGTCCATCCGTTATCGCGTGAAAAATTTCGATGCTAATGCGATTGCGATGATAATATATCTCAATTAAGTGTTTTCGACGATCAAAAGGCCGAGCATTTGCGCCAAACGTATTGGGATCAGGAAGGACTTTGAATGGTTTGGTTTGTGTTTCCAAGTAATTCCAAAAAAAACCACGTTTTAATCGCGTATTAAAGTTTGGAAACCTTAACAACGTTTTTTCAGCTGCACGTTGAAGGAGAACTGGATCAATTATATCTTTAAGAATAGCACTCATCCGAAAATAAGAAGAGCGCATTTGTTCGGTAATGATAGGGAATAGTTTCCCCGCGTTGTCGATTTTAAACCACTGGGTTGTCCGATTCATATGCGTTTTTTTATTTTGGTGATTAATCGTTTATCTAATAAACATTGAAGGAGTTTAGCGGATGCCTTACCACGATGTGAAATTTGATTTTTTTCATCCATCGTTGCATCTGCAAAGGTTTTGTTTAATTCTTCACTATGAAAAATGGGATCATAACCAAACCCGTTTTTGGATTGGCTGACTTCTCGGGTGATTTTTCCAATCGTTGTACCGACAAAAAATCTCATTTCCTTATGTGGGTATAAAATCACAAGCGCACTTGTGAATTGGGCTTTTCGATTGCGGTGAGGTTCCATCAATCGAAGAAGTTCCTGGTTTTTTTCTTCGTACGATTTTTCATGCATCCATCGTGAGGAATAAACGCCAGGAAAACCCTTTAATGCATCTATTTGTAAACCCGAGTCATCCGCCACAACGGTTTTATTGACATATTTAGCGACCGCTTTAGCTTTTAAAAGTGCATTTTCTAAAAAGGTATGCCCATTTTCAAGTGGGTTAAGTTTTAATTTAATATCGGATAAAGTTAAAAACGTTACCGTATAGTCTTTAAAGTATGACTTTATTTCATTTATTTTAGCTTCGTTATTTGTTGCTAAGACAATTTCGTAATTCATCACCTACATTTTACCAAGTTTTAAGGCAAAAAAAAAAACAAGTTTTCGCTTGTTTTGGAGCAGGTGACGGGAATCGAACCC
>CAZOHK010000081.1:0-4225 GCA_964579925.1 uncultured Staphylococcus sp. | reverse complement strand
CACTGGTTGGTTTATTGGTTATTCAAGGCATCACGGGTTACTTACAAGAAAGCAAAAAAGGGAATCAAAAATTACTTCATACCATTCATGAAATTCTTCCACCCATCATGTTTGGATTGATTTTACTTCACATCATCTTTAATTCAGAGTTTATTTCAGGATTAGGTATTGGCGGCTAAGGCAGTTACTTTTTCTTGGGAAACCATGGAATAAAGATATTGGTTGTATTGGCATAATCTTGAAATTCTGGTTTTGTTTTCATGTGTTTTTCTAATAACGGAACACCTGATAAATATCGTAATAACCAGGTCACAATCACTGCCGAGACAAGGCCGATGATTGGTAAAAGAATCGTAAAACCATTTGCAAAACCTAAGATAGCAATTCCCCACCACATTAAAACTTCTCCAAAATAATTCGGATGGCGAGTATAAGCCCATAAACCTTCTCGCATTAACTTTCCTTTGTTAATTGGTTTGGCAATAAAATTTGCCAATTGCCGATCTCCGACGGCTTGAAAAAAATAACCGATTATCCAAGTTAATGCGCCGAGGATAATCGCAAAGATGGCAATTGGCTGAGCTGGTTCAAAAAAGTCAGACATGATATTAAAAATTAAAACGACACTGATCAACACCATCATCAATGCTTGCAACATAAAAATCTTGACATAACCTTTTAGCAAAACGTAAGGAGGTTTGATGTTGGCACGCATCGCGGTGTAGCGTTTGTCTTCTGGTTTGCCGTGATTGCGTTGACGAATGTGGCCAGAGAGTCTTAAACCCCAAATCGTGGTGAAAAGCAAAGTGAGATAACTGATTGCATTGGCATTAACCCCAAGCATAAACACACGTGTTATCATCAACAACCAGACGACGATCACAAATCCTTGGCCCCACCCAATATCGATGATGCCGTAGTTGTTTTGACGAACTGCACGTAAGAAATAAATTGAAAAGTGAATCAAAACCGCAACGATCGTGATGCCAAAGCCTGTGATCAATAAGTTTGCTAACATATTAAAATACTTCCAAAATCAAGACAACAAGACCTGAAGTCACGGCAGTGACCGTCGTACCCCAAATTAAATCAATCACGGTAATCGTCACCGGCCAAGCTTTCAAGGTTGCTAAATTTGTTAAATCGTATGTCGCGTATGTCACCAATCCAAACATAGCTCCGCTAAATAATGCTTGAAGTGGATCATTGGATTGAGGACCGACCACAAAGAAAACTAACCCAATGATAAAGATGAGATAAAACAAGCCGGCTCCAACCATGTTGACTTTATCACTCATTAAATGACCAATATATTTTCGATAGAGTTTGGGGGCAACTTTCACCAACCAAAACAAATCGACCAACGTAAAGATCACAAGCGTGATGATAAATTGCATTAAAAAATTCATAAATTACCTCTTTTGATTATTATAGACATGCAACTGACTTTTTAAACGAAGTAAACAACACTAATCGACAGAAATTATTTCTTTTTCTTAATCACGTTGCCTTCGTCATTGTTATTGTTTTTCTTTGGGGTAATCGCTAACAAAGTTTGAATCATGTCGAATAATTGATCGACTTCCGCATCTGTCATCGGGGCAGGAATAAAGCGATAACGTTTGCCAAAGAATTTCTTAAGTGGAAAATCTTTCTTCTTGTGACCTAACTTCCGGTTGAAAACCTCTTTTCGAACCAGACCGAATTCTTGAAGTTTGCCTGAGACAAACTCTCTTTTCTTTTCACTTAGAAAAGATCCAAGAACCATTAATGGAGGTAAATTTGCGTTCGTGTCTTGTAGGTTTTTTTTCTTCATGTATCTATTTTATCAAGATTTTTTGAAAAATTTGATTATTTCTTTTTGAGAGACAAAAACCATCGCCGCCATGACCAAAACAAGACCAAGTAAAGCGGTGTTGGCAAGCCCGACAATCCCGTAGTTTGGGTAATCGATGGTGTGCCGTAGGTAAATACCAAATAAAGCCCAGGCGATTACCGCACCAAAATAAACATCTTTTTGCCGAATTAAGGTAACCAATCCTATCAAGATGGTGACAACAAGGATGATGGTTGCCATGATTTGTTGACTCACCTCGCCACCATTCCAAATCCAATAAAAACGATTTGAATCTGAAACAATCATCGTGGTCGCGTTTGCAACGGTCGCAACGGTAATCCAACCAAAATAGATTCGGAAGGGAATGGTGGTGATGGATCGATCACCTTTGAAAGAAAGGTTAATAAAAATTAACGAAGCTAATAAGATCCCCATCAACAAGAAAGACAAATAAAATTGCAAATAGTGCCATGAAAGAATCCAAAGGGCGTTCGCGATACTTGAGATGGAAAAGGCAACATCGATTTGAAACAAATGACGATTCTTTGGATGATCCGCAACATCCCGGATGTTTTGAAACCGCCAAACCACATAAATCCCTAACAAGATGTAAATGACTGCCCAAATTGAAAACGTTAATCCAGTTGGGGCAAAATAATTTTCATAAGTATCTGATATTTCTCCAGTACCTAGATCGTTAATCGGTAATAAATTGGCGAGGCCATTTAGGATTAAGGCAATCAAAAACATGACGCCAGAGACTATATTGATGACTTGAGCAAGTTTTGGAGAATATTGATTCATCATTTATCCATCCGTTTTTCCAACCAGTCTTTGACTTGGCGGATTTCGTGTGGGAAACCTAAACCCTCAAACTTTAAAACAAGCGGAATCCCATACGTTAATTGTATTTTATCACCAGAAGCACCAAAATTTTTACCCCAATTACGGTTAGCACTCACAGCCACACCCATCACTTTTTTAGCATGTTCTAAAAGGAAGGTATTGGTAAACGATGGAATCTCACCAAAATTGACAGATCGGGTGATTAAAAAAATCTCATGGTCTTGATGGGCTTGATACGTTTGAACATCGAAAACAGGATAACCTAATTTTTCCGCAAATTTTTTACCTAATCCAGTCATCGAGTCTACAACGATGACGATCATGATTATTTTTTCCCGAAGTGTTTAACTAAAAAGTTAACAACTGGTTGAGGTTCGAAACCACGAATGACGTCATTTTCAAAAATGATCGCGGGTGTCGCCATGATGCGGTGTTGATCAACAAGTGCTTTAAACTCATCTTTTTGGTTAATTTGATGAACTTCTCGTAATTGGTCTTTATATTGATCACGTAATGCCATTTTAAGAAACATTTTCAAATTCTGGCAATTTGGACAGTTATCTTTGGTTAAAATAATCGCTTGTTTCATGGGAATACCTACTTATTTATTTTTCGATTTTTGAAAGAAAAATCATCATCATCTAGGGCGACGGATTTCATTTTTTGATAACCGTTGCCTTTCATAGAAAAATAATCCATGGTTTTTGTTTCTGTGTTAAGACCATTTAGAATGACTGGGTTGACTTCCTCATATTCAAATTGTGGTTCAAAACCTAAATTCATTAATGCTTTGTTGCAGTTATAACGAACAAAGACTTTGACATCGTGGGTTAAATCAACTGGATCATAAACGGTTTCAGAAAGCTCTTCTTGTTCTTTATATAATTTTTGTAAGAAATCTTGCATCCAGATGGTGAGTTCTGCTTGCTTTGCTTTTGGGAGCTTACCAAATATTTCTTGTGATATCTTTCCAATGTATAGACCATGGATGGCTTCATCGCGAAGAATTAAATTGATGATTTCTCCGGCTTGCATGAGTTTGCCTTGACCATAGAAATATAGTGGGTAATAAAAACCTGAGTAAAATAACCAGGTTTCCAAGAATACAGAAGCAACCATTGCTTTCCATTGGGCAACTTGAAATTCTTCTTCACTGAAGGTGATCTTTGTTGGGGTGTACTTCTTCAAATAATTCATTTGATCTAAAACTTCATAATGGCCAACAATTAAGTTCATGATGTTTTGAAGGTTCTTGTTTTTCTTTCCCCATTCAAAAAGTTCATCAATTTCATTGGTGGACAAAAATGTCATAAAAATATTTGAATAGGATTTTGCATGAACCGCATTTTCCATAGCCGCCATCCAGTTAATCACCGCTTTACGTTGATGCATCGCATCTGGCATCGATCGAGAAACAACTGGCATCCCGATATCACCTTGATACGTATCTAAAAAGGTAAGAATCAATAGATTGAGTGAATACGCATGTTTGACTTGGTCGTTCAAAATTTTCCAATTTAACAAATCCGATTGGTGTGAGAA
>CAZOHK010000080.1:0-4473 GCA_964579925.1 uncultured Staphylococcus sp. | reverse complement strand
AATGGCGATTTAAGTTGTGTAATACAATATAACAACGATAAGAGCGCTGAGTATCCAATGATTTCAAGAAAATAACGATTGATTAAAGCAACCAATGCATTAAATGGTGGGTAGGTATTAAAGTCAATCAACGCATTCCGATAAGCATCCGTATAAAACTCATCGCGGTCAATATCCTCAACATTGTCTTTTAATAACGCAACCACATTGACATCACCACCGACGAGTTCAAAAAGAGAGGTGGTTTCTTCAACCTTTAGGATCGTGGTGTTATACCATGCAATCGTAAATTCAAAAGGGGCTTCACCGGCTTCAAAAACTTTACCATCTTTAAAAATTGAATAATAGTTAAAAATTGCTTCTGGTACATCCTCAACATCGAGGTTTACGAGTTGGTCGGTATCTTCGTTATTGGTGTATAAGTAACTTGCTTCTTGATAGGTGATAAATTGTTCCGATAATTGACTAGTTCCATACTCAAGGTCATATAACGGTCCAAACACATAACTCAATAAGAGCAAACTACCAACAATCCATAAAAACAAATCGAAGACAGCAGCACCGGTTCGTTTTAATAAGTTCGCATTAATCGCAAAAGGGTTTAATCTCATAACTTCATTATCAAGTCGAATGAAAAAGAATGCAAGAAAAAAAGACCGATGATTCGGTCTTTTTTATTTGTGTAATATGGAAGGAACTACTTGATGATTTCGTTAACGGTTCCTGCACCGACGGTGCGACCACCTTCACGAATCGAGAACTTGGTACCTTTTTCAATTGCGACTGGGTGAATCAATTCAACATTGAAGGTCACGTTGTCGCCAGGCATCACCATCTTCATTTCTGCAGGTAATTCAATGACCCCGGTAATGTCGGTGGTACGGAAGTAGAATTGTGGACGATAGTTGGATAAGAACGACGTATGACGGCCACCTTCTTCTTTTGTTAGGATATAAGCGGTTGCAGAGAATTTTTTGTGTGGGGTCACGGAACCTGGTTTTGCAACGACTTGACCGCGTTCCACTTGTTCACGAACAATACCACGTAAGAGGACACCAACGTTATCACCAGCTTGTGCTTCGTCAAGAAGTTTCTTGAACATTTCAATACCGGTTACAACGGATTTAATCGTGTCTTTAATACCAACGATTTCAACTTCATCGTTAAGTTTTAACACACCGCGTTCAACACGTCCAGTGACAACTGTACCACGACCAGTGATCGTTAAGACGTCTTCAACTGGGATTAAAACTGGTTTATCTTTTTCACGTTTTGGGGTTGGGATATAAGTATCCACAGCTTCCATTAATGCTAAGATATTTTTTTGTTCTGCTTCATCGCCGTTTAAAGCTTTGACGGCAGCACCACGGATGACTGGGATCTTATCACCAGGATAACCGTACTTGCTTAAGGTGTCGCGAATATCCATTTCAACGATATCAACTAATTCTTTGTCATCAACTAAGTCGACTTTGTTTAAGAAAACAACAATGAAAGGAACACCAACTTGACGAGCAAGAAGGATGTGTTCTTTGGTTTGGGCCATGACACCGTCGTTGGCAGCAACCACAAGAATCGCGCCATCCATTTGCGCAGCACCGGTAATCATGTTTTTAACATAGTCAGCGTGACCTGGGCAGTCAACGTGAGCATAGTGACGCGTCTTTGTAGCGTATTCAATATGCGAAGTATTAATGGTGATACCACGTGCCTTTTCTTCTGGGGCAGCGTCGATTTCATCATAACGCTTTGCGGTTGCGCCACCTTGCTTTGCCAACACCGTGGTGATGGTTGCAGTTAATGTGGTCTTACCGTGGTCAACGTGACCAATCGTTCCGATATTAACGTGTACTTTACTCCGATCAAACTTTTCTTTTGCCATAAGCATTCTCCTTTTTTTATAACTTTATTAGTTATTTAACTTTTATATATTAACGCACTTCTTTTAGAAAATCAATGATATTTGCTTACTATTTCTCAGCTTTAACGCCATGCTTTTTAATAATTTCTTCTGCAACAAAGCGTGGGGTTTCACCATAGTGATCAAATTGCATCGTATAGTTTCCGCGACCTTGCGTGAAGGATCGTAAATCGGTAACGTAACCAAACATTTGTGCAAGTGGGACTTCTGCTTCAACAACCTTGGCATTACCACGTTGCGAATCACCCGTCATTTGACCACGGCGTCTAGCGATATCACCAACCACATCACCATAATATTGTTCTGGAACGGTCACTTCAATTTTCATGATCGGTTCAAGGATGACAGGTAAGCAACGTTTTGCTGCTTCTCGTAAAGCCATACTTGCAGCGATGCGATATGCACCTTCAGCAGAGTCAACATCGTGGTAAGAACCATCAAATAAAGTTGCTTTCACGTCGATGACAGGATAACCAGCAACCATCCCGCGTTGTAAGGCGTCTTTTAAACCTTCCATCGTTGGCTTGATAAATTCACGTGGAACCGATCCACCGACAACGGCATCAACGAATTCAAATCCTTTACCCGGATTTGGTTCAAAGCGAATCCACACGTGACCATATTGACCACGACCACCGGATTGACGGATATATTTACCTTCGCATTCAGCAGAACCACGAATGGTTTCGCGGTAACCGACTTGCGGCGCACCGACGTTGACGTTGACGCCAAATTCACGACGTAATCGGTCAACAATAATCTCCAAGTGAAGTTCACCAACACCAGCGATAATCGTTTGACCTGATTCTTGATTACTGGAAACGCGGAAGGTTGGATCTTCTTCTGCTAATTTCATTAATGAAATAGACATTTTTTCTTGGTCAGCTTTGGTCTTTGGTTCAACTGCTTGTTCAATGACTGGAGCAGGGAATTCCATTTTTTCCAGGAGTAATTCAAATTTTTCGTCACACAACGTATCACCGGTCGTGGTGCCCTTTAAGCCGACGACTGCACCGATATCACCCGCGTGAAGTTCATCGACTTCTTCTCGGTGGTTGGCGTGCATCAACACAACACGTCCAATCCGTTCCTTAACACCCTTGGTGGTGTTAATTAAATACGATCCAGCTTTTAAGGTTCCAGTATAAACACGGACATACGATAAACGACCCACAAATGGATCGGTGGCAATTTTAAATGCCAACGCTGCAACGGGTTTATCATCATTTGGGACAACATTAAATTTATCACCATTTGGTAGGGTTGCTTCCGCGTTTTCAATGTCGGTTGGTGATGGCAAGAAATCAATAACGGCGTCTAAGAGTTGGTGAATACCTTTATTTTTATAAGAGGCACCACATAAGACCGGGAAGAATTCACCCTTTAAAACACCTTTACGAATGACTTCTTTGATTTCTTTAGAACTTGGTTCTTTACCATCTAAAACTTTGACCATTAAATCATCATCAAATCCAGCAATCGCTTCTAACAAAGTTTGCCTTAATTTCTTAACTTTATCTTTATATTGTTCTGGGATCGGTGATTCAATTGGAGCATCATCTTTATTTTCGGTATACATCCATGCTTTTTGTTCAATGATATCAATGATGCCTTTGAAATTGTTTTCTAAACCGATTGGATATTGAATCGCTTCCGCATTCGCGGCTAAACGCGTGTGGAGCGTTTCGATACACATATCAAAATCGGCACCAATGGCATCCATCTTGTTTGCAAAAACAATACGAGGAACGCCATATTTTGTTCCTTGACGCCAAACCGTTTCAGTTTGAGGTTCAACACCGTTTTTACCATCTAATAAGGTGACAGCACCATCTAAAACCCGTAACGACCGTTCAACTTCAATCGTAAAGTCAACGTGTCCAGGAGTATCAATCACGTTAATGCGATAACCTTTCCAAAAAGCAGTGGTGGCAGCAGACGTAATGGTAATCCCACGTTCTTGTTCTTGGATCATCCAGTCCATCGTTGCAGAACCATCGTGAACTTCACCGATTTTATGAATCTTACCAGTGAAATATAGAATACGTTCGGTTGTCGTTGTTTTACCTGCGTCAATATGGGCCATGATGCCAATATTTCTCGTATGAGCAAAATCGTAAACTCGTTTAGGCATATCTTCCTCCTACCACTTATAGTGAGCGTAAGCTTTATTTGCTTCCGCCATTTTGATGACATCTTCACGCTTCTTAACCGATGCTCCAGAGTTATTGGCAGCATCAATGATTTCTCCGGCTAATTTGTCTTCCATCGTTTTTTCGTTTCTTAAACGGGCATATGAGACTAACCAACGTAAACCTAACGTGGTTTTGCGTTGACCGCTCACTTCAACCGGAACTTGATAGTTTGATGCACCAACACGGCGTGTCTTTAATTCAACTTCAGGCATGATGTTGTCCATCGCAGTTGCGAAGACATCCATGGATGGTTTGCCGGATTTTTCTTCGATTTTTTGGAAAGCTTTATATAAAATGTTTTGCGCAAGTCCGCGTTTACCATCGATCATGATTTTATTGATCAAGCGGGTAACGAGT
>CAZOHK010000079.1:0-4489 GCA_964579925.1 uncultured Staphylococcus sp. | reverse complement strand
GTCCGGTTCATACCCGGCAGGTCGGGGGTTCGAATCCCTCCGCAGCTACCAAAACTTATTCACCCTTTAGGGTGTTTTTTTATTTTTAAGCCCTATAATCAACTTAAGGACGCATAACATGGAAATATTAAAAACAAACCAACTTTCAAAAACTTATCGCCGTACCAAGGCGTTGGATGAGGTCAATTTAACGATTCAAAAAGGCGACATTTATGGATTCATTGGCAAAAACGGAGCGGGTAAAACCACATTAATCCGTGTGATCGCCGGCATTGCTGAACCCACCAAAGGCACCTTTGCATTATTTGGTGAAGCAGAACCCGCTAAGGTCGTAAGGGCACGCAAACGCATTGCTGCAGTGGTAGAATCACCAGCCTTACATCTGAATTTATCCGCTTATGATAACCTCAAGCTTCAATGCATTTTATTAGGCATCAAAGAACGTCATGATCAAGTGATTGAACATGTCTTAAAAAAAGTGGATTTAACCAAACTCTTGGTTGAAAGGAAAAAGAAAGCAAAAAACTTTTCGCTTGGGATGCGGCAACGCTTAGGTATTGCGATGGCCTTAATTGGAAACCCTGAATTCTTAATTCTTGATGAACCCAACAACGGTTTAGATCCGGAAGGGATTCGTGATTTAAGGAACTTACTTATCAAACTCAATCAAGAAGAAGGATTAACGATGCTCATCAGTTCCCATATCTTGACCGAACTCGCGAAACTTGCGACCCGTTATGGTTTTATCGATAAAGGGAAATTACTGAGAGAAATCACCGTGGAACAACTCCAACGCGAATCAAGACAAGCAACCGTCTTAAACTTAGCCTCTGATCGGCTCAAGGTTTCCGACCTATCTGAATTGGGATTAAAAGATTTTGATCTCCAAGGAAAAACGTTACGAGTCTATGGTCAACAACCCTTGCAAACGTATTTGAATGCATTTATAAAGCATGAAATTGAACTCGTCAGTATGAATAAAGAAACCGATGATTTAGAAGCGTTCTTTATGAAAATGATTGGAGCGAAATAACATGAAAAACTTGTTTGCATTAGAGTTTGCGCGTTTACGTAAACAAACCTCGGCGATCGTGATTGCGATCATTATTTTTGCACTGGGTGGTTTTAATGTTTTACTTGCTCAATTAACGGCCTTTGAAGTTAATCCAGGAGAAGTTGAATATTTCTTTAATGCCCGTGGCATTCTCGAAAGTAGTTTTCAACTTGGACAAATCCAAATCCTTTTAATTGGCGTGGTCACCAGTTTATTTATTTCTACCGATATTAGTCAAGGAACCATTCGTAATAAAATTATTGCTGGTTATTCTAAGTTTGAAATCTATCTTGTCCAAATGGTGATGTCTGCGTTTATCACCATCTCCGGCTTGGTTTTATTTCATTTTTTACCGTCAGCATTTTCTTGGTTAATTACCTTTCCTACCTCGGTAGATGACGGGGGAACGTTTGCGAACTTTATGATCCATATGAGTTTTGGTTACTTTTTAATCATCGTCGGGGTTTTACTGACCACTTGGTTGGCGCTCAAATCCAAGACAACCGCAGCAGCGATCATTTTCACTTTGCTTGTGTTTGTGCTTGGTCCAACCCTAACGACGATTATCCAAACGATTATTTCCGTCATCGCCTTAGCCAACATAGACCAATTTGATAACCTTGAATATTTCTTGGAAGTCCAAGCAGCAGTCAATGCAGGTTTTGAATGGGTTTATTTTTATCAACTCAATCGGTTGGCAAACATCGGGACGTTGTTTGATTTCATCAATCCAACCCGTTTAAATTTCTTCGATTCGGATAACTTAGGTTTTATCTTAAAAACGATTGGAACCAATCTTGCTTTACTCTTTGCTTTAATTTACCTTGGTGGGCGAAATTTTGCCAAATCCGATTTGCGGTAAACTCACGAAATATTCTTTTTGAATTCGCTTATAATCTTCTATATGAAAGCAATGTTTCAATCTTTGATTCCATTCGTCATGATTTTAAGTAGTTGTGCATCTTTTGGATCATCATCCGCATCCACGATGACAAGTCTATCGTCGAGCGAAGACTCATCAAGCACGACCTCCATTTCAAGTTCAATCAGCGAACCGAATGCTTCCTCATCACGCGAAGAAGACTCATCCTCATTAAGTATGGAGGTTTCCTCTTCATCTATCGTGTCGAGTATTGATGATTCACAAGAACTTTCTTCAAGCGTTTCTGCTTCCTTGGTTCAAACCAATTTAATTGCCAGTCCACCAAGTGGTTACCAATTTTGGTATTGGCATGACACGCGGAATGATAAAGTCTTTAGTCGAGAAACGTTTGTCAATGCGTTATTGCCAACCCCCAATCCAATTGAAGCGGTTTACCGATTGCAACCAACGTTATCGTATACCACTGGATTTGAAACGTTAAAGAGTGGGTATCAACGTGCAAACGCGACCTTTGATGGTCGGGATTGGACGTTAGAAGATGCGGTGACATCGATGGTAGCCGGAGATAAACGTGAAGGTACGCGCTCGGTGCGCCTCCATGGTGGTGGTTATCTTCAAACCGATTTTTCCATTGATCATGTTGCGTCTCTACAATTTAAACATGCGGTTTACACCACCGATGAAAGTAAAGTGAATGTAGCTCAACCCGTTTCACTTGCCTTACAGTTTAGTCAAAATCTTCATCGATGGATAACCCTTGATGATGAGATTTATCCGACCGTTGCCTGGACAACCTACACCTATACATTTGATGCATTATCTTATTACTTAAATGGAGAATTTGATCCATCCTTACCTACGTATCTAAGAATCGTCAACCAAAACCAACAATCGAGTGCAGATGGTATTCGGGTGAATGTGGATACGCTTTCTATTCAAAGCCGGGCTACCTCACCAACCTTTCCATTGAAAACCCATCTATCCAATCGGTTAACGTTTACGTATGATGTTGCCCCTCGACTCATTTATGAACGTGATGAAAACGTCACCTTATCCACGTGTTTAGCAACCGACGGGACGACCCTCGTTGCGAATGTATGTGACATCGAGACCAATCTAGATACCTCACAATTAGGAAATTATGCACTAGTTTATGGTGGAACCGATGGTTGGGGTGATGCGATTGAAGATCGATATGACATCATGGTCATTGAAGACTTGGATGATTTAACGATTGATTATGTTGGCTATTATGATGGGATTGAAGGCTTGTATGGGGAAGCACTCCTCAAGGTATTACGAGACAAATCGTATGCATCGATAGAACGCAAATCCTACCTTGATGCAAAAACGAGTTTGCCGTTGGCAGATGTCAATCCAACGATTGCTGGCCAATCGATTGCGATTTACACTGGAAATAGTTTACCGTCGACATGGGATGGTGGTTCCACCTGGCAACGCGAACACGTGTGGCCAAATTCTCGATTGGGGACGCGCGGGGTTGCCGATAGCGATATCAATATCGCTTCCGATTTACATAACCTTCGCTTTATCGAAGCGGGTGTGAATCAAAGCAGAAGTAACAAAGGTTATGCTGAAACAACTACCAGTACAACTTATTTTCCAGGTCCGGATCGCGGCGATGTTGCCCGTATATATTTTTATATGGCGATGCATTATGATCACTTGAGTTTGACCGATAAGTTAAATGAAAATGGTGAATACTTGGTTGGTGCTGCTCAGTCTGGATTAAAAACCTATTTGTTATCGATGCATGAAGACGATCCGGTTTCTAGTTTTGAAACCGCAAGACACAACTACATCAAACAATATCAAGGCAACCCGAATCCGTTTATCGATTACCCCTCGCTCGTATCCTTAATTGCTTGGTAGTCCACACGCTTGGCGCGTGGCAAATGAGGTTAACCCATAGACATCACAGATCCATTCAGGATGGTCAATGTATGGATTACGATTGCGTTGATTGGTATAAACGCGGTTATTGCGTTGCATATCGCGATTCGTAATCGGATATTGTAAAGCCCAAAGTATTGCTAATTCGGTGGTCTGAAAATTACCATCAATCGCATAACCATATAACGTATTTAAATAAAGTGTTGCGCGTGCAACTTCACCTTTTGCGGCATCGTTAGGTTCAAAGTAACCACCCGCTGTAAAATTATCCGTATTGAAATTACTGGAATCTTTAACCCGGTTGCCTTCCGAGTTGGTGACGTCGCCAAAGCGATTGTTGCCACGGGTACTATTGGTCTTCCAATCATCGGCATAAATATGGTGGTTATCATTGACAGCACCGCCACTAATTTTGGATTGTGGATACGTATGTTCACGATTCCAATGGGCAGCGGCGTTACCATTGACATGAGCGGTTTTTAAGTAGTTTCTTCTCGGATAAATCGTCAGGACTTTACTGGTTTCCGTCATCGATTCATCGGCAGATTCAAAACGTGACCAATCATAACTGACACTGATGTTCGCGGTAATCAATAAGTCCAAGGCGTTTTTAAGTGCTTCCCCCGTCAGTGAGGGTG
>CAZOHK010000078.1:0-4514 GCA_964579925.1 uncultured Staphylococcus sp. | reverse complement strand
CCCATGGAAAAATCTTAACGTTATTTTTAATCAGTTTAGTATTTGGTGTGATTGTTGGCGCACTATCTTTTGCAGGTCCATTAATTTTAGGTTATGTCTCATTTGGTATGACATTGACCTATATTGCAATCATCAACGAACAAGAACCTTCGCTCGATCAAGTCCTGCTTGCGGGGGTTAAAGAACAACCAGTCAAGGCCTTAATCCTAGGCATCGTTCAATCCCTCTTCATATCTTTATGGAGTTTATTATTTATCATCCCAGGCATCATCAAAAGTTATAGTTATGCATTGTCGACTTATATCCTCATCAAAGAACCAACGATTGAATCGATGGATGCAATTACGAAATCTAGACAATTGATGAATGGTTATAAATGGAAACTCTTCGCCTTAGACTTTAGTTATGTTGGTTGGTATGTCTTATCGTTGTTTACATTTGGTATTCTCACCATCTGGATCAGTGCATGGCATCAAACCGCAAGAACTCTTTTCTTCCAAGATGTCTATCAAGTCGAAAAAGCTAAGTAATTAAGAATAATAAAAAGGATCTGGTATTCAGATCCTTTTTTTATTGCATACATTAAATTGTGATAACGGTTCGAAATCCACGTTCTGCGTAATAAGATTCTGCCCCATTATGGAATATAAACGCTCGTCCAAAACGTTTATCACCGAACAATGCGCCCCCGAGTTGGCGTATTTCTTTGTTGGTTAAAACCCAAGATGATGTGGTTGTATCAATATCTTGAATCGATTGGAGGAACAAGTATTGTTCTTCTGTTAATAACGTGGTCCCCATTTCCTGTGCTAATGAAACGGCATTGCCAGCTTTCGGTTTAAATTCTTTGCGGGAATCCCACGCTGCTTGATCATAACAAACACTTCGTCTTGCTTTTGGACTTTGTATGGCGCAATCCATAAAGGTGACGGCACCTGTTTTTGAATCCATTTGAACCACATCGGGTTCTCCATCACTTAATTCCATCGCGATCAACGATGCGATTTTCCTTTCGTTTGCTTTGAGTCTCGTCAACACGTGTTTCCAGGTGATACCGCGATGTCGATGTGGGTAGGTTTCAAAACGCTTTTCTAAAATTCCGAGCATCTCTTCTTTGGTTAAGGTTTTATTTTTTTCCATCTTCGATTCCTTTTTTCTTGGTGATTTTATATGGCTTGCCGGTTGCATCATACGTTGTCCATTCACCCACTGGATCACCTTTTAAGAAATGACCGGAGCGCTTTAACGTACCATCAAGCCTAAACCACTGCCAATATCCTTCTGAATATCCATCGATGATTTGGCCTTTGGACCAAACCGTCTTTCCATTGGCGTGGTACTTCACAACCCAATGGTCTTTGAGTTTGATGGCTTTTTTTGCTTTGATGATTTTCATAATTTTATTTTATCATGTTATTTTAGAAATGCTTCCTGTTGTAGCGGTCAACAAATCCTAATTGCTTGCTGTATAATAGCGTTGGTCTCAAGTATTTCTAATCGATGAAAAAAATATTTAACCACTTAAAATGGTACTTCAAACAAGAATGGAAAACGTATGTTTTCATGTTTACCTTATTGTTAAGCATTGCCTTGTTCGCCCTTGTGCCAGGTTGGTTGCTCGGGTTATCGATTGATACGATTATTTCTGGGGGGTTAACCTCTACATCACTTCTTCTTCTCGGTTCTTCATTGATTGCCTTTCCGACGGTTCGTTACGGATTAAGCTATCTTTATAACTACACCACAGTTAAAAAATCCCAACAACTCGCCCATGCACTAAGAAAAAAATACTTAAGCCACTTGTTTAATATGGATTCTAGTTTTTATGAAAAATATCAAAAGGGCGATCTCATCTCCCGGGTGACGGGTGACTTAGATGCCATCATTCAATCGGCAACAAACTTGTTAGAAGGATTAGTCTTTAACATCGGATTTATCTTGATTACTTTGTTGTTAATGACAATTACCATTAGTTGGCAATTAACCTTGATATCCGTCATCATCATGCCGATTGGATTAACCACTTTAAATATCATCCGAGAAGGAAAGCGAAAATACTTTAAGAAGCATCGCGATATTTATGCCGCATTCACTGAAAAAATGTTGGAATCTGTCGAAGGTCAAAAAGCTATCCGTGCATACGTTCAAGAGGATATCGATCTAAAAAAGCAACATCAAGAAATCAACAACGATATTGAATCATGGCGTTACATTGTCAAATTTGAAAACTGGTTTAATCCACTCTTTGAAGTGATTTATGGGGTCGCTTATACCCTCGCATTTTCTTTTGGAGTCTATTTCATCATCCAGCAAATGATGACATTGGGTGGATTGATTACGTTTGTCACATATATTGGGATGCTATATGGACCCTTTATTTCCATCTCTGGAATTTTCGCCCAACTCAATCAAGCCACAATTGCGGTTGATCGTTTTGAAGAAGTGTTGAAACACATACCCGTCGTTCATGATTCGCCGACCTCAAAAGCAATTCTTGGTTTTGAAAATATCCATTTTAAAGGTGTTACCTTTCAATATCCTTTTGATAAGCAACCGGTCATTAAAAATATATCTTTTAGCATTCAAAAAGGTCAAACGATTGGGGTCGTGGGACCAACCGGTGCTGGTAAATCAACCTTGATACGCCAACTCCTTCGGGAGTTTAATGTTACCAATGGTTCTGTTTTAATTGATGACACCCCGATTGAACGTTTTAAAATTGAAGATATTCGTCAATTGGTTGGATACGTTCCTCAGTCACACATCTTGTTTAAATTACCGGTAGAAGAAAATATTAAAATTGGAAACCCAAAAGCCTCCAATGATGTTGTAAAAAGTGCTGTAAAGATGGCGGATTTTGAAAAGGATTTACCCTACCTCCAATCGGGCTTACAAACGATGATGGGTGAAACCGGTGTGAATTTATCGGGTGGACAAAAGCAACGCTTATCAATTGCTCGGGCTTTAATTAAAGATCCACAAATCCTGATTCTTGATGACTCGTTGAGCGCGGTCGATATGAAAACCGAACGAACCATCATTCAACATCTAAAAGACTTACGAAAAGGGAAAACCAATATCATCGTCACCCATCGCTTCTCTGCCATTCAAGAAGCAGATTTGATCCTTGTCTTAGAACATGGAGAAATCACCCAACGAGGAACCCATGAAGCATTGATTCGTGAAGATGGTTGGTATAAACGTCAATACATCACCCAACTGACTGGCTTAGAAGGACAAGATTAACATGTTTAAAACCATTAAAAAAGTTTGGCGATATGTGATTCCTTACAAAGGACTTTTAACCCTAACGATTGTTGCGATGTTGATTGTTCAATTACTCGGTTTGGTTGCGCCACTGCTGGTGAAATCAATCATGGATGATTACTTAATCGGGATTGAGCGACCCTGGTATGAAACCACGGAAGTCAATCGGCAAGTGGAGTATCAAGGGCGATATTTTCAACAAGATGAACCTACTGGAGATCCGATTTCCATCGTCGTCATTGGAACGACATATTATTTTTCTGAGGAAGTCGTCGCCATCGGTCAAAAAATTATCAACGGTAATACCTTATCTATTGTCACTCCCCAAGGGGAAACCTTTGATTATGACGTTTCTATCATGACGCGTGATGAAGTATTTCAATTTTATCAACCTAGCATTGAACCCTTGATATGGCTTGTTACCTTACTCTTTGTTCGCTTACTTTTACAAATCTTCTTCACCTATATTCAACGCCTGAGTGCTTCCATCATCAACGTCAACATGGTGAGGGATGCTCGTAAGGATGCGGTGAGGTCCTTGCAACGCATGCCGATGTCGTATTTTGAAAGTGAACCGTCAGGAAAGATTGCCAACCGGGTGATCAGTGATGTCGGTGGCATGATGGGTTTGTTTTCAACGATTATTAATTTACTTGTGAATGCGAGTATGGCAGTTGTCTTTGCTTATGTTGGGATGTTTTATTTAAATCCAACCCTTGCGTTGATGACCTTTCTTGTCTTTCCATTCGTCTATATCTGGCTACGCTTTTTTGTAAAGCGACTGAATAAACTCGCGGTGAAGGTTAACGAAAACTCATCAATGATCACCGCCCAACTCAATGAAATTATTAATGGGATTTCTATCTTACAAATTTTCAATTTTAGAAAGACCATCGAAGATAAATTTGATCGTCTCTCTTTTGATACCCAAAAAGAGATTTTAAAAGAACAACACTTACACCTATCGATTGGTTGGAACATGATACGTTTGGTTGGCGCATTGGTTACCGCATTGATTGTGATTTTCTTTGGTTATGGATATTTAACGATTGGTGGGGTGGTGATTACGGCTGGTACGATTTATGCATATAACGATTATTTATCAAGGTTAGTTGAACCCGTGGGAACGCTGTTTCGAGAAATTGGAAACCTCCAACACTCGTTGGTTAAAACCGAACGGATTTTTCGGGTCATCGATGGTGAGCAAGAAGATAATCAATTAACCACCATTCCTCGATACAAAGGCA
>CAZOHK010000077.1:0-4527 GCA_964579925.1 uncultured Staphylococcus sp. | reverse complement strand
GTCGGACCTTTTTTCTTCCACTTTTGCATCATCTTTCTTAAACGCATGTGGCGATAATAAAGGGTTTTTTCAGTTGGATGTTTTTCGTGACTTGCGGTATAAGGATCCCACAATTCAATCGAGGTATTGATGTAATTCACATCGTGTTCATAACACCATTGGATGATATCTTCTGCCCCAATATTCCAAGCGAGATCGATCAACATATCACCTTTTTTTAAATAGCTTGAAAGTTGTTCTGACATCGATGCTTCAACAATTTGTTCGCGAACATAATGTACACCACGATCAATCCAAGGTTGTAACTTTTCTTGTTTATCTTCAAAATCCATCACCGTGACACGGTCATAAGGAACATTGATATGTTTAAAAAGGGTTGGTAATGTGCATTGTGCGACGCTACCAAATCCAATGACTAAGATACGTTGATTAAATTTTTTTTCCATCAAGAATATTGTATGCGAAAAAAAATAAAATGTTACAAGAATTAATTATTTTTTAAAGAGAAAATTTGTTTTGGTTAAGGTTTGAGAAACATCAAAAAATTCTTTGGCAATTTTTTCATCATGGCTAAGTGGAATTGACTTCACTAATTTTGCTTTGCTACCACCAAATTCAAACCAACCACTCGGACCAAAATACTCACTACCCTTACAAGTTGGATTGAGGGCAGCTTCAATTAATGGAATCGCGCCACGCTTCGCAGATTGAAGTGGCATGACATATTTCATGAAGTTATACATCGGTTGTGATTTTGCATTTTTAAATAACAGATTGGTTTTCGAAACACCAGGATGCGCTGCAACGACCGTGACGGGTAGCCGATTAGCCTTTAAACGACGATCTAGTTCATACGTAAATAATAAGTTAGCAAGTTTGGAACGACTATATGCACCCCAAGGGGAATACGTTTTTGGTTTTTGATAATTCAAATTCTTAAAGTCGATGTCACCACGCCGGTGAGCAATACTGGAAATGTTGACGATTCTTCCTGATGATTGAATCAAGAGTGGTAATAATTTTGCAGTTAGTGCAAAATGGCCGAAATGGTTGGTTGCCATTTGTGATTCAAACCCATCCACAGTGGTTTGATATTCGCCAAACATGATTCCAGCATTGTTAACCAGTATGTCGAGTTGTTGGAATTTTTCTTGAAAGGCTTTTACAAATTGATCAACGGATGCAAGTGACATTAAATCCAATCCAATGAATTGAACTTTGCCTGGCAAAGATTGATTGCGTAAATTTTTAATTGCTTCTTCAGCACGATCTTTTGATCGCGATGCCATCACAACGGTGGCACCTAGCCCGAGAAAGTGTTCAATCCCGTAATAACCAATTCCTGAATTTCCACCGGTGACAATCACCACTTTATTTTTTAGTTTCATGCTAATCTCCTAGCACCTTATGATATACCAACCGCATCCCCGCATGAGGTAACCATGCTTGTCCAACTTCTTGATACTTCAGTTTCTTTAACAAACCACGCATTGGTAAATTACGCTCATGGGTATCCACACGGATGTTACGGTAACCATGTTGAACAATCCATGCTTCGATTGTACTCAAAAAAGAAATGCTTAACTTTCTGCCTTGAAAAGTGGGAGCAATAAAAAAGCGATGAAGGACCATGTAAGGCTCATCGTTCAACCATTGACCTTTGCGTAGGGATTGATACGCATCATCGTGAGTCAAGATGGCGACGCCACCGATGCGAACGTTTTGATCAATACATAAATAACTTTGTTTTTGTTGAATGTCTTTTTGAATCGTCTTCATAGAAGGTTCTTGACCTTGCCATTGGTCAGAATCAAACGTTGCCATAATAGGTCGACATGCATCAATCGATTCCATAATCCATGGAGCGTCTTTCTTGGTTGCAATTTTGATGGTTAACTTCTTTGACATTGACATAATGCTATTATAAAATAATGACGCGAAAACAAATAATCTTTTCAAGGTTGTCGTGCCACCCTTAACTTGCTGTGATGGCGAATGCCAATACAGAACATCCATTATCCCCCATAATGGATGTTTTTTATTTGACATTCCTTGATTTTAAATTTAAGGTGATGCTATGAAACATGCAATCGGTTCGTATCAAAAATTAAAAATCGATAAGAAATGGCGAGTGATTCTTCTAAATCACCCTTACTTGGTTGCCTTGATAGGTCAACATGTTTATGCCATCCCAGACCAATGTCCCCATCAGGATGCATCTTTATTCCAAGGAACCATCAATGGCGAGGTTGTCACCTGTCCGCTACATCAAGCTCAATTTAATTTGAAGTCTGGTGAAATTGATGAGGTCAGCAAAATGCTCTACTTTGATTTCGGACCAGAAAAAATCACGACCCATAAGGCCGTGATTGAAGGCGATCAAATATACTTGGAACTTTAACTTACTTAATCTTTAATTTTGATTTGAGTAAGGTCACTTCTTGTGCGATTAAGGATTGTACTTCTGAACGAGAAACGGTTTGAATCTTTGCCACTTCTTCGGTGACAATACGACGAATCATATTCACATCAACTGCGTTGTTAAAGGCATTACCATTGGTTCCACCGAAGTTTTGATTAGGATAAGCGCTTTGGGTGGTTCGCATTAAGTTAATTTCTTCTTGCATGACCATTTTCACCAATTCGGATAGATTATCTTCTGCAACTGGGGCTGCTACTGGAGCAGCAACGATTGGAGTAGTTGGGATTGAGTTTGCATTATTTAATGGAAGATCTGCAACTTTAACTGGTTTACTTGGCTTAATCTTGGCAACTTTAGGTTGTTTGATACCCCGTGGTTTTGCAACCAAGACCATGATAAAAACAATGAATAAGGATAAAAATCCGAACAATAAAGGTGCAAGCAATAAACCTAATTCAACAATCGTTAAATTCAACTGAGTTGAATTGTTCAGAATCAATTCATAAAATCTAACTTCATCTGCATTAGGTAGCGCTAAGCTGACGCCCAATAAGAATAAGGCAACCACCGAAACGAATGCAGAAAGCCCTAAAATTGGACGTTTCTTTTTGAAACCAACAATCAAGGCGATCACACCAAGAATGAGACCAAGGGCAGAACCACCAAGGACTGCTAATGTGGTGAGTGATGTAAAATCAATCGCTGTGAAATCCGCAACCGTGGCGGTGACGAATGCCACATACGATAGCGGTAAATCAATCAAAGGTTGATAAAACGAAATCAAGCCAGCAAGATCAAGTGCTGCAGGCCCAACATATACATACCCAATCACGGCAACAAATAACACATCCGAAATGACTAATAAGATTTTTAGAAATGAACCTTTCATGTTTGTTCCTTCTTTCAAGACCATATTTTACCATATTCAATGGTAAAGATTCTGTCATTTTTCGTTGTCATAAGATGAATCTTTGTTCGAGTTTTTCTTCATCGACATTCTCACCAAAATATACTTGGCGTGGAATAGTCGTTTCAATAGTTTAATCCGGTATTGAATTTCTCGGCGATCGAATAGCAATTTCTCGACGCCAGTCCAAATAAAGATCCAACTAAAAATTGCATACACTTCTTCAGAGATGGCGTTAAGGAAAATCGTATCCGACAAGATGCCACCAAAGACAAGAACCAAGGTACCGATGCTGAGGAGGATGGAACCAATGACCGTTAAACGGCGAATATCTTTTTTTACGTAGTAAATAACCGGGATAAGTTCATCTTGAATTTGGTCAATGATAATCGGAAGGTGAACCTCAAAATTACCCGCTTGCACTTCAACCGTGATTTTTCGATTTAACGGGGTGTAGCGTGTTTCTTCTTCAAGATCACGAATCGTATCTTGAACAATCTTGCCTTCAAATTTATCGGTGAGTAATTTAAACGAGGCCATGTCCTCATCGATTTCTCGGCCATATTGTTTAAGACGTGCGTCAAGATTCCCTTTTAAAGCAATGAGCTCCAGCGTCCTTCTTAGTTCTTCTTTTTCCATAAACTTAACTCCTTTGGTTTCTGTCTTTTAATAGCGATTGCCATAACCCATAAGTCGTGATGACCAAGACCATTGCAAATCCGAATGCGACTTCTTCATGCCGAATCGGCTCAATACCGAAAAGGAAGGGTGTATATGCGAGTAAAGAAATCGCTTGGGTCAAAGCAATCAAGTAAAACCATCGCATCGATTGGAAAGCAACCAAGACGATGATGACGTCAGCAGCAAACAAATACCGCTCATGCATCGCCGGAAGGAAAAAATTTGCCATCAACACACTCCAATAACTTAACACCAGCATATGGTCTTTCTTGAGATTGACCTTCAACATCATCATCATCAATAATTGAAGGACCATTAAAAACGCAAACAATCCAAACGCATACGTACTCAACTCGTCATATCGTGAATTTGGGAACCATTGAAATAGATTCGGCATGTTTAAGGTTAATAAGCGGTAATTTTCGCTTTGTAAGATATAAATTTGTGTGATATCCAGAAAGCTTCTTCCTGCGATAAATGCTGGAATTGCCAAGGCATAATAAACCACTGGAATCAT
>CAZOHK010000076.1:0-4527 GCA_964579925.1 uncultured Staphylococcus sp. | reverse complement strand
AAAAACCTTGTTTCGCCATTGTATTCTATCGTATCATCAACTTCATATGCAACGATGTAATTTTCACCATATACATCATAATAATCCCAATTTAAATCATCAATAAAGGATGGGACTTCTTCATCGCCATTTAATTCCTCATTCGTCAAATAATTTGCTTCCATTTCATAATCCCCAAATCCATTGTTCGGGATTACCCATTTCGAACCTGAAAGGTTGTTCGTAATTCCTTGAAAAATTAAAAATGATCCAACCACACCAATCACTGCACCTAACACACCATAGATTTTCCGTCTTGATTTCAACCATTTATTCATATGTTTACCTCGGTCATATTATAGCGAAAATACAATTTATTTGGTCATTCATTGAAAGTGAATGACTTTGATTGAGTTCTAGTCAAGTGAAGCACCGCTAAAGAAACCAAGAAAAAAACCTACCATGCTTGGTAGGTTTTCTTGACGCTTTGGATGTTACCTTAAATCAATTCAATCGTGAAAAGCACGTGTACACAATAAGGATCGATCTCTGCAAATAGGTCTGTATAATCACCAACATTAATATAGACACGAATGGCTGTTTCATCGAAATACACATATCTTAAATAGGAGGGTGTTCCTTCTCCGTCGATGATAAAGTCATCGATGATTTCGAGTTGATTGTTAATGAGAAGGATAAATGTACGTTCATAGTCTTGCATAGGGTTGGTTTCACTACTTCCAAATTCTCCACCAACAATAATGGTTCCTGCATCATCCATGAAAAAAACATTAACTTCGACTACACCGTATGTTGACAAATCAATCGACTTTGTTACGGTTGTTCCTGTTTGAAAACGTAGGATGGCCCTACCTTCTTCTAAAATCCAGTCCTCGTTATAAGTGGTTTCATTTGTAATCATGACAAATTTGTTATCACGAACCCAATATATATCTGCATCTGCATAAATTCTAGATCTGGTTAAGGTTTCAACTTCTTCTATGATGTCGATCGTAACTTTATTAAAATTCTCATCAAGAACACCGTAAATATGATATTCAAGTCTTGCTATTTGATCATCCTCTGTATAGCGTGATGAAGCACCATCAATCAATGCTTGTTGAGCAGTCGTTAGAAGGTTATCTTCAGCAGTTAAGACATTGTTGTCTAATGCGGTCCTTGGATCATCCTCTAATTCAAATTCAATATTGATGCCCATGAAACCCGAATCGATAATCTCCACTTCTTCTTGCTTCGTGTTATCAAGAGAATATAAATCAATATCAATGGTATCGGTAGAAGACCACTTACCGATGGTTTCAATGGTCAACTCAAACGAGATAGGATCAATGGTCACTTCTGATAGTAGCGCGATTGAATTGGTTTTATCAGTGAAGGTTAACGTTTCTCCATAGTAGTCATGGGAAAAAGCGTTTGGTTCATCACCATTGTTATCAAATTCTTGGGCTAAGGCATAGCGGAATGGTTCGATGGCTTCAAAGTTTTCGCTGTCGAAGATGTGGTCATCCGCTTCACTCACACCAAGAACATGAAAGGTTTTTTCTTCAAGGTCGAGTCGAACGAAGCTTTGGATAAAGTCAGCGCCTTCGTTACCCCCACCAATGAGATCAAAACCATCGCCGTTATCCACGGTGTTGTATTGTTGGGTGATGGGATCAAAGTAAGTGATACGATTGGTAATTTCTAAGATGAAAATGACCGAACTACCTTCTAATACCATATGTTCAATTTCAATCGGATTATCTTCGTTATAATAAGCTGCACCAATTGCAAATGCTTCCGAAAACTCAAAGTTGTAAGTCCAAAGGTTGACGCCTGTTGAACTAAAGATAGAAATATAGGTCTCACGATAGTATTCGGTTTGACCATTATAATCAAAACTCTCTCTAACATCGTACCCAACAACGTAATTGCCATCATGCATGACATATTCATTCCAACTTAAGTCTTCAATAAATTCAGGAAGTAACTCAATGCCATATAATTCCGCATTCGTCAAATAGCTTGGTTCCATGTCGTAGTCACCAAATTCACTATGGGGTATCACCCATTCTGAACTTGAAGGCTTGTTTGTCACCGCGTTAAAAACTAAGATTGATCCGACAACGCTTACAACTGCACCTAGTACACCAATCGCTATACCCGTTGATTTCGTCATTTTTTCCATACGTTTACCTCGGAACCATTATAGCGAACACAAGGTCATATTAAGTAAATACTTAAATTACCCAAACCTAGAGGTTGATTTGGGCTTACCAAATAGGGCGGGAAAACTACATCATCAAAAATAAAAAACCCACCATGTTTGGTAGGTTTTTTTGACTCGCTGGATGCCTTTTAAATCAATTCAAGGGTAATGAGAACATCGTTAGTTTCAGGATCCATATCCGCAAAGAAGTTGGCGATATCTTGGATATATAAATAAATGCGGATTTGATTATCATCGATGTAGAGTACATTAATAAAACTGGCCGTACCTTCACCATCGATGATAAAGTCATCTAAGATTTGACCATCGTCATTCATCATAAGTACAAAGGATCGTTTATAGTCTTGGATGGGGTTGGTTTCACTACTACCAAATTCTCCAGCAATAATCATCTTGCCTTCGTCATCCATGAAAAAATCTTCAATGATGATCTCGCCGTACGTTGATAAATCAATCGTTTTGGTGACGGTTGTTCCAGTTTGGAAGCGAATGATCGTGCGGCTATTGACCAAAATGCCATCGATGTTGTCTTCTTCTTCGTTGGTGATGATCACGAATTGATTACTACGTATCCAATAAATGGATGCATAGGCATTAATATAGTTTGAGGTGACCGTTTCAATTTCCTCTAAAATGTCGAGTGTGACTTTATTGAAATTCTCATCGAGGACACCGTAAATGTGATATTGAAGTCTTTCAATTTGATCATCCTCGGTGTAGCGAACCGATGCATTATCAATGAGTGTTTGTTGTGCGGTGGTGAGAAGGTCGTCTTCTGCGGTAAGCACGTTGTTCGTTAAATCCTCGGTTGTATCATTTTCTAATTCTAAAGAAACATCCAAAATCATCAAACCCGAATCCACAATCTCAATTTCTTCTTGCTTGGTATTATCAAGTTCATATAAATCAATATCAACAGAATCGGTCGAGGACCATTTACCGATGGTTTCAATCGTCAATGCAAACGAGATAGGATCGATCGTCACTTCTGATAGTAAGGCGATTGAATTGGTTTTTTCGCCGAACGTTAACGTTTCTCCATAGTAGTCATAAGAAAAGGCTTCTTCTTGTTCGTTATCAAATTCTTGGGCTAAGGCATAGCGGAATGGTTCGATGGTTTCAAAGTCTTCGCTATCAAAGATATGGTCGTTGTCTTCACTTACGCCGAGAACATGGAAGGTCTTTTCTTCAAGATCCAAACGAACAAACGTTTGGGCAATATTTTCCCCTTCGCTATCCCCACCGATGAGATCAAAGCCATTTCCGTTATCCACGGTGGTATCGAGTTGGGTAATGGGATCAAAGTAAGTAAAACGATTAACAATTTCCATGATAAGGATCACTGAATCACCCTCCAAAACCATGTGCTCAACTTCAATGGGGTCTTCTGGATTATAAAAAAATGTCCCGATAGCATACGCTTCGGTTATATCAAAGTGATATGTCCAAAGGTTAACGCCTGTTGAACTAAAGATAGAAAAATAGGTTTCGTGATAGTATTCTGTTCGCCCATCATAAAGTAAAGTCTCTTCAACATCATAAACAACGACGTATCCACCTTGATAGGTTACATAATCTTCCCAATTTAAGTCTTCAACATAGTCAGGGAGTACCTCATTACCATATAATTCTGCATTCGTTAAGTAGCTTGGTTCCATGTCATAGTCACCAAAACCATTTTGCGGAATCACCCATTCCGAACTAGATGCGTTGTTTGTCACCGCATTAAAGATTAAGATTGATCCGACAACGCCTACAACTGCACCTAGTACACCAATCGCTATCCCCGTTGATTTCGTCATTTTTTCCATACGTTTACCTCGGAGTCATTATAGCGATTATTTGCATGTCCAAAAGAAATACTTTGAAAACGAAACTTTTGGGATAGTATAATTTTAGAAAATCAATTAGGGGAGATTGATATGAAGTTTTATTTAATTGAATGTAAACATGGTCATGTGGGTCGGGATAAGTATTTACCCTTGGTAATACCGGTTCACGCTGACAGTGTCGAACAAGCCATTGGTATTGCTAAGTTAAAACCTGGGGTTAAAAAGGACCATAAAGATTGGTGCTTAAAGAAACCGTTAGAAGTGGATGCTGCCACCTATGAAAAAGCAAAAGAGGCCTATTATGGTCATCGATACTTTAAGAAAAGAACGAGGCAGAATTTAGAATTATTTAAAGAGGAATTGGTTAAAGAGCCCAACTATACGATTCGCGATAAAATCAAAACGAATACAAAAACTTACTTTAAAAAGAAGGATTTGTCTAAATTTAAAGCAAAGCGAATCAAAGAATTGAATCAAAGTTTCCGT
>CAZOHK010000075.1:0-4565 GCA_964579925.1 uncultured Staphylococcus sp. | reverse complement strand
AGTTGCAGTCAATTGCCTTACCACTTGGCTAAGGAACCACCGAGTGATGGCCGTTTATTACTTTACCATTATCACTCGGTGGTTTCAATCTTATTTATGGCTTAGCGAGACTTGACGCGTTCCCACATTTCGGCGATGGGGGCGTTATAGACACCAAAGTCAGAGAATAAAGCAGTCCGGATAATCGTTTCTGGTAGAGGATATTGGGTCATGACTTGCCGATTGGGTAAGACATCAATTACCATATCTTCTGCGGTTAAAGTTTCGGTAGTCCCGTCAAAGAAATAACCTAAATCAAGGCTAACAAGATCGTTGGACGTAAATCCTTCATTGTATGCATCATTGAGATCGATGACACTTTGTAGGACTTCATCACCGGCAATGAAGGAGGTATAACCAATATATCCCATGTTTTGAATCGCGATTTCTGGTTGAGAGACATAATCGATAAACCGTTGGGCGACAACTTTGACTTGTTGGTCAACGTCAACACCTTCATCATTTTCTGCGATATCTTTATGCATCACAAAACCATCAAACCAAATGTTGCTTCCTTCATCTGGAATCACGTATTCTAAGATTTGACCATCTTCTTCATCAGCCGTATCCATCGCAAAGGTCGCGTCGCCACTCCATGCCATGAACATATCGATACGTCCAGAGACGATATCGTTTTTCGCGTTATCGGTTTCTAAACCATATGCATTATCCACCATCGCTTCTAAAGAAGGCTCTAACGCTGCTAAGACCGTATTATCAATTGAATTGATTTTATCGGTAATGGTTTGATTATAAATGACGCCTGCTGCTTCAGTAGGATTAGCCAAATACGTTTCTCTTGCTTCAACAAAATCTTCTTGATAAACATCCATCATCGATGCCATTAACACTTCACGCACGGAATCTTTAATCATGCCGCGGTTTTCAAATTCAGGTTTATAAAGCGCTTGCCAAGATGTCATTTCTTCAGCGGCGACTTCATCTGGGTTATACACTAACCCGACAGTTCCCCACATATAACCCGCTGCAAATTCTGCAACCGTGCCAACGTTTTCCACGTCTAAATTTTCATAAATGTTTTGTAGATATGGAGAGACATACGCATCGTAATTGGTTAAGTAGGTTCTTGAACCATCCGGATTTTCATCAAATTTGGTTAACCAACCTTCTTTCATTAATCGTTGAATCATATAATCAGACGGAGCAAAAATATCATAATCACCTTGAAGGTTGACGACGTTGGTGTACATTTCTTCATTGGTTCCGAACATGTCATATTCAACATTGACGGAAACACCAAATTCGGCTTCATACCACCGTTCAAATTGATCGACTAAATCTAAGTCTCCAGCAATTTCTGGATCTTTTTCGTAAATATAACCACCCCAGTTATAGACTTTCAGGGTGACATCCGCTTGTGGTCCGCAACCTGCTAAAGTACCAGTAGCCAAAACCAACCCGACATAACCTAATGACTTCTTCATCTATTTCTAAGCTCCTTCTAGCGATGTGACATCGCTTGTATCGTTTTCTTATCGCCTTTTCCAGTGAGTGAGTAGTTAACAATTAAGACACCCACAGCGAAGAGAAATATTAAGGTCGTCAAGGCACGAATTTCCGGTGGAATCCCAACCCGAAGTTGCGCTTCCACATAAGTAGAAAGCGTATCAAATCCTGAGGTCGGTTTCAAGAAAGAGGTAATGATAAAATCATCTAACGATAAGGTGAACGCTAAAACAAATCCAGAAATGATACCTGGTAAGATTTGGGGAAGGATGACCAACCATAATGCTTTCATTGGCGTTGCTCCTAAATCTAATGCGGCTTCATAAATACTGGGATCCAGTTGTTGCAGTTTTGGTTTAACCGATAAATAAACAAAGGCAATCGTTAAGACGATATGACCGATGACTAAAGTAAATAAATCTCGGCTTGGTCCATCAGGTTGACGATATTGAAAGAAAATAAATAAGACCGCTAACGACAACGCCATGACAATTTCTGCGTTGATGACGGGAATTTGGGTTAAGGTTTCAAAAATGCGTTTACTAGTTCGTTTCATATAAAAAATACCGATAGCGCCTAGGGTTCCTAGAACAGTACTGACCGTGCTACTGATGAAGGCAACCATAAAGGTATTGCCAACTGCAGTCATCGCCCGTTCATTCAAAAATAACCGACGATATAAATCAAAGGTAAAAGTTGCATTCGGTCCAATCACGCCAACAACCCTTGTGTCAATAAAAGAAAACATGATCAATAAAAAAATTGGCAAGTACATGAGTAACAAGATAAACGCAACATACCCTCGGGCAACCAAACGTTTTACCACAAATGTTTCCTCGCTTGGTTCTCGCGCTTATTTAATTTACTGGTTAAAAATAAAGTAATCCCAATGAAGACAAGCATGATCAAAGACATGAATGAACCAATATTGATGGCATCTGGGGTTGAACTGCGAAAATAAGCATTATAAATTGCTTCGCCAAACAGTATGACTTTTTTTTCTGAAAGAATGGTCGGGATCACTTGACTAGAAATCGTCGGCAT
The DNA here is from genome assembly GCA_964579925.1 of uncultured Staphylococcus sp. Classification (GTDB taxonomy): domain Bacteria; phylum Bacillota_I; class Bacilli_A; order RFN20; family CAG-826; genus UBA970. Next base: position 2,015 of record CAZOHK010000075.1, on the reverse strand, counting down.
AAACACCATCGTGGCGGCCGCGATGATACCTGGCATCGTCATCGGAATGATCACTTTATAAAACGTTTGAAGCGGGGTTGCGCCTAAATCTTGAGCGGCTTCAATTTGCGATTTATCCAGTTTAAGCATCGTGGTATACAACGGTAGAATCACAAATGGTAAAAAGTTATAAACTAAACCAATCGTCACTGCCAATGGATAATTTGGATTCGCGTTTGCAGTAACCCCAATCCAATATAAGAGATCTTTGGTCGCCCAGGTGCGGATGACGAAATTGATCCACATGGGCATGACAAACAAAAGCACCACCACCGTATTCTTATTATATTTTTTGTTTGCTAAAATCATCGCAATCGGATAACCAATCACCAAACATAATGCCGTGTTGACCAAGGCATACCAAATGGAGTTCATAAGAATGGCGATGCGTTGTGGGTTATTAAAGAAAGCATTCGCCGCATCTAAACTCGGTTGACCATTCACATCCGTAAACGCATAAAAGAAGACCACCGCAAGTGGCATGACAATAAATCCAATAAGGAAGATGACGTACGGAACCGCCAAGTACTTCCGTTGGAAGTTAAATTTCATAGTCAGTGATATCTCCGCGTAGTTTCAATTTAATTTTACTACCATCGATTTTCATCGTTAACTTGGTACCGGTATCGAATTGATATTCGGTGTCGACGATGAAGTCTTCTTCCTCTTCAGTTCTTAGAATCACTTGATAATGATCACCTTTATAAAAACAGGAAATGACTTTTGCTTCCAGTTGTCCAGGTGTATCATCACCATACAATTCAATATCTGTAAAGGAAATTTCTGCCGTAACTTTTAAATTTTTTAGATTATAGCGATTGTTCTTTGGTCCAATTAAATAACCTTTTTCATCTAATTTTGAACCTTCCAACAATTGCGTGACATTCACGTCAAAAACACCTTGATCGATAACCAATTGGTTTGCATCATTTAAGTAAGCATCACGGTACTGATTAATCGTGATGTCCTTTTTCATGATATGAATGTAACTTGGATCGATATATAAAGAGACCGTCGATCCAACTTCGAATAGCTTTGTATCTTGAACGATTACTTCACTCTTACCAACATTTAATAAGTACTCATAGTGGACGCCTTTAAAGATCCGATTAAAGATAACGCCTTGAATGGGATAATCCTGCACCGGTTTAATTTCAATATCTTCAGGGCGCAAGACAACGTCTACTTTTTCGTTTTCGTTAATTTGGTGGGGTACGTCAAATACTTGGTTCAAAAATTTAACTTTATTATCGTTTAAGCTGATGGCATTAAAAATATTACTTTCACCGATGAAGTTTGCCACAAAAGCGTTGGCTGGCTTGTTATAGATTTCAGTTGGGGTTCCCATTTGTTGAATCAAGCCATCTTTCATGACGATGATGACATCCGACATCGTTAATGCTTCTTCTTGATCATGGGTAACATAAATAAAGGTGATACCTAATTTCCGATGCATTTCTTTTAATTCAAGTTGCATTTCTTTTCGCATTTTTAAATCAAGTGCACCTAAAGGTTCATCCAATAATAATATTTGAGGGTCGTTAACGATGGCACGGGCAATGGCAACGCGTTGTTGCTGACCACCTGATAACGTGGTTACATCGCGGGTTTCAAATTCATCCAAATCAACAATTTTTAAAGCACGTGTGACTTTTGTGTGAATTTCTTCTTTTGAATATTTACGATACTGAAACGTATCTTTTCCATCTGCTCTTTTAACTTTGACGTTGGCTTTTTTAAGTTTTAATCCGAACGCCACATTATCATAAACATTTAAATGAGGGAATAATGCATACCGTTGAAAAACTGTGTTCACAGGACGACGATATGGAGGTAAATGGGTTATGTCTACATTCGATAGTAAAATTTTTCCCGTATCAGGAATTTCAAATCCTGCAATCATTCTTAATGTGGTTGTTTTACCACATCCAGAAGGTCCAAGAAAAGTAACAAATTCACCTTTTTTAATTTTTAAG
>CAZOHK010000074.1:0-4948 GCA_964579925.1 uncultured Staphylococcus sp. | reverse complement strand
ATCAACATTTAATTAAATCCTATCAAAACCCAACCTTAGAATCCTCAAGAAGAGTGATGTTAGAATCTTCTTATCATGCTGGACTAGCTTTCACCAGAGCATATGTAGGTTATGTCCATGGTATTGCCCATACATTAGGTGGTTTTTACCAATTTCCCCATGGGTTAGCAAATGCCATCATCTTACCTTATGTCCTTGAAGCTTATGGACGGTCCATTCATGAAAAATTATCGATCATGGCGGATTGGTTAAATCTCACCACCATTGATGCGCCGGTTATCCTTAAGGCAAAAGCCTTTAAAGAATGGATAAACCGCCATCTTACTGCTTTAGAAATCAAGAACACCATCCCTGGCATCTTAAAGGAGGAAGACATCCAGTTGATGATCGAACGCGCAGAAAAGGAAATTTATCCCTTCTATCCAGTTCCAACATATTTAACGTCAAATGAATTAAAGGGCATTTATAAAACCATAGGAGGTTTTTCATCATGAGTATTTATCAATTTTCGGCGACAAGTTTGAAGAAGAAAGTCATCGACTTTAAGCAATACAAAGGAAAGGTTCTGTTGATTGTGAACACCGCAACGGATTGCGGATATACCAAGCAATATAATGGTTTGCAAACCCTTTACCAAACTTACCAATCAAAAGGATTAGAAGTTTTGGACTTCCCCAGCCATTCTTTTTTACAAACCCCAGAAGATAATCAAGGGATTGAGGCCTTCTGTGAACGTCAATTTAAAACCACCTTTACGACCTTTGAAAAAATAGATGTTAACGGTGACAAAGCTCACCCACTTTATCTGTATTTAAGAAAAGAAAACAAAGACAAGGTCGATACAAAAATTGAATGGAACTTTACAAAATTTTTGGTCAATCGCAAAGGGCAAGTTGTCAGCCGATATAATGCAAAAACAACCCCTGAAATGTTAGTTGCCGAGATTGAAAAGCTGCTTAATGATCGCTAAAGCAACCAAACGAAATTTAACCGATAAACACATTCTTTGTTTTGGCATTGCTCCTGCCTATTTCGTACAAACTCCTGGAAAAATTGAATGGTTTAGCGGCTATCCATCTTTTCATGGTGGATCCTATTTAACCAGTGCGATTGATCGGTATCTATATGCGAGCGTCAGTCGAAACCAATTCCGAACCCTTCGGATTATTTCATCAGGATATCCAGCATTAACGTTATCGTTAGATACAACCAATGAAACGATGATGGATGATCACCCTTCTTTTGCCTTGGTCAAAGGATTACTCAAGCAATTAAACATTGCTGGGATCCAGCTCCAGCATGGATGGGATGTCTTTATTCAATCTGAATTAAATGTGATGCAAGGCTTGGGTTCCTCAAGTGCTTTTGCCACAACTCTACTTGAAATATTTTTAATTGGAGCGACGTTAAAAGAACCTATTTCCACTCTTGAAAAAGCAAGATGGATACAGGATATTGATATACCGAATGGGCTATTGCCAAAGCATCGCTTAGAAAGTTTACCAAGTCTAGAAGGTGGGACCTTCCTCATTCAACATCGCACCGATGGCTTTTCTTTTTTCCAACGCACCATTCAACCGATTTCAAATTATCGATTGCTATTGTTGCAAGTCAAACACGCCACATATCAAGATTGGCTTCCAATTAAACAAATCCTTGATCAAATGACCATCATCGCTCAACATTATCAGCATCGTGTACTTAACCAAATTGATTCGCTCAATTACCAACACGATTTAACCGACCTTTCAAGAATGTATGGTAGTAAAACCACTGACAAGGTTAACTTTTTTTATCAAGAAAATCAGCGTATCAACGTCTCGTTTTTAGGTTTGGAAAAACAACACGATGGATCTTTATTTAACATGTTTCAGGAAAGTGAATTGGCTGCAGAACAACTGTTAGAACATCACATCATCCCGCAGCAATCCGATCAACGTCTAATGAGCACAATCAAATGGATTAAACAGCATTTACCAAAAGCGCACTACCGGATTTATGGATTGGGTTTTCGAGGCCCAATCTTTTTGATGATTCCTACTTCGGAATATAAAATGATGTATCAACCATTAAAAGAGCAGTTTTATGAATCATCACTCCATGAAATTCATACATTGAAACAAGGAATCCGCATTTACAAATCCTGAAACCTCTTTCATTTTTTCTTTCAAAATCTTTGTTTTTATTCAAAAATCATTGAAAATGGTAATGTAAGCGTTGTCAATTTTATGTAAAATTGGAAAGCGTTTACAATTTGTATTGGAGAATTGTATTTTGATTTTCGAATGATTATATTAATAGCGTCGATAGGTTCTGGCGCTTAAAGACACGAGGAAAAGAGGAGGAAACAAATATGAGAACTACCACCACATTAGACCGGTTATCGCAAAAGCCATTAAATGCAAAGTACTATCCAATGGACCAAGAATCACCAAAATTAGTGGACGTCAAGAAAGAAAATTTCTTTCAAGAAATCGCAAAGTTTGTGATCGAAGTCTTAGCAGTCATTAAAAACTCAAGCCACGACTAATCATCGCCAATTGAGAGGAACGCCAGAAGTCGGGTACCGACTTTTTTTCTTTTAAGGACATTATTATTCAATGCTTCTCTATGATTTAGCACTCTCAGTTGACATCTGCTAAAATGACGTTTATAGTGTCATTAGCAGTTAAAAAAAAGAGTGCTAAGGAGAACAACATGGAATTACCGATTGATTACTCAAAAGATGAAAAAGTATTAGAAAAATTTGGTCGAAACATCAATGATCAAGTCATTAAAGGCAAAGTAGATCCTGTGATTGGCAGAGACGAAGAAATCAGAAAAATTATTCAAATTCTTGCGAGAAAAAATAAGAACAATGTCATCTTACTTGGTGAACCAGGTGTCGGTAAAACCGCCATCATTGAGGGGCTTGCTCAACGAATTTTACGCCAAGATGTTCCAACCACACTAAAAGATAAAATCATTTATGAATTGGATATGGGCGCATTAATCGCTGGGGCTAAATTTCGTGGTGAATTCGAAGAACGATTAAAAGCAGTCCTGAATAAAATTAAAGCTTCTGAAGGCAAAATCATACTTTTTATTGATGAAATTCATAGCATCGTTGGTGCGGGTCGAACCGATGGAGCCATGGATGCATCAAACATTCTAAAACCATTATTAGCTCGTGGGGAAATTGATTGTATTGGGGCGACCACATTAAATGAGTATCGTCAATATATCGAAAAGGATCGGGCATTAGAACGACGGTTTCAACCTTTGATGGTATTAGAACCTACCGTCGAAGATACGATTTCAATTTTAAGAGGGATTAAATCGCGTTATGAATCCCATCATGGCGTTAAAATCACCGATGAAGCACTTGTTGCCGCTGCGACGCTATCAACCCGTTATCTCACCTCACGTTTCTTACCAGATAAAGCGATTGATTTAGTCGATGAAGCTTCGGCGATGACGCGTGTGCAAATTGAGTCGATGCCGACAGAATTAGATGAGGTCGATCGAAAAATTCGCCAACTTGAAATAGAAAAATTTGCGTTGAGTAAAGAAGAAGACCCGATTTCAAAATCTCGATTTGTGAAAATCAGCGATGAACTTGAAGTTCTAAAAAAGAGTTATGCTGCCAAAAAGCAAAAATGGCAAGAGGAAAAAACTCAACTTTTAGACATCAAAACGTTGAAAGATACAATTCATCAAACCAAACTCAAACTTGATCAAGCCTTCACCAATGGTGATTATCAAAAAGCCTCGGAACTCCAATATGGCAAACTCCCAGAACTTGATAAAAAGTTGACGTTACTAGAAAACAAAACCCGAAAAGGTCGGATGTTATCAGAAATTGTCACCGAAGAAGAAATTGCAAAGATTGTTTCAAAAATGACTCGGATTCCACTAAGCAGGATTATTCAAGGTGAAAAAGATAAAGTCATTGGCCTGAAAGAAAAAATGCTTCAACGCGTCGTTGGTCAAGATGATGCCGTCACGATGGTGACCGATGCGATTATTCGTCAGCGTGCCGGTATACAAGATGCCAAGCGACCCATTGGTACGTTTATGTTCTTAGGTCCGACGGGTGTCGGTAAAACCGAAGTTGCCAAGAGCTTAGCTGAAGGATTATTTGACAATGAAAACCAAATTATCCGTATCGATATGTCCGAATATATGGAAAAATTCTCCGTTTCAAGATTAATAGGCTCACCTCCAGGATATGTTGGCTATGAAGAAGGGGGACAACTAACTGAAAAAGTTAGACGGGCACCGTACAGCATTATTCTTTTTGATGAAATTGAAAAAGCCCATCCTGAAGTTTTCAATCTCTTATTACAAGTATTGGATGAAGGACGATTAACCGATGCTCAAGGTAGGCTGATTGATTTTCGTAACACCGTCATCATCATGACATCTAACCTTGGATCTGAATTTTTACTTGAAGGTAAAAAGGGCGAGGTTGAAGACTTGCTTCATCGAACGTTTAAACCTGAGTTCCTTAATCGCATTGATGAAATCGTATACTTCAATCCATTAGATAAAGATGTCCAAGGATTGATCGTTTCCCGGATGCTTTCTCAATTAGAAAATCACCTTGAAAAACAAGGAATCCTTATTAACTTTACCGAAGCTGTTGAGGAAGAGGTGATTTCCCAAGCATTTAGCAAAGAATATGGGGCGCGACCGCTTCGACGATTTATCCAAAAAGAAATTGAAACCTTTCTCGCAAAAAATTTGATCCAAGGAAAAATACTTTCAAAAGTACCGGTTACGATTGATGTGAAAAACCATCAGTTTCAAATCAAGACGTCAGATTCTTAATATCATTGGATGCATCGAATTAAAAAACACGCGAATATGATTTGACAAAAGCGTGTTTTTTTTCTATGATTGTTTAGCGTATGCCCCCTTAGTTAAATGGCATAACGAGTCCATGGTAAGGACTTATTGTCAGTTC
>CAZOHK010000073.1:0-4952 GCA_964579925.1 uncultured Staphylococcus sp. | reverse complement strand
ACATGTCTCCCTGTCACGGAGAAGATCGCGGGTTCGATCCCCGTCTGGTCCGCCAGTAGAATATGATAGATACTCAGCAATGGGTATCTTTTCTTTTGATGGAAAAACACCTTATTTTATCTTGATAAACAAGTCCTAATCGTGTAAAGTGATAAAAGCATTGGCCCGATAGCTCAGTCGGTAGAGCAATGGACTGAAAATCCATGTGTCGCCGGTTCGATCCCGGCTTGGGCCACCATTTTTATAAAACCCGCTTAGCGGGTTTTTTCTTTTCATGGATTTAAATCCAATAATCTAAGGCAATCGAATCCTGCATCATCAATGAAAAGATACTCAAAGCACATTTAGCCCTCTAACTGGCCAAAAGCAAAGGTGTTTAGTCTTTAAAAAAAGTAGTCGGCACTAAGGAAAACTTTTGAATTTTCCGAGTTTTATCATTGTGGGCATCAGTTGCAACAATATCGATAAGGTCTAATTTTAAAAGTTTCTTTGCCTTTAAAGCATGAAACCAGTTTCCGGTGCGGTTGATGCTCGATGCGTTGACTTGAAGTTTAACCCCAATGTCCTTTAATTCGTTTAAATCCTCAACGGTTAAATACCCATAACGTTCGACGTGCGCTAGGACAACTTGAAAGCCCTTTTTGGTCAGGTTATAGCAAAGGTCCACGATTGGTGATTCAATCATGTTAGAAAACTCAACGAGCAGATAATTGGTATGCACAACATAATCGTCCCATTTTAATTTTGGAAGGGATTGGCCGATATAAATCTCCGCCCATAAGACGAGTTCAATCGGTAGATCCTTCACCGCGGCTTTCAGAGTGTCAAAATGTTGAAGATGGATAGATCGATCTACCTTTTGAGCAGGACTATTTACATGAGGAGTCAAATATATTTTTTTAATGCCGACTGCAATGGCTTGCTTAATCATGTTGATGGACATGGTTAAGTCTTTGGCCCCATCGTCTACGCCAAACAAGGAATGATTGTGGATATCAATCATGGTTGTTTATCAGTTGGATCCTCTTCGTAGGAATAACCATAACCATAGCCGTAACCATAGCCATAACCGTATCCGTAACCATATGCTGAGTTTTTGAAGTTCACTTGCAGAATGACCACACCAATGAGATTGACTTGGTTTTGTTTTAAGAGGTCTACCGCTTCCTTGACGACCTTACGGCTTGTTTCGGATTGCGAAATGGCAAAGACGGTCGCATCGACAATTTTAGCAATATATAAAGCATCAGAGACGGAAATAACAGGTGGAGAGTCTACCAGGATATAGTCATAACGTTCTTTAAGGGTAAGTAAGAGGGCTTTTAACTTATCGGAGGTTAAGACGTTGACGACTGCTGCCGTATTCTCACCCCTGACGATCGCGTCGAATCCAAAACTACTTTTCACAATTGCTTTTTCTAAATTGATTTTTCCTGATAAATACTCGGAAACGCCATTTTCATTAGCGACATCGATAATCCGGTGAATTTTAGGTTTTCGAAAATCTAAATCGATAACGCATACTTTTTTGCCCTTTTTGGCGAGTAAGAAAGCGATATTACCGATAAAGGTTGATTTACCTTCGGCGACAACACTTGAAGTCACCTGAAAGGTTTTATATTTGCCATCAAGATTGATAAATTCTAAATTAACAATAAATTTTTGAAATGCTTCCGTAATAAAATTACCAGGATGCTCCTTAGCATATAAGTAGTTATAAGGTATTTTATGATTACGCTTGGATTTATTTTTTGCCATTTGATTTGATTCCTTTCGTTTCCATTTGTGGAATCACCCCAATGATTTGCAGATTTAATGTTTTTTCGATTTCTTCTTTCGATTTAAAACTGGTGGATAAGAATTCAAGCATAAGCACGAAACCAACGGATGCGATTGCACCAATCACAAAACCAATGATCACAGTTGAAATCCTGTCAGGAGAATCATAGCTGGCCTGAGTTGCAAAAGAAGTGCGGCGTATTTTATCGGTTAAAACCGGAAATGCGCCTTCTTCATCGGTAACTTCAATCACGGCATCAATGATCGCATCCACAGCAGCTTGGGCATAAGCGGGATCAGCGTCAATGAATCCGACGTTAATAAAATATGAGGTTTGAGAAGCATTAATCGATGTACCATTTTGGAAATAGCCATGAGGGACCGATAAAAATCCTTCCGAAACTAATTGTTCATTGGCAATAACGTAAACGACTTCCTTTTCCATGAGTTCAGCGACGGTATCAATTAAGCGAAACGCGTTTGCATAATCAAAGTTTGGATCGGTCGATCCAGTAGCTTGTTCAATTTGGACCATCACGTCAGCGCGTGATCGGTACATTGGGGTGGCGAGGAACCAAGCATAAGAAGCCGCTAGAATGGTTGAGGTGATGGTGACAATCAAAATGAAACGAATTTTATTTAAAATAATGTGATATAAATCAACCAAAGAAAACTCAGTGGTCACGTCTTGACTAGAATCCATACGACCCCCCTTTTTTAAATAACCTATACTTTGTTCTAATGTTAGTTCTATTTTAAACCATCAAGACCCTTATGGCAATGAAACTTGCACGATAAACATCAAATTTTTATAAAATTTAAGACATTTGAAAGGGATGACTTGGGTTTGGGTGTTGTTAAAGTCACGGCTTAGGCAACGTGCCAAGCTGGTTGAAAATTTGACAAAAAGGTTCAGATTGGAAAAAGTTATCGAATAGGTATACAAATTAGACAAGCTTATCCGTATTTAAGGTGTATTTTAAAATTCTCATATCATGATAGGATGATGTTATGAAAAATTATTTGTTTCCATTTAAAAATCCAGCTGGAGATCTCTTGCTATCCTGGCTAATCACCTGGGTCTATGTAATTGGAGTTCTTTACATTACGGTCCCTTTGATTACCTTAAGCGAAGCGGAAACACCAGCATTATGGGAAACGATACTTCACTTTACGTTGATGGCGCCTGGTCTGGGTTATTTCTTTTATGTATTCTCCGGCACTTTTTATCAACTACAATCTTTTCGATTTCTCATCTATCCACTCCTGCTTATATCATTTCCTCTTTGGTTCATCTTGACCTTAATAGGTATTGGTGCAACCATCCTCTGGTTAATGCTCTTTTTATTTCCAATCTGGATCTTTGGAATTCCCACCACATTTTTGATTGGTCTGTTATTAGATTTAAAAAAGAAGCAATCTAAAGTACTTCGATAGGCTGATGGATTAATTAGCAATCCTAATTTAGGTATATTCTTATATGATTCATATGATTTTTATTTGGGGTATAATAATTCCATAAAACAAGGAGTTTTTTTAATGAAAAAACAATTTAAAATCCCACTCTTAACAATAATAGGAATGGCTTTAATTTCGCCACACACCCCCACAAACGTTGAAGCAGTCTCACCACTTAATATCGAATTAATCAGTGTAGGTGCAGCTCATGGACTTTTATTGACCGCGGATAATCAACTTTATTCTTGGGGAGGGCGATTTAATGGAACCCTGGGAGACGGTGTTCAAACAGGCGGGAGCGTAAATCGACTTATCAATATTACTGAATCAGGTGATCTAGCGACCCATGATTATGAAGCAGATCCAATTATTCAAATTGAGGCCAATAATGCAATGAGTGCTGCATTATCACAATCAGGATTACTCTATTTATGGGGTAATAATGAAGTTGGTTCGATTGGAAATGGAACCACCAATCACCAATATGCCCCTCTATTAGTGAATAATTTTGGAGCTTTAGCAACGCTTGCGAGTGGTGATTATATTACGAAGATTTCATTAAATGAATGGTTCAACTTCGGTTTCAACTCGGTGTTAGCACTTTCCTCAACTGGTAAATTATTAAAATGGGGTTCCGCTCGTAACGGTTTAAGTGCAAACGGAGAAGTTAATCCGCAATTATTACCGGTCGATATTACGACTGCTGGTGCGTTAAACAATCTCACAGGTGGCGATAAGATTGTCTCGATAACGAATGGATTATCGACCTCAGGTGTTGTTTCTCAAACCGGACGCGTATTTATGTGGGGTGTAAATGGCCCTAGTCAATTAATTGGGTCATCTACTTACCCTGGAACAACATTTATTGTTTCTTCACCGGTCGAAATCACATCCTCAAATGATTTATCAACGTTATCCGCACTATCCGATAAGGTTGTGAGCATTGATATCGCAGGAAATGCTGCTTCGGTATTAACAGAACAAGGTAGAGTATTTGTTTGGGGTAATAATGTTGAAGGGCAAGTTGGATTAGGTACTCGTACGCAATTTGAATATCCGACCAACATCACAAGCCAAGGTGCATTAGGCACCTTGGATTCAGCAAATGGAGAAACGATTCTAGCTCTCAATGGGGGCCTCAATTCCTTTAATGTCTTAACCTCAAGAGGCCGCATCATCGCTTGGGGAATTAATAACGGAACTCTTGGAGATGGAACATCTAACCCTTATGTTTTAACCCCAACAGAGATTCAAAACCTTGGTGATTTAGCTAATCTGACCGGTGGCGAAAAGGTTATATTATTATCAAGAAACTCTAATGTTGCGATTGCAGTAACTGATCAGAATAATGTCTTTGCATGGGGAAGTAATCAATTTCGATCTTATTTTGGGTCGAATATGGCGACCTCAACCGATTCAGTGGATTTAGGTGATGCCTTGATTGCTGCGTTAAGAGAACCTTATGCATTTATCGTTGATGATATTAATGCCCTTCCTGCGACAACAGATTTAACATTGACCAATGAAAGTGCCGTGGTTGCGATTCGTGCAGCATATGATGCATTAACGCCAGAAGAACAAGCGCTTGTCACCAACTTAGAAACCTTAATCGCTGCAGAAGCAAAAATGGATGAATTAAATCAAGCGGCAGCAGATTTAACTGCGGCAAATGCTGTCATTGCGCTCATTGATGCCTTACCAGAAACGAATGCAAT
>CAZOHK010000072.1:0-5084 GCA_964579925.1 uncultured Staphylococcus sp. | reverse complement strand
TTCATCGGTTGGGGTGATGACGGTTTCGTTTGCTGCTGTATTACCCTGTGTTTGGATAAAGTTTTCTCCATTACGAATGATTTGAGTATAAGCACCATCCATGCGGTTGATCGTGAGCGCTTCATTTGTTTGTAATGAGAAAACCTCGAGCAAGATCAAGTCCCCTGCGTCATTAAACGCGTAGAGGCTTCCAATAAAACTGTCTACACCATCTGTGTATCGTTCGTTAAAAGACTCAATCGTCAATGCTGAACCATGTATATCGGTTGGATCGGTTGGGTTTTCTTCTTCAATGGGAGTAGGGAAATAAATATTAGTTTGGCCCAGATACGAGTACCGAGATTCGAATTGAACGATGTCACCAGTGAGGCGATCGGTACCTGACAAATTAAACACAACCATGGTTGAAGCTTCATAGAGATTGGTGTAGGAAATGACCGCGTCGGTGATGTTGTATTGCTCAAGGAACGTGTCATCAAAGATACGATCAAACGAAGATGCGGACAAATTGTATTCACCAGGCATGTCTGGATTTGCTTGGTAATCTTCTGGTTGAATGTTTTCTAATTTGATCCATTCCGTGGCAACCACATTGGTTTCGTAGGTTGCTTGATCAATCGTTGTTCTGACGTAATCACCGACGTTATAAACATAGGTATAGGAGAAGTACTCATCGCCAAGTTGGCCAAAGTAATCCAAATCTAAATAACCTTGCGAATTAAATCGATAACGTTGATAATCTTGTCCCGATCGAATCAAAACATAAGCATCATTTGAAGGAAGATAACTGCCATCTGCGTTGATGGTAAATTGTTCAACGGCATAAGAAGCGGTACCCACCGCGAGTGCAAGTGTTTCTGCGAGGGTTGTGCGAATCCCAGTGGAATAAGGCATGAAGATACCTTGGACTTGATTGATCGAGGATAGTTGGAAAAACAGTTGATAAGGAAGTCCATCAATCGTGAGGGTTGCATATAAGGTAACCGTTCCACCTTGCCAATAACTTTGTGTTAAGGAAACATAGGCCAATACGTCTTCAATGTCTCCTTCAAAGTTCAGTTTTAAAATCTGGTCAAGGTATTCTGGTAAGACCGGATACGCTCGCGAACCAAATTGCTCAAGGAATGATTCATTTTCGATATCAATCCATGATTCTTGTAAGTCTAACAAATTGACAGGATAGAAATTTTCGAGCGCGAGTTGATAAGAAGATGCATCAAGAAATAATTCTCGGTAGCCAAGGTCGTCACTGACAACTTTGATGTATTGATCGTTACTGATTGTAAAATAGGTATCAACAATCGCACTCGTAGAGTTACTGTCGTAATGGAAATGGGTTTGTTTAAAGGTGTCGCCGTCTCGTTCACCCAATTGATAAAAGAAAGGTAAAGCATTGATGTCACTCGATACTGGGGTGAAATAATATTGGTAACGATGGTTGGTGGACCCATTCAAAAGTTCATCAATCGCAACGGTGCGAAAATCTAGAACGTCCGTTGGTAAGGTGACGGAGGTTTCCCCAAAGTTGCTATAGACCAATTGCATCGAGTTATGCTGAGCACTATCTTCATGCATATGACCACCAAAGGATAAAACGATATTGCCTTCAACGGTCATCCATACTTCAACGTGTTCAACACCTTGTAAAGGTGAGTTTTCAAATAGATCTGGTAAGTAAACAGGATTCAAATCATAACCATCCATCGTTTCATTCCAGACAAACCATGCATCGTTGACCGCAGCAGGATCAATAAAGCTGAGAGGAGAGATCAAACTGAGTAATTCATAAGGTTGCGTCGAAGAAACATACCAATTTTCTCCATCTAATTGTTGGTATAAGTAAGGCGAATTTGCGTCCGTTAAGTCCAAATAGTAACTCGTCGCAAGGGATGTATAAGGATCAGGAAAGGTGATTTTGATAAGCGTGTCTGCCACTTCATAGGCATAGAGGGTTACATTATCAAAAACATAGCTAAGGGTATAACTGTTGTCGACAAGTTCTGCCATCATTTCAGATACCGGACGACGAACATTGAGACTGCTACCATTATCTTCTGATGGCGTTGCCGTTGAACTGACAAGGGCAATCACCACTGCACTTGCAGCCAGGGTTGCAACCGGTATGAGTTGCCAAAATCTTGGTCTTCGCTTGACAACGACTTCTTTTTCTAAAAATGTTAAATGTTTTGGTGTGGCATTTCTTACCACTTTGTTGATTGACTTGAGAATGTCTTTTTCTTTCATGGCTTTAATTCCTCTTTCATTTTTTTAATCGCGGCTTGATACTTCCACAAGACGGTTCCAATCGGGAGATTTAACATAACAGCAATTTCTCGATGTTTGTATTCCCCAAGCGCGTATAAGAAGAGAATGGTTTGCTCATCTTGATCCAATACTTTTCTAGCCGTTTGCATGATCGGAGAGGCGAGGTCATACGTATCAAGATCGCTTGGAATGATGTCCTCTAGGACGTCGCGATCGACTTGCGCTTCATGCTTACGATGTTTGATAAGATCAAATGCCGTATGCTTTGCAATCGTGAGGAGCCAATTCATGCCATTATCATTTGATCGATAGGTGGCAATACGGTCTAGCACTTTGAGATACGTGTCTTGCATGACATCTTCCGCCAGTTGTTGATCATACAAATAGGGAATAATCGAGGCAAAAACAGCAAATCTTGTTGTGTCATAGAGGGTTTTGAGTGAGGCCTTGCTACCTTTTTGGATGTCAAGGAGCAAAGCATTGATGTTTTCCATTTACCCCTACTTTATAACAAATCCCCTCTGTTTTGTTTCAACAAGAACGCACCCATGCGCCAATAGGTGTTATAAGTGATACGATTCAATTCATTATTTTATTGGTAACTTTCAACATGCCGGTATAAAAGTAAGTTTTCATCATGAACCAATTGTGATGATGCGTTCAAAGCAAGGATTAAACCCTAACTTATTAATGGATTTAATATGTTTTGTAACTATTTAGTGTTTATTTCAAAAATAAAGCGCATAATTGAATGATTTCTTAAAATTAGAGGAGTATTTTTATGGCAAATTATGCAAAAACAGGCGAGCAGGCAAATGAACCATCTGAGGAAATTTCTTTTCAAGAATTATTCCATATTTTTTGGCATCAACGTGTTTTGATTACATTGTTAACCATTTTTGGAGCATTGATTGGCAGCTTAACCACGATCATTGTGAATGCAACCTCCATACGCGTTTCAACAATTGTTGAATATCAATGGGATGGCATTAATCTTGGCGAATATCCTAATGGTAGTCGGTTTGACGCAAGTAACGCATTTGGACCTGCCATTTATAATGATGTGATTGAACAATTAGATGTGGACTTAACAGCGAATGAAGTTCGAAATCAACTTATCATTACTCCAATCATTCCTGGTAATATCTTGGCGTTAATTCAATCGGCATTAGAAAAAGGTGAAACCTATAGTTATTTCCCCACCACCTTTCGTTACACCTTGGATGCAGCAGCGATCTCATTAAATGATAATGAAGGCAAACAATTCTTAGATGGACTTGTAAACGCCTTTACCCTTGAATTTCAACAAACGTATGTCAATCAAGTCATTGTAAGAAATTTTGCCTTTGAAGATTTTGAAAGCTATGACTTATTAGATCAAGTCAATCTTATCAATAGTCAATTGACGACCATGAATACCTCCTTAGAGGCTTTTATGCTTTTTCAACCACGGGCAACCACCTTCCGGTCCAGTACCCTTGGTTTAAGCCTGAATGATATCCTTGCCCAAGCATCGTTGGTGAAAACGCTTCAATTAAACGCAGTGGAAGCTTTAATTGTTTCCAACCAATTATCCCGTGATCCTTCCTTAACTGTCGATCGTTTAATCTATAACAACCGCATCCTTGGTGTTGATCTTGCAAAAGAAGAACAATTCTTGGAAGAGCTCAACAACCTCGTTGAAAATTATGCTGGATCGACAACCACGATTATCATTCCTGGTTATGAAGGTGAAATTAATACCACGTCCGCATTAGAAACGATCTATGGTGAAATCGTTACGACCCAACGTAAGATTGCAGACTTAGAACAAGATATCCTTTATAACGAAAGTTTAATTCAAGAATTTGAAAACTCCGTTTTTGATGAAGAATTAATTACCCGGGCTCAAGATGAATTAACCACAGTTGTTACGAATTTAACCTCGATTATCGATGATGCCAATACCGTCTTAACTGAATACAATGACATTTTGAATCGCGATATTACCCGGGTTTTGGCAAATGCCACCACGGAAACTGGTTTAGACTTTATTCTGACCACCGTTATCGGCCTCGTATTAGGCGGCCTTGTTTCCCTCATTGTTGCCTTTACGCTTAAACCAAAAACACGCAAACGCATTTAGTCTTTAACTTAACGAATCAGTTCCATCTTTATAACCAACTGGTTATGAATTAATGGATTTCCGTTATTTTCTTTGGTACGATATTGTTATAACTAAAGTTATAACGGAGCACACCCATGGAAACGACCATTAAACGATTAGGCAATAGTAAAGCAATTATTCTACCATCTTATATCTTGAAAATTTTTGGGCTTAAAGTATCTGATCGTTTGCAAATCAAGGTGATTGGCAAACATATTTTGCTGGAACCGATGAACCAACCATCCTATGACTCTTTGAAAGCGTTATTCAAAACCTATCGTGGGAAATATCGCCCCACGCTTGAACATGCAGATAACCCTCAAGGTGATGAAGTATGGTAATTCCTCAAGGAACGATTATTCTTGTAGACTTCAATCTGTCATTAGGCCATGAACAGAAGGGTAATCACCCTGCCATCGTCATTAGTAACCAAACGTATCATCAAGTGACAAATGGCCTCGTCATTGCATTACCCATTACATCATCTTCAAGTGATGGTTATCCCCTTCATGTGGTCCTAGATTCCCGGACAAAGACCCAAGGGGAAGTCATGATTGAACAACCGAAAACGATTGATTGCAAAGCTCGAAATATCGTGGTGCTGGAAACTTTACCCAAGGATATTTTAAACAGGATATTAACCATTTTTTCTTTAGTCACCAAACCATCCTAA
>CAZOHK010000071.1:0-5084 GCA_964579925.1 uncultured Staphylococcus sp. | reverse complement strand
GATCAAGTTGAAATTTTAGACTGGGTACAAACCCAATCAGAAGACATAAATCAAGCTGTTAATAAAGAAGAAACCACCGCTGGCGATCAAGGTTTAATGTTTGGTTATGCCACTGATGAAACTGAAGGATTTATGCCGCTAGCGATTGTGCTAGCTCAAAAACTTGTTCGGGTGGCATCAAGATTAAGAAAACAAGGTCAATTTCCATATGCTCGGCCAGATATGAAGTCACAAGTTACGATTGCTTATGAAGGTAAGAAATCTCGTGTTGATAAAGTTGTCATGTCCATTCAACATGACCCGAATACTCCATTTGTCGCATTTAAAGAATTTATCTTAGATAAAATCATTAAACCCGTGGTTGCTTCATTTAATTTGAATCAGGATTATGAAGTCTACATTAACCCCTCTGACCGATTTGTGATTGGTGGCCCAGCGGGTGATACAGGCTTAACGGGTAGAAAAATTATTGTGGATACTTATGGAGGTTATGCTCGTCACGGTGGCGGGTCATTTTCTGGAAAAGACGCAACCAAGGTCGATCGATCTGGGGCTTACTTGGCAAGATATATTGCCCTCAATCTTGTTGCAGCAAAAGTTGCCAAAAAAGTTGAAGTTCAACTTGCCTACGTGATTGGACAATCTAAACCAGTATCCATCGCTTTATTCACATTCGGAACCTTAAAAAAAGGTTTAACTGAACATCAAGTTCTTGAAGTGATCAAAAAAGTATTTTTCTTTAAACCTGGCGAAATTATTGAAAAATTCTCATTAAATAAACCTAAATTCCGATATCGTGATTTGGCAATATATGGCCATTTTGGGAGACCAGACCTTGATGTTCCTTGGGAAAAAACCGATCGTGTTGACGCGATCATCGCAAGTTTAGATTAATTCAAGATAAACCTATGCATTCAAATTAAAAATTGAGATAATAGGAATATGAAAAGGAGTGGAAAATGAAATACCAAATTATCGGTAAAAATATTGAAGTTACCACCCCCATTTCGAATACCATTCAAAAAAAACTCAATCGATTAGATAAATTCTTTGTCATTAAAGATGATGTCACATGTCGCGCCCTTGTCAGGTCTTACAAAGTTGGTGCTAAGGTTGAAATCACTATCTTCACCACGATGATGGATTTAAGAGCTGAAGTTAAGAACGATGATCTTTATGCGGCGGTCGATCTTGCATTGGATAAACTTGAAAACCAACTCAGAAAATTAAAAACGCGCTTAAAAAATCACAAACAAAAAAGTTTGGGTGAATCGATCAATTTAGAAGCAATTGGCAATGAAGAAAAACTTACTAAAAATGATGAAGCGGTTCGTACTAAATCCATTTTTTTAAACCCAATGACCATGGAAGAAGCCATTACACGGATGGAAGCGCTCGGTCATAGTTTCTTCGTTTACCTGGATATTGAAGATAAACAAATTAGTGTTTTGTATCATCGTCATGACGGTGGTTTAGGACTTATCCAAGCAGAAAACAAACTACAATAACGCATGGCAAAATTAATCGCAATCGATTTAGATGGAACGTTGTTTTATCCAAAAAAACGAATTAAACTCGTATCAAAAGAGAATATTAGGTTTTTAAAAGCAGCGCAAGAAGCTGGACATGAAGTTGTTTTTGTGACTTCTCGAAATCGTCAGTTTGTCGAGAAGGTGTTAAAGGAAATTAAATTAAACATTGATTTTGTTTGTAGAAACGGGTCTGTTGTTGTTCACAATCAACAAGTGATTTTAGATGAAGTGATGCGTCATCAAGATGTTGAAATGGTGACCCAATTTATTTTAAAAAATCACGATCGTATTATGTTTTCAATCGATACAAGAGAAAAATCCAACATCGTCTATACAAGTGATTACGTATGGTATTTAAACGCTTTATATCGGTTTTATTATTTTTTACAAGGACGTTATCGTGAAAATTATGATAAAAACAACGATTCATTTTTAAAGGAAATTCAACATTCGAATTCTATTCAACGTCTTTTGATTTATTTTGGGATCGGAAAAAAAGCAAAACAAACTGCCTTGACCGTGAGTGATGGCTTAAAAAAGAAGTTTCCTAACTTAGAAATCGCATGGATTAATGGATTAATCGAAGTTGCTACACTTGGAACAAATAAGGCAAATGGTCTGAAACGTTTACTGGATGCCAAAAAGTGGTCTGCCAAGGATGTCATCGTTGTTGGGGATTCTGGAAATGATATTCCCATGTTTAATGCTTTTTCAAATAGTTATTGTATGTCCCATGCCCATCCTCAAGTTAAAAAGCATGCCAATCACATCATTGATCGCGTTCACCATTTAAGCAAAGTGTTAAATCTCAAATAGCGTTTGATTAAAACTCCAAGAATTGATAAAATACAAAAAGGATTTGATATGGCAAAAAAAATAAAACAACCGTTCACCTTAGCGCAAACTATTTGGGGTAGTTTATCCCTACTTTTCATTTTCGCAGGTCTCACCTTAGGAATATTAGGTTTTCTTAGAGATTTACTGAATTTACCTTATGATCAAAATTGGATTCGGATTGCAGAAACCGCGATGAATGAGTTCCTTAATACAGACCTCCCATGGCAACTCTGGGGTTCATTCTTACTCTTTATCGGTGCGATCATATTCACCTTGTTAATGAATCAAATGTCGAATGAAGAAGATCGTTTAAAGGAAAAAGCCCAACGCCGATCACAACGACTTCAAGATGCAAAGATTGCTGAATAAGCAATCTTTTTTCTTTTTCCATTCATGAATGATGAAAACACAATATAAGCATGGTCGGTTTTACACACTCGAACAAAACTTGCCTTTCGTTGAAGAAATATGGGTAGAAAATGGCGTGATTGTTCATCTAGGAAAACATCCATTTTGGCGAGCTGATCAAACGATTGATGTCCAAGGTTGGATGGGTTTACCTGGATTCGTTGATGCCCATTTACATATCCTTGGTTATGGGGAAAAACTCACGTTATTAAATCTTGAAAAAGATTCGAATCCTCAACGCGTCCTTCAAAAAATCAAAAGTAGGTTTCAGGGAAATTTTTTATATGTTCAGGGTCATCTTGAACAAGCGCTCACCAAAGTTGATTTAGATTTAATTTCCTCAAACGTTCCGATCCTCTTACGCCATGCAGATTATCACGGTGCGACGGTGAATACACCATTATTAAAATTAATAGGTTTTAACGATCACCCTACCGGCATTTTACATGAATCAGATGCGATGAAAGCAGTTCAAATGATTCCAAAGTATACAAATAAAGAATTATCTTCCATGGTTGAAACCGCCATCAAACAATTACATCGATTTGGTATCACAGGCGGGCATAGTGACGATTTATATTATTTTAATGGCTTTGATGATACGTTGAAAGCTTTTGAAAATGTTTTAGGAACAACCCCATTTCGGGCCCACCTTCTCATGCATCATATGATCTTGGATGATTTTATAAAAAGTGGCCGGAAATGGCTAAATCAACATCCATATTTACAACTCGGTGCAATCAAAACATTTTATGATGGTACCATTTCGAGTCGAACTGCACTGATGGAGCACCCTTATCAAGGATTTTCCCATCACGGAGAATTACAATTTAAAAACACAACCTGGGAAGCGCTCCTCAAAAAAGTTCGGAAATTAGGTCTACCACTTGCCATCCATACCATTGGTGATCTCGCCCTTGAAGAAGTAGCGAATTGGTTGGAAAAATACCCGGTTAAACCTGGTCTTCATGATCGCATTATTCATGCTTCTTTTGCAACTACAAAAACCATTTTGAAACTTAAAAAGTTGCCATTAATTTTTGATATTCAACCTCAGTTTCAAAGTAGTGATTTACCTTGGGCTTTATCGTTTATTTCACCCAAGACTGAAAAAATATACCCTTGGAAAAGTTATCAGGATGCAGGCTTAATCTTGTGTGGTGGTAGTGATGCACCGGTAGAAATACCGAATCCGCTTTTAGGGATACAAGCGGCTCATCAAAGAAAAAGTAGTCATGATGGAAAGGTCTATCAACCCGAGCAAAGATTATCGTTGATCGATGCAGTCAAACTTTATACGATTGGTGCAAATGTCCCTACGTATGAAAGTTCAAAACGGGGCAAGTTAAAAGTTGGTAATATCGCAGATTTTACATTTTTGAAGGATGATATTTTTTTAAATGAGTCGTCGCTAACGACCACCAACGTGATGATGACCGTGATTGATAATCAAATCGTGTTTCGACACAATTAAAGAATTAATAACGATAACGCCATCACACCCATGCCAGCAATTAAACCAAACATCGACAAATGATGATGCCCATATTTTTCTGCAGTCGGCAATAATTCATCCAATGAGATATAAACCATAATCCCAGCAACAAATGGAAAGATAATGCCAAAAATTGCGGTTGGTAAAAAAGATGAAAAGATGAGAAAACCAATCAGC
The DNA here is from genome assembly GCA_964579925.1 of uncultured Staphylococcus sp. GTDB lineage: Bacteria > Bacillota_I > Bacilli_A > RFN20 > CAG-826 > UBA970. The sequence goes on along the minus strand of CAZOHK010000071.1, from coordinate 635 downwards.
GCACCAACCGGTTCTGCTAAGCCTGAAAATAAGGCAAAGTTAAATGCTTTTTTTCGATTTTTAGTTGCTTGGTAAATCGGTAAGGCAACCGCAACACCTTCAGGGATATTATGTAAGGCGATTGCAACCGCAATACCTAATCCAAGGCGACTGTCTGCTAACGAAGCATAGAACGTTGCTAAACCTTCAGGAAAATTGTGTAAGGCGATTGCAAATGCTGAGAATAAGCCCATTCTCAAAAGCGCGTGGTCGTGGTTGGGTTCTTTGATCTCATGTGGATTTTGTTCTTTTGGAATGAGTTGATCAATAACTAATATAAACAGGATGCCAACAAAAAAACCAACCACCGCAATCCATTCACTTAATTCATTGTTAAAATTATCTTTAAGTGCGACTAAACCTTTTGGAATGATTTCCATAAATGACACATAAATCATGACACCCGCGGAAAACCCTAAACTTGCTGCAAAAAACTTTGCACTTTTTGCAAGTTTTGAAAACGCCAATAAACCTCCAAGGCCGGTTGCAAGACCTGCGAAGAGTGTAAGCATAAAGGCAATGACAATATTCATTTTTTTATTTTGGCGGAGAAAGAGGGATTTGAACCCTCGCGCCCGGTTAAGGACCTACAAGCT
>CAZOHK010000070.1:0-5190 GCA_964579925.1 uncultured Staphylococcus sp. | reverse complement strand
TAATCATAGATATATCGGAATTGATTTAATCCAAAATAACTATAAAAATTTCCATCTTCTACCGATTTGACTTCACTGGAATCTGCGGTGGACGCTCTTAGTTTAAAGAAGACGTGGTTTTTACCTTCCGCAACTTCCATCCAACTTTGTAACAAATTACTAATCGCCTTATAACCACCATAATCAACGCCGGCGGGAAGGATTTGACTAATACCATCGACCACGACAAGATCTTTTGGTTTTCCGTCTAAATTGATCAGTTCAACTTTTCGCATTAAAGCTGAAAGTGGCATATTGGGCAACGTTGCATACGTAACCCTCACTTTAATTTGCCAAGCCTGAATCACTTCTTCCAAAATAATTTGATGAGCATCAACCGTTAAGGTTTGTGCAAGATTTTTTTCTTGAAAACATTCATACACTTCTTGTTTCCATTTAATAAACGTTCGGAAACCATTTTGATGAACATACGCATAAGCTAAATTCGCAGGGTAAAATTCAGTGATGGCACCGTTTTTATCTCGGACACCAAAACTGGTGATGGCTTGGCCACGATTAACGTAAAACACCCACATGGGTAGACCTTCTCTACCAGCAATTCCAGGTAAAAAACCTGCAAACGGTTTTTGTTTTTGAAAGCCTTCACTTACAAACGTTTTCATACTGTCATTCCTTATGAATCCGATTAATTAGGAAATCGGTTTCTTATATCATAATATAACTTGTATGCGCTTACAATAGAATTGATCAAACCAATCTAGAAACCTAAAAAATCAATGGAAAAGATTGCTCTTTGATGATTTTTTTGATAATCTTGAGTGGCAATCTTGGGGCTGTAGCTCATTTGGGAGAGCGCGTCGTTCGCAACGACGAGGTAGCGAGTTCGATCCTCGTCAGCTCCACCAATATTTAATCAAACTTCCTACCTAAAGGGAGTTTTTTTATTTGATGATATCAACATGAACCACTTCCATTGCTTGCAAGGCGCGTTCATGACTAGCAGGAGTGACCCCTGCACAACAATGTGCTGAAACCGATAGCGAAACATTTGGTAAAGCTGCTTTAATCATCATCACATTTGAAATGACACAGATATCGGTGCAAATACCAATGACTTCAATTGATTGAATCGGATCATTGCGATGCCTTTCTTTTAAGTAGCTAACGAGTCTTTCCGAACCAAAGGTTGGTTTTTCAAAGATCATTCTTCCTTTGGTCAATGGGATGATTTCTTTTGCAAATAGCCAACCCGTTGTGTTTTTAACGCAATGTAAGACGGGTAATTTTTTTCCTTCAATCGTGGAAAGGTAATTAAAATCATGCGTGTCTTGAGTAAAAATGACTTCTCCAGTAAATTTTTTAATTTTATCAACAACGTTTGGTATGATCGCAACTGCTTCTTTCGTACCCAAAACACCATCAACAAAGTCTTTTTGTACATCAACGACAATTAAATATTGATTAGTCTTCATAACTTCATTTTACCATTACAAATTCTTGATTACCTACTTAGTTGTGTATAGGTTAAAATAATTAACATTAAGAGGTAATTTATGGCACGTTTACCACTCCACGACGAACATGTTAATTTAGGTGCAAAAATTGTATTTTATGGTGGTTTTACGATGCCACAAGAATACAAGGGTTTAGTGGCAGAACATCGCGCAGTTCGCCAATCTGCTGGGTTATTTGATGTTTCGCATATGGGGAGAATCTATGTAAAAGGGAAAGATGCAATCCCTTTTGTTGAATCTTTGGTTACCAATCAAATTGCCGGACAACCGGAAAACAAAGCAATTTATGCGCTAATGTGTAATGAAAAAGGCTATCCAATTGATGATTTGATTGCCTATGTGTTGAATGCCAAAAAAATCCTTCTTGTTGTGAATGCAATCAATAGCCAAATCGATCTCGAATGGATGCAATCTAAAATTGGTAAGTTCGATGTCACGCTTGAAGTGGTGACGAGTACATTGCTTCAACTTGCTTTGCAAGGCCCCCTTGCAGAAGTTGCGTTACAAACCCACATTACAAAAATGGTGGAATTAAGTGAACTCAAGTTCATGACCTATCTTGTCACCAAACATAAAGGTGAAGAATTATTAATTTCTCGTTCTGGTTATACCGGAGGCGATGGTTTTGAAATTTATGCAAACTTAAAAACCATTCAAGCTTTATGGAAAGCACTGGTTGGAGATCCACGCGTTTCTCCTTGTGGTTTGGGTGCTCGTGATACTTTAAGGTTTGAAGCGGCTTTGCCGTTATATACGCATGAAATTTCAGAGCATATTACCCCAGTTGAAGCGGGATTACAATTCGCGATCAAACTGAATAAAAATTTTATAGGTAAAGACATCCTTGCAGAACAAATCCAAAAAGGGGTTAAACAAAAACTTGTCGGGATTGAATTGGTTGGTCGTGGGGTCGCTCGTGCGGAATATCCGGTGCTTGTGAATCAAAAACAAGTCGGTGTCATTACCACGGGTTATATCTTACCGGATTCAACAAAAGCCCTTGCTATGGCAATCTTAGAAACACCTTATACAAAGGTTGGAACGAAAGTAACGGTCATGATGAGAACCACACCAATTGAAGCAGTTGTCCGTGATATGATATTTATGCAAAAAACGTATAAAAGGTAGGATCAACATATGAATGAAAAAAAATACTCCGCATCGCACGAATGGGTCATTTTAGACGGTAACATTGCCAAAATCGGCATCACCGATTTTGCTCAAGGTAGTTTAGGAACCATCGTCTTTGTGGATTTACCTGCCAAAGGAAAAACCTTCAAAGAAAATGATGTGTTTGGTGTCGTAGAATCGGTCAAAGCTGCATCGGATTTATATATCCCATTATCTGGAGAAATTATCGAAAGTAATCAAGCACTTGTTAATAATCCAGACCTCATTAATCAGAATGCAGAAGAAACGTGGATCATTAAATTAAAAATTTCCAATCCTAATGAATTCAAATCACTCTTATCTAAAGCGGATTACGACGCCTTACCCAAGTAAGCAGAGAGGAATATTTGAAGATGTTTAAATATCTTCCTTTAACCGAATCCAATCAAAAAGAAATGCTTGATGTCATCCGTGTTAAACGGATCGATGATTTATTGGGTGATGTTCCTACTTCCATTCGTTTAACAAAACCTTATAACTTATTGCCGCGCTTATCAGAAAGCCAACTAAGAAAACACTTAAAAGCAAATCAAGGTACGATTCTTCAATCCTTTCGAGGATTTGGTTCTTATGAACATGAAAGACCGGCAATCATTGATGCGATAAGTTCTAGACAAGAATTTCTAACATCTTATACCCCTTATCAACCCGAAGTTGCCCAAGGCACTTTACAATACATTTTTGAATGGCAATCGATGATTACTCAAATAACAGGCATGGATGTATCCAACGCCTCGATGTATGATGGTCCAACTGCATTATCGGAAGCAATGATGATGGCGGTTTCTACAACAGGAATCAAAAGAATTATCATCGCCTCAGCTTTATTGCCGCACGTTGAAGAGGTCATGAAAACCTACGCGAGACATCGCGATGTCACCTTAGACATTTTGCAACCTAAGCTTGGTCTGATTGATAAAGTGTCATTAGAAAAAGCGATGGAGAAACCCTTTGCAGGCGTGATCTTTTCTTATCCAAACCGATTTGGATTGATTGAATACTTTAATACGTTTGTATCTGCCATTAAAAGTAAGAAAGCATTGGTGATTTCCTATAACGATCCTTTTGCTTTATCGCGTTTAAAATCTCCTAGAGAATTAGGCGCAGATATTGCCTGTGGGGAAGCGCAATCGTTGGGACTAAATCCAAACTTTGGCGGACCATACTTAGGCTACCTCACCACCTTAAATGAATGGGTAAGAAAAATGCCTGGAAGAATTTGTGGCTATACAAAAGATAGCCGCGGTCAGCGTGGTTTTGTCTTGACGTTACAAACGCGTGAACAACATATAAGAAGAGAAAAAGCGAACTCAAACATTTGTTCAAACCAATCGCTTTTGGCACTTCAAGCAACGGTTTATATGAGTGCTTTAGGTAAACAAGGCATGGTCCAAGCTTTTGATCGGGCATGCACGGTGACACGATATCTTGTCGATCGCCTTATTGAAACGGGTTGGTTTACTTTAACTTATGCAGCCCCATACGCTTATGAAACAACCTTAACCACAAAGTTTAACGCGCGTGAACTGGAAAAAGCTTTAGCAAAAAAAGGATTTTTATTTGGATATCCGATTGAAGATCATCAAGTGGTTGTGTATGGCAGTGAAACCAAAACAAAAGAGGAAATTGACAATCTTGTTAACGCCATCAAGGAGGTTCAACATGACGTACACTAAACTCATTTTTGAACTTTCTTCTGCTGGTCGCATCGGCTATCAACTACCGGTAACAGAATTTCCTAAATCAAAACAAGCCTCCTTATCGACCTCGATGTTTCGCCAAGAGGCAGCGCAGTTACCAGAAGTCAGTGAATTAGATATTGTTCGCCATTACACAAAAGTCTCACAAAAGAATATTGGGATTGAATCGGGTTTTTATCCACTTGGTTCGTGCACGATGAAGTACAACCCAAAAATTAATGATGAAATGGCAAGCCTTGATGGTTTCAAACTGATTCACCCAACCCAACCTTTAGATACGGTTCAACCGTTATTAAAAATTTATTTTGATATGGCAACCATGCTAAACGAAATCACTGGGATGAGTGGAACATCTTTAAACACTTTTGCGGGTGCACATGGCGAATTAGCCGGCTTAATGATTATGAAGTCGTACCATCAAGCGCGCGGTGATATCAAACGGACCAAGGTTGTCATTCCAGATTCTGCTCACGGTACGAATCCTGCTTCCGCAATGATGTTAGGTTATGAAACCATTACGATTAAATCTAAAAACGGGATGGTGGACGTGGATGCTTTAAAGCAAGTGCTTAATGATCAAACCGCAGGAATCATGTTAACAAACCCAAACACGGTCGGTTTATTTGAAAAGGATATTCTAAAGATTGCAAAACTCGTTCACGATGTTGGTGGCTTACTTTACTATGATGGTGCCAATCTTAACCCATTATTAGGTATTGCCCGTCCTGGTGACATGGGTTTTGACATTATGCACATGAACCTCCATAAGACTTTTTCCACCCCACATGGCGGTGGTGGTCCAGGTT
>CAZOHK010000069.1:0-5244 GCA_964579925.1 uncultured Staphylococcus sp. | reverse complement strand
AAGAAGCTTCTAACATCCCTCTTCTTGAGGATTCTAAGGTTGGGTTTTGATAGGATTTAATTAAATGTTGATCGATCAATATAAGAGCTTTTTTTGCTGCTTGGATTGTAAAGGTGGTGTTGCTAAAACCTAAAAATGCTTCAATCGCATGAGTCATGGCATCCATCCCAGTGGTCGCCGTGATGTGTGAGGGTAGACCCATTGTCAAAGCGGAATCTAAAATTGCATAGGATGGAACTAAAACCGGATCACTAATGGCGTATTTTTCTTTGCTCTTGGGATTAGAGACGACAACGGCAACCGTTGCTTCTGAGCCCGTGCCTGCAGTGGTTGGCATCATCACCAATAATGGTGGTTTACGTCTGACTTTTAATAACCCTTTTAATTGGTTCACCTGTTTTTTGCTGGCCAACAAAGCCCCAGCACCTTTGGCACAATCCATCGGTGATCCGCCACCAAAACCTAAAATAGCTTGACATTGCTGACGTAGAAAAATGGTTTTAGCTTCTTCTAAATTGGTCACGGTTGGATTCACATGAGTATCATCGTAGACGACCATTGCGATGTGATGAAGGTTTAAAAGTGCGATTAAAGGTTCTAATAATTTAAGTTGAACAATGTTTTTGTCCGTCACGATAAGGACTTTAGAAATCTGATGATACTGAAAAATTTCAATGACTTTATGAAATAGCTTGTGACCAAGGTAGAGCGTTGGTTCAGGAATTCGAATCAACTTTGCGACGATTCTCATCAAAAACTGAACAAATCTACCAAAAAATCGTTTCATGAATTACCTTGAAAATTCATCAAAAATTGGGGAAAGTGCTTTACCTTCGTGCATATTTTCAATTACCCTTGCTAAAAGTGGAGCAACCGAAACAACTTTCATATTGCCTTGTGAAACCCGATCAATCGTATCGGTAATGAAAAAACGGTCAATCGGAGCTTGCTGAATTCTTGTTATCGCGTCTTGGGAAAAAATTCCATGTGTAGCACAAACCAGAATCATTTTTGCTCCATGCTTCTTCAAGATTTCAGTGGCACCAATTAATGTATTACCCGTATCGACAATATCGTCGACAATCACAGTAATTTTGCCATTTACATCACCAATTAAATTCACACTTTCAGACATGTTGGGTTTTGGTCGTCTTTTATCAACGATACCAATGCTCGCATGTCGGAATAGTTCGGCGAAATTTCTTGCTCGGGTAACAGACCCATGGTCAGGTGAGACGACCACGAGATCATCTTCACCTAGACGTTGTTGCGTTAAGAGTTGTTTAATTTCTTTTGCGAAGAGGTGGTAAGGGGAAATATTATCAAAAGGGACGGAGAAGAATCCTTGTATTTGCATCGTATGAATATCGACACTCATCACCCGATCGACGCCTGAAGCAACTAAAAGATCGGCAACGAGTTTAGCGGAAATGGGTTCTCTGCTTCTAGCAACACGATCTTGCCGAGCATATCCATAATATGGAATGACCGCAGTAATTTCTTTTGCGCTCGATCGCTTCAAGGCATCAACAAATACCATTAATTCCATCAAGTTTTCTGATGCAGGTTTACTTGTGCTTTGGATAATGTATACGTGTTGGTTACGAACTGTTTCTAGCGGTTTAACAAGAACTTCACCATCGGCAAACCTATTGATTTCTAAAGGACTTAAAGGAACTTTAAGTGCTTGAGAAACGGCCAATCCTAATTGTTTAGACCCGCTTAGAGCGAAAAGTTTAAAATGGTTTTGCATAATTCCTCACGCCCTATTTTACCATTATTTATTTTTAGAATTGTAAAATCGTATTTTGATTCTATTCTACCAATAATTATGTTATTTTGATAAGGTATGGAAAACGCCAATTCGATTCGGCAATTACCATTAAATATTTTAGCAAAAGCTTTCATGGTTTTTCTTGTTGGTGGAATCCTTTTATTTGTCATTTACTTTATCGGATTGTCACCCTTATCCTGGCCCCTTGGTTGGTTGTTAGGATCCTTCATTGGATCGATTAACTATGGTTTAATCATTGTTCAGGCTAACCGATTAACACTCGGCGTACAACAAAAAGTTAGAGCTGGAGCGAGCCCCTTATATATGGTTTCTCGATTGGCTTTGTTTGGTGTTGGATTACTTGCGTCGGTCTTTATAACCTTAGATGGCGTTGAATTATTTAATATTTTTACCATTTTTATCGCATATTTAGTCATCAGTGCAATTATCTTTATAACCGGTGCTAATTTCCGTACAATGAAGAAGCAATCATGACCGAATTTTTAATGTCACTCCCAGCCGAAACCTATACATCTTGGATGGTGGTTGTTTTGATTTCGATTTTTTCTTTGATTGTTCATCATTATGCTAAAAAAGTAGATCCATTTAAAAAGCCAAAAGGTATTATGCTTATTGCTGAATGGATTGTGGTGACGGTTGAAAATCTCGTGAAGACAAACATGGGGCGTCACTTCAACTTTATGACCCCATACTTTTTATCGATTACGTTATACATTTTTATAGGCTTTATTTTTGGTCTAACCGGCCTATCGTCACCGTTAAGCTATTATATGAACACCTTTGCGATCGTGTTAATTTCCTTTATTTTGATTCATTTCACCGCAATCAAGACAAATGGTTGGAAGTATTTTAAACGCTTCATTGAACCCTTTCCTGTTTTTCTCCCGATTAACCTTGTCTCCGTTTGGGCGCCTTTGGTTTCGATGAGTTTCCGTATATTTGGCAACATTTTATCGGGCATAATTTTAATGTCACTCATTTATTTTTCGTTAGGAGAGTTATCTTCTTGGGTCTTTAGTTTTTTACCTACCGGATTTAACTCTATTTGGTTGGCACCACTTGTTGCGCCGTGGTTCCATCTTTATTTCGATCTTTTCTCGGCGCTCATCCAAACCCTCGTTTTCATTTCCTTATCGATGCTTTTCATCGCGCAGGAAGGGCCTGCACGACCAAGCAAAGACGAGGAAGAAAAACATGCAGTTACTGCATGATATAAAAAAGGAGAGATTTTATGATCCTATCTATCTTAACGACAGTCGTTGCCCAATTCGCTTTATTGTCACCAGTCTTTGCTGATATCAACAAAGGTTTAACTGGCATTGGTGCTGGTTTAGCCGTTGGTTTAGCAGCCATCGGACCTGGCATTGGTGAAGGTCAAATCGTTTCCAGTGCGATTGAAGGAATGTCACGTAATCCAGAAACCGCAGATAACTTGCGGGCAACCATGATTCTTGGGGTTGCTTTGGACGAAACCTCTGGTATTTTCGGACTGTTAATTGCTATTCTTCTCATTTTCGTCTATTAATCTATGAACGCTCTTTATCTATTCTCTTCGGGTCCGGTTGACCCGCAAAGTATCATTGATAAGTTGATTCCAACTGGCATATGGCCCTTCATCGCCCAGTTGCTTTCCACTTTTATCATGCTGCTCATCGTCAAAAAGTTCCTTTATCAACCGATTAAAGGAATCCTTGATAAGCGTGCAGCCTTTGTTAAACAAACCCTCGATGAAGCGATTGCCCGTGAGGCTCAAGCAAAAGCATTGAAGCTTTCTTTGGAAGCAGAAACCAAGAAAGTCCAACAATCTTTAAAATCACTTCGGGAAGAGGCATTAGAAGAAATTGAAACAACCAAAACTCAACTTTTAGAGGATGCACAAAACCAAGCTGCACGGATTAAACAAAAAACGGCAGATGAAATTGGTCAAGCAAAATCCCAAGCATTACTCGAGATCGAAAAAGAAATGGTCAGGGTTGCCCTTGATGCTTCCAAGCAAGTGCTCGAAAGAGAGTTTAATCAAAAGGATAATGATAAAGTCGTTGAAAACTTTATAAAAGGATTAAGAAATTAATGGAAGGCATTGCCTCACGATACGCGCTTGCGTTATCTAAAATTGCTCAAGAAAACTCACAAGTTGAGGTGTATTTGGAAGCATGTGACAACCTTCTCCAATTTTTGAAGGCAGATCAAACCTTCCTTCATTTTTTAGGAAATGAGTTTTATAGTAAGGACATCAAATTTAAGTTTTTAGATCAAACGTTTCCAGTGACGACGTGGTATGACTTCTCCCGATTTTTATCTTTACTTGTTGATAAGCACCGGATTCAACATTTACCATCTATCCTCCATGAAACGATTCATTTTTTAAGAGATGTCCTCCTTCAACAAAAAGGGATTGTTTACTCAGTCACCGCATTAACCACAACCCAACTTGATCAATTACAAGTTGCCTTGCAAGCTCATCTTGGTCAAGCACTGACGCTTGTGAATGTCATTGATCCAACGTTATTAGGTGGATTTCGGATTGATGTTCGCGGAAAAATCTTTGATGCATCGATTCTAAATAAATTAGCCAGTCTTAAACAGCAACTATTGAAACGAGGATAGTGTATGAAAATCAAACCAGAAGAAATTTCAAACCTTATTAAGGAACAAATCAAATCGTTTCACCAACCGTTTGGTGAATCAGACACTGGTAAAGTCATCTCCATTGGCGATGGCATTGCCTTGGTCTATGGTTTAGAAAAAGCAATGATGAACGAACTCGTGCTTTTTCCAAACGATGTTTATGGTCTTGTACTGAACCTTGAAGAAGATCATGTTGGGGTTGTTTTATTATCGACGACGCAAGCCATCAAAGAAGGTGACATCGTTAAGCGCACGAATCGGACGATTGAAGTTCCCGTCGGTGATGTGTTGCTCGGTCGCGTGGTGAATGCATTAGGGCAACCAATTGATAATTTAGGACCGCTGCAAACGAAAAAGACTCGTCCAGTTGAACGAATCGCTCCTGGGGTCATGTCGCGTGAACCCGTTAACACTCCATTACAAACAGGGATTGTTGCGATTGATGCGATGATTCCAATTGGTCGCGGTCAACGTGAATTAATCATTGGTGATCGTCAAACCGGGAAAACTGCCATTGCCATTGATGCCATCCTCAATCAAAAAGACCAAAAAGTATTATGTATTTATGTTGCGATTGGCCAAAAGAATTCAACCGTTGCAAACATTGTTGAACGGTTACGAAGCGAAGGCGCGATGGCATATACCACGGTTGTTGCAGCTTCGGCTTCCGAAATTGCAACCTTACAATGGTTAGCCCCCTATGCAGGGACTGCTATTGGTGAAGAATGGTTAGACAACGGCAAAGATGTTCTGATTGTTTATGACGATTTAAGTAAACATGCCGTTGCTTATCGAACACTCTCGTTACTTTTAAGAAGACC
>CAZOHK010000068.1:0-5288 GCA_964579925.1 uncultured Staphylococcus sp. | reverse complement strand
TGCGGTATCACCTATGAAATATACTGCATGGTTAAACCAACATATTGCTGATTTAAAAGGCAAAACCATTCTCATTACCGGAGCGAATAGTGGCTTGGGTTTTTATGCTGCAAAGCAACTTGCATTTCGCGGCGCACATGTCTTAATGGCGTGTCGTAACCAAACCACGGCGAATGAAGCACGTGAGGAGATTTTAAAGGATGTTCCCAGTGCTAAGCTGACCCTAATACCTTATGATCAAAGCTCTTTTCAGTCCGTGAAAACCTTTGCAGAACTGATCAAGAGCACTTATTCAAAAATAGATGTTGTCTTATTGAATGCAGGGATTATCTTTCCGCCAAAGGATCAAAAAACGATCGATGGGTTACCAGAAACCACCGGGGTTAATTTTTTTAATGTCTATTACTTATTAAGGGAATTACTTGGGTATTTGGATCAAAAAAATCCCCATCTGCGATTAGTTTTTGTCGGTTCTTATTCATCATATCGAGCAAGGATTGGCCGGTGGAAGGATACGCTTCTAAACCCTCGTGTACCAAGAATGAAACAATATGCAGGTAGTAAACTTGCGATTGCGATGCTTCATCATGTCTTGCAAATGAATCTTAATTTATTTGATTTTCCTGTCCTTGACCATGTTAGTTCAGTCTTGGTTCATCCAGGATTGGCTTCAACCAATATTGTTAGGTCCTTTCCTAAATGGTTGCAAGTGATTTTGAAAGCGTTCTTATCATTGGTCTCTCATTCCGCAGAATCAGGGGCATTATCGTTAACCTATGCATGTGGCAATGCTTACGTCATTAACGGGCAGTTTATTGGACCCAATGGCCCAGGAGAAAGCTTCGGATATCCTAAAGCCTTAAAACTTAAACCCCATTTCTCAAAAGGCAGTGCCAAGTTTACGTATGAAGTCGGCAAGTTTATTGAAACCATTGGAGGAAAAGCTCATGTTGGAAGTCGGTAATGTATCGTTACAATTCGGAGGAAGAATCTTATTTAAAGATGTCTCCTTATCGTTTTTAAAGGGAAATTGTTATGGGATCATCGGTGCCAATGGTGCTGGGAAATCCACATTCTTAAAAATTCTATCTGGAGAAATTGAACCCACTCAAGGGGATGTGTTTCGCGATAAAAAAGAACGGATGTCCATCCTTAAGCAAGATCAAAACGCGTTTAATACGTATACTGCCGTTGACACGGTCATGTTAGGTTTTCCTCGCATTAAGCTTCTACGCGCAGAAATCGATGCCCTTTATGCAAAACCTGATTTTGATGAAAAAGATGGCATCAAAACTGCAGAAATGGAAAGTGAATACGGAGACATGGGCGGCTATGAAGCCGAAGCAAATGCTAGAAGTTTACTTAACGCCCTTGGCATCAAAGAAGATAAACAAGATCTCTTGATGAAAGATTTAGACGGCAAAATGAAAGTTAAAGTTTTGCTGGCGCAAGCGTTATTCGGTAATCCGGATATTTTAATTCTCGATGAACCAACCAATAACCTAGACGCGGTTGCATCGCATTGGTTAGAAAATTTCTTATTCAATTTTGAAAACACGGTCATCATCGTTTCCCACGATCGCCATTTTTTAAACAAAGTTTGTACGCGAATACTTGACGTCGATTATGGAAAAATTAATATGTATGTTGGCAACTATGATTTTTGGTATGAATCCAGTCAATTAATTTTAAAGCAATCCAAAGATGAAAATTCCAAAAAAGAAAATCGGATGAAAGAGTTGCAAGAATTCATTGCTCGATTCTCCGCGAATGCAAGTAAAAGTAAACAAGCAACTTCACGTAAAAAAGAACTAGAAAAGATCACGCTTGAGGATTTAAAACCATCCTCAAGGCGTTACCCGTTTATCGATTTTAAATTTGATAAAGACCTTGGCCAAGATGTTTTAAATTTTCAAGGGATGGCCAAAAAGAATATGATTCCTCCGATGTCATTATCCATTCATCGTGGAGAAAAAATTGCCATTTTATCGGATAGTTCTCAACGCATTACTACTCTCTTTGAAATTTTACTCGGGGTAAAAAACCCTGATGAAGGCATGTTTAAGTGGGGCATTACAGTTATCCCTACTTATTTACCTCAAGATAATAGTACTTTCTTTAAAGAACGCATGCATTTGGTGGATTGGTTAAGACCGTATTCAAAAGACCAAACCGAATCCTATTTACGGGGATGGTTAGGACGCATGTTATTTTCTGGAGAAGAAGCCTTAAAGCCAGTAACCGTTTTATCAGGTGGAGAAAAAGTAAGATGTATGTTTGCGCGGATGATGTTGACCGCTGGTAACGTTTTATTAATGGATGAACCAACGAACCATTTGGATTTAGAAGCGATTACTGCCCTGAATAAAGGGATGATTAATTACAAAGGCGTCATCCTGTTTACGAGTCATGACCATGAATTACTTGCTACGGTTGCAAACCGTATCATCTATATTACGGAAGATAAGGTTTACGATAAGCGCATGAGTTACGATGACTTTATCGATTGGGCAGAAAAAGAAGGCATTTTTTAATATCTAATTTTGTTATAATTTATCAAGCAGAGGATATTGAATCCTCTTGGAGATAGACGATGCAATGGAAACAATTAGGAGTCGTGACCTTTATCCTCACGATGCTGACCAGTTGCCAAGTTGAAGGTCAAGTGGTCAACCTATATACGGATCGACATTATGAAATTGATCAACTTCTTTTTGATGCATTTCAAGAAGAAACTGGGATCCATGTCAATGTGGTGAAACTGGATGCCGATCCATTACTTACACGTTTAGAAACCGAAGGAAATTCGACTCAAGCGGATTTAATTTTTTTAGCCGATGCTGGTCGATTAGGTCGAGCAAAAGCGCGTCATCTTCTAAAACCATTTCCAGATGAAGCCATGTTTCATATGGTTCCTGACTACTTAAAGGACGATGACTTGAATTGGGTAGGTTTAACCAAGCGGGCAAGAATGTTTGTTTACCATCCTGATCGCTTTGATCCTTCCACGGTGTCGACGTATGAAGATCTTGCAAATCCCGATTGGTCAGGTCGCCTCGCGGTTCGTAGTTCCAGTCATGTTTACAACCAATCCTTAGTTGCAGCGATGATTGAACGAATTGGTGGAGAAGCGACGTCGATTTGGTTAGAGGGTTTAGTTGACCACTTTGCGATTCGTGATCCGTTAACAGGAAGTACCATTCCAATCGGCAATGATCGCGATCAAGCAAAAGCAGTTTATTATGGCCTTGCTGATGTTGCCATCATGAATTCCTATTACTTTGGGCGTATGGCGAATTCAGAAGACCAAAGTGAAGTTCAGGTTGCAGAAGCCTTATCGGTATTTTTCCCGAATCAAAACGATGGTGGAACCCATATTAATATTTCCGGGGCAGGTTTAACCCGCTATGGAAAACGTCAAGATCATGCCTTAGCCTTTATGGCGTATTTATTAACACCAAGTGTTCAAGCAATGTTTGCAAATGCAAATTTTGAATACCCCATTCGAACGGATGTAGACCCCCACCCCTTACTTTTGAGTTGGGGAAATTTTGAAGAACAAGCGATGCCTTTATCCGTTCTGTACACCCATAGTCAAGAGGCTTACCAACGCATGGTGGCAGCAGGTTGGCAATGAAGCAACGCTTCAGCGTCAATCCTTTTCACTTGATCACGTGGATCATGTTTGCCTTGATTTTGGTTTTCTTATTTCAGTTTATTCCGCCATTATTTCAAGCCCCAGGGCCAATGTGGGATTTTATGATTCGCTATTGGTTTCCGGATGTCTTATTTCAAACGTTTTTCCTTGTCTTTGGATCGGTCATCATCAGTTTATTGATTGGGGTAAGTTTAGGTTATTGGATGAGCTTTTACCGTATACCTTTTGCAAGAGTATGGGATATTCTATTGGTTTTGCCATTGGCAATGCCAGGATATTTGCTCGCTTATCTCTATGTTGATTTATTGTCAGGATCATGGTTTCAAAACCTATTCGTGATCACCAATTTACCTGGTGCGACCTTATTGTTTGGTTTAACGCTATATCCTTATGTTTACCTTGCGACTCGGTCTTTTTTATCAAAACAACCACAGACGATGTTTAGTGCCGCCCAAACCCTTGGGGCAAAGCCAACCACCATTTTCTGGCGAATTATTTTGCCACTATTAAGGCCTGTCATGGTCGGTTCCTCTGTCTTGGTTGCCATGGAAGTCTTGAATGATTATGGGTTGGTGCAATACTTTGGCTTAAGGGTTTATGCGACCACTATTTTTCAATCCTGGTTTAATGGGAATGATTTAAATGCCGCGGTCAGATTTTCGCTACAATTGGTCGGTTTTATTCTGATCATACTTTGGATAGAAAGTACCTTAAGAAAATCGTTCAAGTATAGTTATGCGACAACGCAAATTAAGCCACTAATGAAGAAGAAGTTTCAAACTTCAACACGACTTTATTTTTATACGATTGCATGCGTGGTCCTCACACTGGCGGTCTTTATTCCGGTAGGGCAATTGATTCAATGGTTGCCTGCCGTACCAAGTCGAATATACACACATGTATTTTGGGATGGGGTTCTTTCTTCGATTCTGATGGCATTTTACCCAACCATCATCATCCTTTTTATTGCCCTTGCAATCGTTAATTTTCAAAGAATATATCCAAAAGCATGGAAAAAATGGATCGTTAAAATCTTGACGATTGGGTACTCTTTACCTGGCGCGGTGATTGCCGTCGGGATGATCCTGATGTGGGTTCCCTTTGATCGGTGGTTATCCGGCATCCTTGGTTTAGATACCTTATTGATTTCAGGGTCATTGGTGTTATTAACCTTCGCCTTGGTCTTAAGATTTCTTGCCGTGGCCACGAACTTAATTGAAAGTAGCTACCATAAAATTGGTTTGAAATACACCCAAGCAAGTTACACATTGGGTCGAAAGCAATTCAAAACCTTGGTGGCGGTTGACCTTCCCTTGATTAGTCATGGGTTCATTGCAGCAGGTTTAATTGTCATGGTGGACCTATTCAAAGAATTACCGTTAACCTTAATCTTAAGACCTTTTAACTTTCAAACTCTTGCCACGTATTTATATCAATTTGCAGGAGATGAACAAATCAATCTCGCCAGCCCGATGGCCCTTGCGTTGATGCTTCTGACAGGTTTGGCGGTCGCATTTGCCAGTGATATGATGTTAAAGGTGAACACGTATGAGTCTTAAGATTCAACAGTTGTCGTTTCGATATAAACCCAATCAACGGTTGATTGAGTCTTTAAACTTTGATTTAAAAC
>CAZOHK010000067.1:0-5297 GCA_964579925.1 uncultured Staphylococcus sp. | reverse complement strand
CCTCTTTGATAACAAGCGGATCGTTATCGTATGCAGATGGGAAAAAGAATAAATGACTTAAGGCATATATTGTAGATATAACCTGATAATCCTTGACTTGACCTGTAAAGATAATCTTAGACTGCAATTTTAAGTCATTTGCATAGGCTTTGATCTCTTCCTGGTGACGCCCATCTCCAATAAAAATGGCTTGAAATGCAAACCCTTTTTTATCTAAGCAAGAATAAGTGTCTAAAATGAGTTTTAAATTTTTTTGCCAAATTAGTTGGCCAATAAACAATAGAATTGGAACCTCAGATTGAATGCCATATTTCTCGAGCACGTTTTCTTTTTCTTTTCCTTTCCAAGGATTTGGTTTGATATCGACGCCATTGGAGATAACTTTGATAGGTCGATCGGTTAATCCATATGCATGAATGGTCTTGACAGTCGCATCGGAAACGGTCCAAATCGCATTCGAATTACGAAAATAATTGATGGTAAAATACGTTAAAATATTTGATACCAAGCGATTTTTGGTTGCCGCATAGTAATCATCGAAATATTTGCTATGGAAGGTTGTGACAAGCGGAACTTGAAATCGCTTTGATAGTCTCAATGCAAGATGACCTAACAAAAAGGGTGTGTGAGCGTGATAAATCGCTGGACCTTCATACTTAAGTTTTTTCCATAATTTTTTTCGATTAAACCCATATGGGATAGGATAAAAAAAACCAGGAATTTTATATTGTGGAATGGCAATCACTTGATAAGGGAAGATTTTTGTATCACCACTATAAGGAACCACAACCGTGACATCAATCCCTTGGGAAACTAGATACTTTGCATAACCATCCACCGCACGAACGACACCGTCAATCATTGGAAAAAAACCATCATTAAATAGAAATACTTTTAAGGGAAGCTTTAAATCAAGTTTTTGCGTTTTTTTCTTAGATTTTTTTTGGGTTAAACTTAAGGACAAACTCAACAAGATTCCAATGATTAACCAAATATAAAACAGCATCCCTCTCCATAATAAAATCGCCCAAAACATAAAATTACCACTTAGAAATATCGAGAAAATGGTTGCAAAGGTTAATTCCGCTGCTCCAGCACTTCCTAAAGTAGGGGCAACGCCTATGATCACATTTGCAATTGCCATCATCATGACCAAGTTCCAAAAAGTAAACAATCCAAATTGAGGATTGAAAATATCTTGTGAAAAACTTGCCAACAAAAAATACGGAATCGATAACATTGCAATTTGAGAAATCAACGCAAACAAAAATACAAAAAACATACTTTGTTTATGTTGGCGATATTCTTTGAAAGCTTGTCGATATTGAATCAAACTATGTTCGATTGATTGAATCATTTTTGGATGTTTTTTAGGAAATGCGAAGTGAATTAAGTTCTTTACCAATTTTTCTAGCCATGGTTGTACGGAACCCAACACCAAGAAAATAGGAAAGACACAAGTTAAGAAAAAACCGATCCAAGCTATCGTGATAATGACTGATGAAACCAAATGAGAAAATCCAAGAAGCGCAACTGCAACAATCATCGCCATACTTAAACGCATCATCAATAAATCTAACATGACTGCATTCGTCGCTTGGCCAATCGAATATTTTCGTTGATAAAGTAGGCCTATTAAAATTGGTTGAGATCCTAAAGCCCAAGGCGTAATTAACACGTAATACCTTGCAAGAATACCAAACATCAGACTTTCGCGAAAGCGCACTTCAGATTTCGCTTTTCTTAACAAGAGTTGGTAACGAATGCCACTGGTGACCATGATGGTCACTAGCATCATAATTGCAACGACCATCATCGGCCAATTTGCTAACCAAGTTTGACTCGCGTTTAAGATTGCATAAAAATCCAGGTTACTCAGATCATTTTGTAGGGATATGGTCGTAAATAGGACGCCAATTCCAATCGATAAGAAAAAGAAAAAAATAACCCAATTTTGTTTTTGAATTTTTTGTTTTGGATGAGGTAAGTGGTCTTTGACTGCTTCCATATCCATTCTTGCTTATCATTTTATATGAAAAGAGGTAGAATGATATGGAAATGTCAAATAAATTAATAACTTTAAACACTTTAAAATCTTACATTCATAAAAAAGATGTGAAGAAAATCCGACATTTGTTTGAAAAGTACCGCGTGATTGATTTAGCGTCTATCATGAATCACCTTAGCCATCCGGAGGATTTGTTATTTATTTTTCGAACTTGTAATTCGGATCATACATCTGAACTATTTTCCCATTTGTCCCCTGAGCAGCAAGAAAACCTGCTTCATATTTTTAGTGATAAACAATTGGTGGATTTAATCAATCACTCCTATCAAGATGACGTAGCAGACTTTCTTTCTGATATGCCTGCGAATCTTGTTTCTCGCATTCTCAAAGTAGCAGATCCTTCTATTCGCCAAGATATCAATAATCTTCTCAACTACAAACCTGGAACTGCTGGTAGCATTATGACAACGGAGTATGTAACCATCGCAGAAACCGCGACAATTGGGCAAAGCCTAGATAAGATTCGTAAAGTCGGTCGCGATAAAGAAACGATTTACTCAAACTTTATTGTTGATGAAAAGCGTTTTCTAAAAGGCATTATTTATATTGAAGATGTGGTTTTTCATGAATCCAATATGTTAGTCCAAGAGGTCATGAATCGTGAGTTTATATCGTGTTTTGTGCATACCGACCAAGAGGAAGTCTCCCAATTATTTAAGCGTTATGATTTATCCGTTATCCCCGTTTTAAACGAATCGAATCATTTGGTTGGCATCATCACCATCGATGATATTGTTGACGTTATCGATAAAGAAGCCAGTGAAGACTTTTTAAAGATGGCTGCCATTCAACCTTTAGACGGAAATTATCGCCAAAGTAAACCGAATGCAATTGTGATGAAATCAGTTCCGTGGATTGTTGGTCTGATGGTCCTTGGTGCGATTTCAACCTTTACCATTAATCAATTCCAAGGCACCTTAGAAAGTGTGGTCATCTTAACTGCATTTATTCCAGGAATCATGAATACAGGTGGTAATACTGGTAATCAATCAGTCGCCATGATTACGCGTGCAATTGCGGTTAAAGAAATCTCGATGAAAGATTTTGGATTTGTCGTGAAAAAAGAATTAAAGGTTGCACTCCTAACTGCATGTTTAACAAGTCTATTCGCCTTTGGATTCATTTTTATCCAATTAGCATCAGGCTTTATTCGTTTACCTTTAGATATGAATTTACCAATGTTTGAACAAGCTTGGTGGTTTTTTATCACGCGCCTTTCAGGTCTCGTCAGTTTGACGTTATTGGTGGCAATTATCATTTCAAAAATGTTAGGGAGTTTAGTCCCATTACTTGCCCTCAAGTTAAAGAAAGATCCTGCGGTAATGTCCTCGCCTTTTTTAACAACCTTGGTGGACTTTAGTTCCCTCCTGATTTACTTCTTATTAGCCAATTTTCTGTTTAATTTCTTTTAATTAACACGCAATTTGGTTATAATCATATTCGCGCAGGTATGGCGAAATTGGTAGACGCGTACGTTTGAGGGGCGTATGGGGTAACCCTTGGGAGTTCGAGTCTCCCTACCTGCACCAAAAATAAAGTAACCCGCTTTTTGAGGCGGGTTTTGTTTTTTACCAAGGTAATTCGATATGGGGAAACCAGACTGGATTGGTGGTGGATAAAGCCCCGACGCCACCATTCGCTTGATAATTCCAGTCAGGGGATTTTTCACCAGTTAATTGAATGGGATAACCTTTTGTTCCCCAACCATTTAATTTTGCTTGATGTTCCGCAAATTGCAAAAAGGTTAAATAAGGAACATCACGGTCGGTGAGTAACAAATCACTTGCACCAAAACTCATCCCCACATCTTCGGTTAAACCTTCCCGAACAATTAAAAATTGAGCGAGTTGACCATTTACCCATATGAGACCAAGGTTGCGATTGTTAACTTCTTTAAGGGCTCCTCCAGGAATCGATTGAACACGAAATGTTGAACTGTTTCGATTGCTCATGATAAATTCTTTGTGATACTTACTCGCCACATATCCCCATGGCTCAGCATTCGTATAACTACCATCGACTTCAGGTGTATTGATGTAGTAGTATCTAACCGATCCACCAGGAAACCCATTTCCCGCTGAAAAAAACGCCGTATCACCATCGGCAACTGAAGAATTCGTTGTTAAAACTGCCCCACCACCACCAACGGTTGTGCTGCCAACTTGAACATAAGGCATCGATAGATAACGTTCTTCTAGCATTGGTCCTTGCATCAATTGGTCAATCGTTTTGATCGGATGGGTATCCAAACCAAGACTCGTTGTGTAATCCGGTATATAACGAATAAATTGGAATGGATCAAAATTTACGGAAGCTTGATATGAGGCGGTTTCACCCAAGCGGATGAGTGTGACATTTTTTGAATAATCGAAGTCTGAACCTAAATATCCAAGCACATCAATTTTGACGCCATCCTTGGTGATGGCGATGTAGTCATTACCATTAAACGGAAGCGATGCAGAGGGATAAACAAAATCCATTTTTTCGAGTAAACCTTCGGTTGTTGTGTTTCCACTTCCGATGATAAAAAAGCTTTGTTCACTTAACGAACCTGAAAGGGCAATCGAGGCTGTCACTTCCTCTGATCCATTCGAATAAAAATCAATCGAAAAGGATGATAGATCAAGCGCAGTTGTTCCTGCATTATAAAGTTCAATCACATTGTTACGTGAAGCGGTTCCGGTAATCAATTTAGAAAAGACTAAATTTGGTAAAACCTCAAGTTCTGATGAGCTCTCGATACTTATTGAACTCGAACTAACAAAAATGGATGAAGATGATTCACTTAAAGAAGCACTAGGATTACATGCCGCAACCAACAAAAGTGATAAAACTGAGATGAATTTTTTCATAATATAATTATAGAACGTTTCCCTTTGTATCGGTATTGGAATTCAAAGTTTTCTTCTGCCGCATTTTTGGATAAATAAATGAAAAGTATCCAATCAGAAGTAAGAATAAAAAAACTCCTCCTAAGTAATAAACATCATAAATTTTGAATTCCTTGAAACGCGTTAACCAAATCGCATCATAATAAATGGATGGATTGGTCAAATAATTGTCAGCGTACATCACGGAAGGTTGGTAGTTCATGTCATCAATGAGAGACATGATGTCTTCATCCATCACCAGCGTTGAAGTTAAACCGATATCGAGAACCGCATAAACAATTTCAATATGTTGAATGGTTAGTGGTTGAATCGCATCATTAAATTGGCTGTATTCAAAG
>CAZOHK010000066.1:0-5419 GCA_964579925.1 uncultured Staphylococcus sp. | reverse complement strand
GCGTCCGGTTCATACCCGGCAGGTCGGGGGTTCGAATCCCTCCGCAGCTACCAAATCGAATATAAAACACCAATGAATGGTGTTTTTTCATTTCTAGGGCGATATACTTTGAATTAGGGACATCTATGGAAATATTAAAAACAATCAATCTTACCAAACTCTATCGAAAGACCAGAGCCTTAGATGGCGTCAATTTAACCATTCAAAAGGGTGATATTTATGGTTTTATTGGTAAAAATGGTGCGGGTAAAACAACTTTAATTCGGGTGATTGCAGGAATTGCAGAGCCTACCAAAGGATCGTTTGCCCTCTTCGGTGAAACCGAACCAAAGAAAGTTGTGAGAGCCAGAAAGAAAATGGCTGCAGTTGTTGAATCCCCAGCTTTACATTTAAATTTATCTGCGTATGAGAATTTAAAACTTCAATGTATTTTATTAGGGATTAAAGAAAACCATCATCTCGTCATTCAAAACGTTTTAAAGAAAGTTGATTTAGAAAAGCTACTGATTGAAAAGAAGAAGAAAGCCAAGAATTTCTCCCTAGGGATGCGGCAACGATTAGGTATTGCGATGGCCTTAATCTCCAATCCTTCCTTTCTGATTTTAGATGAACCGAATAATGGATTAGACCCAGAAGGGATCCGGGATTTACGAAACCTTCTGCTGAAATTAAATCAAGAAGAAGGTCTGACTATGCTGATTAGTTCGCATATGTTAACCGAGCTTTCTAAACTTGCGACGCGATATGGTTTCATTGATCATGGGAAATTACTCAGAGAAATTACAGCAGATCAACTACAAAAAGAATCTAGGCAAGCGACTGTGCTTTCATTGGCCAATTCATCCTTTAATCTTGAGCCTTTAAACAAGCAAGGTTTAAAAGATTTTGAATTGAGTGGTGCTCAACTTAAAATTTATGGTCAACAACCCATTCAACCCTATCTCAACGAATTATTAAAACAAAATATTGAATTAATTCAAATGAATAAAGAGAGCGATGATTTAGAAGCCTTCTTTATGAAGATGATTGGAGGGAAGTCCTAATGAACCGCTTATTTGCCATTGAATTTGCCCGTTTAAGAAGACAAACTTCTGCCATTGTGATTGCCTTTATCATCTTTTTATTAGGCGGATTAAATGTTCTAGTCGCCTGGATTACAAAGGTGGAAATTAATCCTGGAGAATTCAATTTTTTCTTAACATCAAGAACCATTCTTGAATCCAGTTTTCAATTAGGTCAAATCCAAATTTTACTGATTGGCGTCGTGACCAGTTTATTTATCGCTACAGATATAACCCAAGGGACGATTCGTAATAAAATTATTGCCGGCTATTCCAAGTTTGAAATTTACCTTGTTCAAATGATGATGTCTGTGATCATTACCTTCATAGGATTAATCTTGTTTCACGCTTTACCAAGTGCATTCTCTTGGTTGATCTTGTTTCCAATCACCGTTGATGATGGTGGCACATTTGCCAACTTTATGATTCATATGAGTTTTGGATATTTACTAATCATCACCGGGGTATTACTCACAACGTGGTTAGCGTTAAAATCTAAAACCACGGCAGCAGCAATTATTTTTACCTTACTCATTTTTGTCCTTGGTCCAACCTTAACCACGATTATCAAAACGATTATTGAAGCGACGGTCTTACTCGATATTGATCAATTCACAGACCTTGCTTCATTTGAAAAGGCTCAAGCGGATATCAATGCTGCTTTTGAATGGGTTTACTTTTATCAATTGCAAAGGTTAGCCAATATTGGGAGTCTGTTTAATTTCTTTGTTCCCACAAGGATTAATTTCTTTAGTGAAGGTACACAAGGTTATATCTGGAAAACCCTTGGCAGTAACCTCGCCCTTATCGGTTTATTGTTATATGCTGGTGGCAGAAATTTTGCAAAATCTGATTTACGTTAAGCCAGTCCACAAGCTTGACGGGTGTTAAAAGACGTCATCCCGTAAACCAAACAAATATAGTCTCGACGATCGATATAAGGATTACGGTTACCTTGATTCGTATAGACGCGATTATTGCGTTGCATATCTCGATTGGTCGGTGGATATTGTAACGCCCAGAGAACCGCTAATTCATTGGATTGAAAATTACCATCTAAGGTATAACCATACAGTGTATTCATATAAAGCGTGGCGCGAGCGACCTCACCTTTAGCAGCATCGTTTGGTTCAAAAAATCCACCGGCAACATAATTATCCGTTACCAGATTACTAGAATCCTTGACTTGTGTTGATGAATTTTTAGTGGAAACGATGCCAAAACGATAGTTACCGCGGGTGCTATTGGTTTTCCAGTCATCAGCAAAGATATGGTGGTTATCATCTAATGCCGATCCACTAATTTTGGATTGGGGATAGGTGTGTTCTCGATTCCAAGTTGCCGCGGTGTTACCACTGACATGGGCTGTTTTTAAATAGTTACGACGGGGATAGATGGTGATGACTTTATTGGTTTCCGTTAATGATTCATCTGCGGATTCATAACGGTACCAATTATAATCAACATCTATATTAGAAGAAATTAAAATATCCAAAGCATTTTTGAGAGCCTCACCCGATAGTGAGGGAGAGATGTTTTGATAGTAATTTGGCGCGTTTGAAGGAATGGTAATCAACGATACTGGCGCACTTGAATTTACAACCGACGTCGTTAAGCTTGAAGAAGATGAGGTAACGGAAGATATACTTGAAACCAATTGACTAGATGTTTCGCTACTTGAAATCAATGAGATGGAATCGGACGATGTAATGGAAGTGTTAGTAATGGAAGATTCCGTCAGGCTTGTGTCGTCCAATCTTGAATCCAAGGATGAGATTTGAGAACTCAAAAAGCTTGAATTTTCGGGACTCGAGATGATGGATAATGACGATGCATTTGAAGGAAAAGGAATATCACAGGCAGATAATAAGGTTGATATAAAAATAAATGACTTTAGATATGGTTTTTTCATATATGCATCATATCAATAAAAGCGAGAATTTTATAGAGGATTAGGCATTCAAATTACTGATAAAACGAAGGACAGGGATGGTTTCAATTCCATTGTGATTAGCAAACATCCAAACATTTTGAAAATCCCAAACGTTTGCATAAAGGAATGAATTAGGATCGGTATAGTCTTCTCGATAAAGGTTGAAAGCAACATCCACTTGATTGCCTTCTCCAATGCCTGGTAAGGTCACATCGATAAAGTCTCCAGAGGCGACATAAGTATTGGTGTCAACATCATAGGTATACATTTCAATCTCTGATTCTTGTAAAAGATAACTCACGCCGTACATCAAGGTTAAAATCACACGGTCTCCAACGATTGCGCCGACACCGACGTTGTTATAGGAACCGCCACCAGTTTTTCCGATTTCTAACGAAGTGATTTCTCCCATATTAAATGAGTGATATAGATGGATTTCACCTAGAAGTGGCAAATTGAAATCAAAGTCTCGTGGCCAGGTGGCTCCAATCAAACCACCACCATCGTAATTTCTGACGATAACATCACCATAGTTATATGCATTTTTAATGGTCACTTTCACAGAAATCGTAGGAGCTAAGTTTCCAAATAATCCACCCACAGACTGTTCACCATAAACTTGATCAAAATTCATCAGGTTTCTTGCAATCAAATTCGTACGTGTATCATTTAACCCCATAATACCGCCTACATTCAATATGCCTCTCACCGTCCCTAAACTTGCAATCTCATTCATGTAAATAAATTGTTGGAAATACCAAAGCGGAACACCCGTAGACCCGATGATACCGCCAACATCCACTACCCCTTCAATTTCACCTGTATTTACAACTTGATATAGATAACTTGCAGCATAGACATATCCGATGATACCGCCCAAATATTCTATCGGGTAGTCTTCTGAAAATAAGTAAATTGAGTCATCCAAATCATTTCGATCATAAACGATTCTTACATTGCCTTCATTAAGGATTTGATAAAGTGCGGCAAATTCGGTTGCCCCAGCAACCCCACCGATTGAAACGACCGTTAAGGTATCGATTGGAAATTGAATTAAAATCAAAATATCGATTTCATTAACTACTTGATAAAAAATCGTATTTGAAGCATAACCCACTACACCACCCACTTGATAAATTGAATAAAAGGTTGGATCAAGGGTCGTGAATTCCATTAATCCTTGTGTTTCAATCATAACAAGTCGATCTCGATTGGAGTATCCAATCAATCCACCAATGTTACTTCTTTGGGTCGCCAAACTATTTCCACCGAGTAAGATTGATAGGTCGCTCAAAATTTTTACATAAACACTATTAAAAGAGGTACCGACAATTCCACCGTGATATCCATATCGTCCATCGATAGAAACATCATTGGTGACAACACCAGAAAATACTGATAAATTTGCTTCCCCAGCTAATCCACCTAAATAAAAGTGCCCAGAAATAATCAGTAAGTTGATATCAACAAAAGACACGTTGCAATTAATTAAAATGCCAGCGATGCCGCCAACATAATCTCCGGTTGCACTTAAACGGTTATTAATAAAATTAAGATTACTGAATGTAGAGTTATTAGCCCATCCAGCGATAAGTCCCATATAGCTTGCATTATCTTTATAAAAATTAAATCCAGCGATGGTAAGGTTGCGGACAGCGGCTCCATCTAATTTATCGAACATACCATAATAATCATAGTATTCATCATTATCGATGGTGGTATATAACAAAGCATCAATGCTAAATCCCGCTCCGTCTAGGACACCTGAAAAAGGAATCGCATCTAAGCCATCAAAAAAATTAATCGGAGACCAAGCTGGTGCTACTACAGTGGAAAAATCAATAGAATTTAATAACACATATTTTCCTTCAGGATTACTCATGCCCATGAGTTCTGCAGGCGTGCTAATACCAATATAACCTTCGTTGGTAACTAAATTATTCGCATATGCTTGTTTGAGTTCAACAGTTGTAAGGTTATCAATAAAGGTTTCTTCGATGAGGTCTTCTTCCAATGGTGTAAGCCCAACATTGACTTGTGGGAAAAATTCTTGAGCTTGGCCCGTTGAGGATGCAGAAATACCAGTGTCTTCATCATCAATCCACCAGTTACCATTTTCACCAATATAAGGTGTTTGGCCATTTTCTCCTGAAGGACCAATTGAACCATTGTTACCTGATGGTCCAGGTACAACCAAACTGATTGTTAAGGCTGCAATACCAGTTGCAAGTGCTAGTGACGAGAGAATGAGGGATGTTGATTTTTGCATAATAGCTCCTTTTTAACCATAATATCGTATCATAATTTATACTTTTTCCCTAATTAAAAACGTTTGTTTTTAACCTTAGAATGAGTAAAATAAGGAATGTTGCAAGCGTCGTATAATGGTAATACCCGACCTTCCCAAGGTCGTGCCGCGGGTTCG
>CAZOHK010000065.1:1869-5459 GCA_964579925.1 uncultured Staphylococcus sp. | reverse complement strand
AGTCTTTGCGAAAGAAATCAGCCAATGCTTCTTCAACCTCATCGGGTGAATGGACCACTTCATATTGTGAGTATCTTTGTTGAATCGCACCATATTCTTCTCTTAAAAATCGTTCATCTAACAATAAAGCGACCCCGCGGTCTTTTTCGGATCGAATCACACGACCCATGGCCTGAAGTACTTTATTGATGGCAGGATAAACATAAGCAAAATCAAATCCTTGATGACCTTTTGACGTTTGGTATTCCACCATCAGGTCACGGGCAAAAGATAACTGAGGTAAGCCAACACTTACAATCCCAACCCCAATTAGCCGATCACCGACCAAATCAATACCTTCGGAGAAAACTCCACCCAAAACCGCTAGGCCGACTGTCGTTTGTTTTGGCATATGCGTAAATTGATTCAAAAAACCTTCCCGATCTTGCAGCGTCATTTCTTTGGTTTGGGTTAACACCAGTGCATCTTTAGAAAAACGTAAGTGTTGCTTCACATCATCAAGGTATTGGTACGATGGAAAAAAGATAAGATAGTTTCCTAATTTATTTTCCACTAATTTTTCAATATAAAGTGCAATCTCTAAATACGTTTTATTTCTGTTTTTGAGGGTGGTCGATATCTTACTCGCCATGAGGACTTTAAAATGTTCACGAGGGAAAGGTGAAGGTAACATAAATTGCACATCTTTGTCGGTTGCACCAAGCATCGGTAAGTAGTAATTAAGTGGGGCTAGCGTCGCAGAGAAAAAGACAACGCTATGTATTTTTTCTGTTATCGCTTTCAGGTATCGCGATGCATCTAAACATTCAAAATGAAGTTGATGATCAGACCCTTCTCGGTTCGCCCAATCGCGATAATGATCACCTGTTAATTCGCGAAGTCGAAAAAATCGTAAAATTTTAAAGTAACTATCCATCGCTTCGTCGGATAAAGATTTTCGCTTGTTTCGCATTTCAACTTGTGCTTCCGTCAAAAATTTATCTAATTGATTGATAAATGTCTCATTGACTTGAATCCGTTGCGGGGTTTGAATTGGTTCCATCAAGGTTTGCCATTGTTTGGTTAAGCGAACAACACGTTGCCGAAACGGTTTTGAACTACCTTTTTTGGTACCTTTATCTAGTTGCTGAAAGATCTGGTCTGTCAACGTAGCTGAATACATATCTCGTCCACGTTCGACAAGATTATGGGCCTCATCAATCAAAACGGCATATGGATGCTGAACATCTTCAAAGAAACGGCGAAGGTATGCATTTGGATCAAATAGATAATTGTAATCGGCAATCACAACATCCACATAGAGCGATAAATCTAAACTTAATTCAAAAGGTTCCACTTGATGTTTTTCTGCTAAAGCTTCAATCGTGGAAGATTGAAATGCTTGGTAGTTTTTAAGGCCGTCGATAATCACATCTTTTACTTTGTCAAAATACCCACGGGCATAGAGGCAATCATCCGGATTGATTTTTCCTTTTGGACAGAAACTGATTTTATCTTTTGCGGTGATGACCACATATCGAATCGGAACGCCTTGGGCTCTAAGTTTTTCTAGAGCTTCAATCGCTGCTATTTTTCCTGAATTTTTAGCCGTAAAATAAAAGACTTTTTCATGATGGGTATATAAACCCTTGATCATTGGAAATAAGGTTGACATGGTTTTGCCAATCCCGGTTGGGGCTTCAACAAATAACCGCCCACCTTTTTGGCTAATGCCATACACATACTTGGCTAAATCTCGTTGTCCTTGGCGAAAGGTTTGAAAGGGAAATTGGAGCTGTGGTAACGCTTTTTTTACGGCCAGTTGTTGCGCTTGAATGATTTGATAAAATTCCCCATATTCATCAATCACCGCTTGAATATCTTTTTTTGCTTCTTCCAGTGAAAAGGAATAGCTTTTATCCATCCGCTCTTCGTTGACTTGATGAAGATATATGAGTTTGACTTCGATGGATGGCAATTGGTGAATGCTTGCATACATGTATCCGTAAAGAAGCCCTTGCATCATATGCCATGTTTCATGTTGCTCATGGAACGTTTTCAAGTCAGCAATCGTGGTTTTAATTTCTTCGATGATGACCCTTCCATCGCGTTCAAACAAACCATCCGCTCTTCCAGTGACATGAAACGTGATGTCTTGAAATTGGAAATCCCCTTGTAATAGCACTTCACGTTGATAGCCTTGTATAATGGTCTGTTTTTGGTAACGTTGATGCATCTCTGTGCCGGTTTGCATCGTGGAACGATTAAAAATTCGACCATCTAAGTCGCCCGTTCTTAAAACGAAGTCCACTAAATCATGAACAGAAAGATAGACATCCACCCGGATTACCTTAAGACAACACCTTGAAGATGCTTGTGGCCATTTCCAAAGATCTTTCCAAGCATTTTGCCTTTACCTTCAAGTTGAACTTGATCAAGCGACATCACCCCACCTTTTACTTGTAAGTGAACACCGAGATGATCAACTTGGATAAGCGTTCCGATTGGAAATTTTTCAGTTTGATTCAAGATCGAGACTTGTAAAATTTTGAGTTTCTTTTCATCCCAAAGCAGATAGCCACCAGGGGTTTCCGATAATCCACGAATCCAACCGAGCAATTCAAACATGGGTAAATCTAAACGTAAATGTTCGTCTTCTTTTTTGATCATGGGGGCAAACGTTGCTGCTGATTCAATTTGCTGAATCGGTGATAATTCTCCATTGATTAAGCGTGGAAGAATTTGAATTGCAAACTGTGCCGTGAAGGAAGAAAATCTTTGTAATAAACTTGTGTAATTATCATCCGGTTGAATTGGCATCCGTTTAATTGCATAAATCGGTCCGGCATCCATGGCAAGGACCATTTTCATGAGGGTCATCCCTGTGATTTTTTCTTGATGAATTAACGCATATCGTATTGGGGATGCGCCACGGTATGCTGGCAAGATACTGCCATGGAAATTAAATGCTCCGAAACGTGGTTTATCAAGCACCACCTGGGGAACAATTTGCCCATAAGCAAGGGTTAAGATGTAGTCAATATCAAGTGTGTTTAAAAAGGCGTGATCAAGCCTAATTTTTTCGGGTTGAAAAACAGGTATTCCTTTTGATTCTGCCCAAATTTTGGTTGGGGGCTTTGTTGGAATTTTATCGCGACCGGTGATCGTATCCGGTTGACAAACGACACCCACGATTTGATAACCTTGTTCGGCAATCGCTTGAAAAACATCCCGTGCCAAATCAGGGGTTCCCATCAAAAGAATATTTATCTTTTTAAGATCTTTCATGATGAATCTTTACTTTGATAACAAGATTGCGCGTACCGGTAAAGCATCCAAGTTTGGTATCGATAAAGGCAAGGCAATCATCTGATAAATGCCAGCAGGGACTTTGCCTAATCGTAAACCTTCAAGAATGAGCATATTTGCTTTCATTAACAAGTGGTGGGTTTCGTGACCCGGTTGATCGCGTTCAATGCCAAGGGCATCAATGCCAACACCGGCAATTTTCTTTTTCACGCAAAAACTTGCCCCATCTTTTGAAAGATAAGGAAAATCAAATAGAAAGGTTTCATGTTGACTACTTTTCGTTTTCAATAAGATAAATTCAC
>CAZOHK010000065.1:0-1859 GCA_964579925.1 uncultured Staphylococcus sp. | reverse complement strand
AGGAAGGTTTCATCAATGATATTAATTTGCCCACAATCAATCACGCGAACTTCCCGAAGCAGTCGATGGACATCAAATTGACTTGAGTTTTGACCATTTGCCACCATGTGTAAAGGGAAATCTAAATGGGTACCTGTATGCACATTCATCGTGATAGTGGTTTCAAAACTTCCACCTTCGGCTAAGCGATTTTGTTGAGAAAAAATTGGCTGCTTATCTTGTTTATTTTTGTACACACTCATCCCTGATTGGATTGGCATAGAAATGTCATACGTTGCCATTGGTTTATCCTCTACTTTCTAAGCAAATCTTTTAGTTTTGAATATGGTTTTGGTAAGTTTGGCGTTTGTTTAATCGCATCAATAATCTTCCAGGTTGCTTCAATTTCCCCAGCAGAAGGGAATAACGTTTGATTCCCTTGAATCCAATCTCTAAAGATCGTGACATATGCATCTTCACGGGCAAAAGGATGGCGATGAAGTTGCAGCATATGTTGCTTTAAGGATGGGGTTAGGGTTTCAAGAAAACTCTCTTCAATCTTGACGCCAATCGTCGGAGAAATATTGAAAGCTAAGGAATGACCTTTGTGAAACTCAACGATGATTTCAGTTCGTTTCTCTTCTAATTTTTTGCCTGTGGTAATCGTTAAACGCGTTCCTTTCCAACGGGGACTTGAAGACATCATCGGCACATGGGCAAAGGTTTCGGTAATGGATGAAGGATTCACATTCAGTTCTTGTAAATAACCTTGATATTGACCAAGAATGGTTTGATTTAAAATCGGTTGAATGGATTGAATCAACGCAATCTTATGTTCTTGAATGGTTTTGATGTCATCGATTCGTTTTGGCAAATCCATCATTAATAGGGCAAGGATCTCGAGCAAGTGACTTTGAACCATGTCTTTTAAGGCACCCGTAACATCATAAAATTTGCCTCGAGATAAGATGCCAATCGATTCATATGCGTGAATGGAAATCGTTTTGATATGTTGTTGATTCCAAAGATCTTCCATGCCAACGGTTGCCCATTGCATCCGGATTTTTAGTAATTGTTGAATCAAAGGCTTTGCTAAATAATGATCAACCCGATAAAGTTGTGGTTCTTCAATCGTTTCGTGAAGCAAGTCATTCAAAACATGAGCAGCGCTACCATTTTCACCAAACGGTTTTTCATAAGCAAGACGATGCTGTGGATTACCTTTTTTAATCAACCCTTTCACGCTTAACGCATTCGTGATGAGGTGAAACATGCTCGGTGGGGTCGCTAAATAAAAAAAACGACCTTGAAATGGCTTTAAGATCGGTTCAAGGATGCCATATGCATTGGTTTCAGAAGCTTGTAAATAAATGTAATGGAGTTTTGAAGCGATCGGTTGAACTGCTGCCATATCCAAACCATGCTCAAGTCCATATTGAAAATAGGCTTCAAGGGTTTCGACTTGTCGTCCTATCAAGACAATTTTTTTAAGAAGTTTTGGAGAAAGTTCGTTCAGTCTTGTTAAGGCAGGTAAGAGTTTTTGATAGGTTAAATCGCCAGTCGATCCAAAAATAACGAGAACGTTATTTTCGGACATGATGTCCCCCGAACATAAATCGCATCCCATTGAGAATACGTCGGGAAAAATCTGCTTGACCACGGCTATCGAATCGGGCAAAAAGTGCGGTGGATAATACCGGAGCTGGAACGCCTAAATCAACGGCAGCATTGACCGTCCAGCGACCTTCCCCAGAGTCAGAGACACCACCTACAAATTGATTTAATGCGCCATCTTTTTTTAAGACTTCTGCGGTTAGGTCTAATAACCATGAACCAATGACGGAACCACGGCGCCATAATTCTGCAACTTCAGGAACATT
>CAZOHK010000064.1:0-5508 GCA_964579925.1 uncultured Staphylococcus sp. | reverse complement strand
TTGACTATTGCCGTTTATATGCTATCTTATTTATTGTATGCAAATTTTGACTTATTTGGTTTTGACCTTATCCTCCGCACTACAATTCGTTTTACCATTCAGTGGTAACGGCATCAGTATTCCAGTTACAAACAACATTAACCTAAGATATGCAGAAGCGGATTTAGGTTCTAATCAGGTTTCATTGGCGGATTTAAATCTACAAGGTAACGGTGTAACGGTTCAACAAAACCAAACCAAAGGACTGGTGATGACGACCAGTACGGGACAAGCTTCATCTATCTTTTTAAAAGAACAATTAAAGACCAGTGAAGATCAACCCGGTTTTTCAACCTATTTTGTAATGAACGTCTATCGACTCAATCCAGGACCCGCAGATGGATACGTTTTTGTGATTGCAGCAAATTCAAATTCACTTGGTCAATCGGGTGGCGGACTTGGATATGCAGGTATTAATAATTCTGTTGGAATCGAATTTGATTTTTATAACAATGGTGGTGAAAATATCGCTTCATCTGAAATTTTTACCAATGGTGAAACTTTCGCCTCTGCTGGAAGCGTATTTGATCCAAATTACATCAACCAATGGAATACCAAAAGTGCGGGTCAATTGGTGAGAGCCTTTCACACTTGGATCGAATATGATCACACGAATACACGATTAGAATTACGCGTGGCATTAGCTGATGTTGAAAGTGCTCCTACACCTGCTCGACCTGTTAATGCATTAATTTCTCGAGTTACAAATTTAACCCAAATTAGTGATTTCTTTTATGCAGGTTTTACCGCCGCAACTGGTGGATTAGCTCAACAAATGGCGGTTAAATCATGGTATTTATCTAATCGATATATTGAGGGTGGCATTGATCCAAACTCCGAAAACAACATCGTCGATAACGAAGGACCTTCCGCGCCTACATTTGATGTCGAAGAAACTTCTGGGGCATATCGCTTAAGTATTGGTGGTTCGATAGATGACCAATCCTCGGTGGTGGGTTACCAATGGCAATTCAACAATCAAACTTGGACCGCTTATCAAGAAACATTTTCAACAAGTAATATCGGTCATTACAAGGCAAGAGCTTTTGATGAAGCGGGTAATTTTTCAAGTGTCACGAATTTATATATCTACCAAATTAGATTCTTTATTAATAATTTAGAATACACATCCGTCCTCCGCACAAGTCTTGAAGATGATTACCCGATTAACCAATCTTTTGATATCAATGGCTATACCTATTCACAATGGTTTGATAATGCTCAATTCTCTGGTCAGCCCTTACAAACACTTACACCACAATCTCAATCCATCACGCTTTATGGAAAACCAACCGCAAATATTTATTCAATTACGTATGATTTAAACGAAGGTATGTTTGATCAAATCGCACCATCCAACTTTGCAACAGGTGAAACCGTTGTGATTCCAAACCCGTCAAGAGTTGGATACAGCTTTGAAGGATGGTTTTATGATGAGTCATTCACCTTACCTCTAGATGGTCTCTCTCTTCCTTTTTCATCCATTAATCTTTACGCGAAATGGCGAGTGAATCAATACACCTTGCAATTCGAAACGATGGGCGGTAGTCTCATCAACGCCGTGACGTTGCCTTATGAGGGTGCTATCAATTTGACCAATCATCCTTCGAGAGAAGGTTATGCATTTGTGGGTTGGTATCGCGATGAAGCATTATTACAACCATTTGAATCTACGACAATGCCAGCGGAAAACCTTATCTTATATGCAAAATGGACTTTAAATATTTATGGTATCGAATTTGTACTAAATGGGGGTACGTTTGAACCCACGGTTGATGAATACACGATCGAAACACAAACGATTCAATTACCAGAACCTACTCGCGTTGGCCACACATTTGCCGGTTGGTATAACAATCCATCTTTTACAGGCAGTCTTATATCTGCGATTGAAACTGGAAGTTTTGGAGATGTGGAACTGTACGCGAAATGGATCATCAATCAATATCAGATTCATTTTCAAACTAACTTTGCCTTAGATATGGATTCCTTAACTTACAATTATGGGACCATATTACCTTTACTACCTACGCCAACTCGATTGGGTTACACCTTTGCAGGATGGCATGAAGATGATGCTCTCACAAACGCAATGTCAATCTTAACCATGCCAGCGTTTGATTTTACGCTTTATGCAAAATGGTCCGTTAATATTTATGATATTACCCTCCATCTCAATCAAGGGACTGCATCACAACTTCCTACGACCTACACCATAGAATCCTCAGAAATAATCTTGCCCGAACCCCAACGTGAAGGATATACATTTTTAGGATGGTTTGAAAATGCTGAACTAAACGGTAGCAGAATTATGACAATTCCCACTGGACGAACGGGTGATATTGAACTCTTTGCCGGTTGGATGATCAATCAATATCACATTACGTTCATTGGAGATGGGTATCAAGAATCGATCACCTCTGATTATCAATCTAATATAACTTTACCTATGATCAGTGATGACCTCAAACCAGGTTACACTTTTTTAGGTTGGTCTTATCAAGGAACCTTCTATGATGAAACCTTCTCTGTGCCGAGTGAGAATGTCACCTTAACTGCAATTTATGAAGGCAACACCACCATCATTTCCTTTTTTGTTCCCGAAGGAACAATCACGATTGAATCCACAAGTGGAGAAACGATTTCAAATTTACCAACGTTAATCCTTCCAGAACAATATCGTTTCCTTGGTTGGTCTTTAGTGCCTCTTGATGCCACACAAATCATTGATAGCCAATTTATTGTTCCCAATAGTGAAACCCTAAACTTATATCCTATTTGGGTCATGAATGATACACCTAATGTGATGAACCCAACTATTCAACCATCGCATCAAACGCAAACATCCATCTTTACCGAATTCTTAAGTTTTATCTTAACCGTTTCGTTTGGACTCGTATTTTTTATTACCGCAACTATAAAGAATGGAAAACGCTATGACAAATCAATCTAAAGTTAAACGTTTGATGTCAAATTTTATTGGTGCCTCGGCTTCTGTAGCCGTTGTGACTGCTGTGGCTTCGATTACGGTCTCCATGGAAGCAAGATTTCTCAAAGTGGATGTTTTAGAAGATCGAGCATTTTACGAATTAGAAGTGATTGAAACACTGACTGTCGATGGTTCTACTTCTTTAGCAAGTAGTGAACTAGTCAACCCTGATCCAGCTGCCGTTCAGCTTCGTGTTGAAAGTCAGTGGGATAATTATGTGATTGCATTAATCTATGGTTTCAACCAAGGGGTGATTGAATCTCTGCGTTCGAATCAAAATTACACTTTAACCATCGAACTTGAAGATACCTTAGGATGGCGCACCCTCGACACGTATACATTTTCAACACGGCCCAAAACCAATGCAGTCATTACTAGCATCAATGAAACAACGACTCCATTATCTTCATTGACAAGTTTTCAAGCACAGGTGATTACCCAAGATGGTTTCACTGCAGCAGAAAAATGGGAAGTTGAATTCAACTATGGGGATGTCACAACCACAAGCACACTCGAGGTTGGTCAAGAAACATTAACTTGGCAAGACCTATCGCATCAAAATGCAGATGTCCAAATGAAAATCTTTGCCACCATCAACAATGAAAGAAGATTAATCACAGAGAGAATCCAAAAGACGACACCATTTATTGACGGTTCCATTGATCTTCGATTTATCACAAGAACGAATCTTTCCATTCGTCCTCTTTTCAATCATCTATCTACGAATGGCATCCATGCAATAAGATTGTCTGATGACAACAACAATGTTTCAACATTCTCCTTCACGAACGAAAGCTTGTTGTTTGAAAACTTGATTGAAAATCAGCTTTATCAACTGCAATGGATTTATACCACCGAAGACCAAAGAATTTTTATCGTCTTTGAACAATCGCTGATGCCAATTAGCCAACCGTATTTTGTGATGAGTGTGAAACCGTTAGATGTAGGTATTAAATTTGAACTAACAATGGATCACCTTTTATCCATTGAATCTCTCTACTTATCCTTTGGATCATTTGATCCTTCTACTGCACCATTATTTACCCTAGTTTCACAAAATGAGGTTGCTCGATATTACGAATTAGTTTTGCAGACTGGCCTACCTTTAGGTTCATCGCTCGCACTCACACTCGTGCAAGCGTCACCATATGACTATCCGATTACGTTTTATTCATTCAACTTTCAAGGAGGTATATCACAATGAAAAAGAATGATCCAAAGTTGCCTAAAGTTCCTTTGACAAAGGAACAGCTTAAGTTAAGAAAGCAAACCATTCAAAAATGGATTGGCATTTCTTTCCAAGGGTTGATTATCGTTGCGGCCATTTTCCTTGCTGTCTTCTCAAATTTATTATTTGGTGATAGTGAATTTGGAGAGATTATCAATCGTACCTTAGGAAAATTCTTTGATATTGGATCCTTAATTTCCAATAATTACTTAAGAATCTTAGAAACCTTCACCATTCTTTTATTTGTTTGGATTGTGCAACGTTTATATGATGCTTCTGTTAGCATCTTTGTTCCGAAGAAAGCCCAGGTTGGAACGACAATGTTGCTATTAAAGAGTGCTGTACGATATGGAACAAACTTCATGGGATTACTTTTTATCTTAACTGCATGGGGTGTGGATTCGGTTACCTTATTAGCATCCATCGGTTTAATTGGTTTGGTCGTATCTTTTGGTGCACAAAGTATTGTCGAAGATATCATTTCTGGATTATTCCTTATTATTGAAAAACAATTCTCTGTCGGAGATATCATTATTATTGATGGTTTCCGCGGTAAGGTTTTAGAAATTGGATTAAGAACCACTAAATTTTTGGATTTAGGAAACGCTGATTTAAAAATTGTCAATAACTCACAAGTCAAAAACGTCATCAACGCTTCAATCAATACTTCTACTGCGGTGACAGAAGTAGGTGTTTCGTATGAAACCGATTTAGAAAAACTTGAAGATTTAATTGCAAAAACTTTCATTCCTAATTTTACAAAAAAATATCAAGCCGTCCTAGAAGGGGAAGTAACCTATGGTGGGGTCACCGCTCTTGCTGACTCTTCGGTTAATTTAAGATTTGCCGCCAAAGTCAATGAACTTAACCGGCCAAAAGTCATTCGCTTATTAAATCGTGAATTTAAAATCTTTTGTGATCAAAATAAAATTGATATTCCTTTCCCACAAGTGACAATTAATTACAAAATACCTCCGAAATAAACCATTATCTCGATGATTACAACCGCTGGGTTCAACCCAGCGGTTTTACTTTATAATGAGTGTGATGAAAGTTTACCCAAAACCTATCTTTCACTCCGTTCCCGGTTATGAAATCGTGATGGAGTTTATCGAACCTTCCGTTAAATTACATGGCTTTATTGCCGTTCACAGCACCAAACGTGGACCAGCATTAGGGGGCACGCGTATTTGGAAATATGATCATCGCGAATCGGCTTTAACCGATGTTTTACGTTTGGCAAAAGGCATGA
>CAZOHK010000063.1:0-5675 GCA_964579925.1 uncultured Staphylococcus sp. | reverse complement strand
GAGTGGAAAAACCCATGCGTTTTTAATCCCAATTTTTGCTCGATTGAAACCGCATGCTGGGCTACAAACGATTGTGGTTTCACCAACAAGAGAATTAGCAATGCAAACTTTTTTATTTGCCAAAGCCATCAACGATGGTTTAGGTAATCCTTTCAAAATGGTGGTTTTACAAGGTGGTTTTGATAAACAACGCGATGGAGAAAAACTCTCGGTTGAACCAGATGTGTTATTCATTACACCCGGACGGATGATGGAAATTGACAGTCTCATCAAGAAGGATTCATTAGCAAAAGTAAAATTGATTGTGTTGGACGAAGCAGATATGTTGATGGATGGTAGTTTTATTGACACCACATTAGATGTTTTAGCCTTATTAAAGGACCCACAAATTTTGGTTTTTTCTGCTTCCATGGCTGCCCCATTATTAAATCGATTATCAAAATATTTTCGACCGGATAGTGTCGTTGAACCAAAAGAAAAAACCATCAATCCTCTTGGCGTAAAACATGCATTGATTGACATCAAACATCAAGATCCCATTCAAGCAATCATTGATTTTATATCGGTTACAAAACCTTATTTTCTTTTAATCTTTGCTTCAAGAGTCCAACGTGTGATTTCGCTTGCGACCGCATTAGAAAGCCGTCAAATGAAAGTAGCAAGTTTACATGGAGAATTACAAGCCCGTGAACGCCGGCATTTGTTAAAGCGCGTTCAAGATGGTGAATTCCAAGTGGTGGTTGCTTCTGATATCGCTAGCCGTGGGATGGATCTACCTCATGTGTCGGATGTATTGAGCGTTGATCTTCCTCAGGATCTCGATTATTATTTCCACCGAGCCGGTCGAGCTGGACGTTATAAGGATCAAGGTCAATCCTATGTTTTTTACAATAGCCATGAAGAAGATAGTCTCAACCGTTTAAAACAACGCGGCGTTCAGTTTCAACTTTTATCTTTAAAAAACAAACAACTTTTACCAATTAAAAATTTAACCCGCGGACAAATCTTTAAAAAAGAAGATGAATCCCTAACCCGTGATATTAAGATTGCAATTCAAAAATACCGATCGACGGAAGTGAAACCTGGATATAAAAAGAAAGTCAAACTCGCCGTAGAAAAAGTTAAGAAATTATATAAGCGAAAAGCCATCAAGCGGAAAATTCGTGACCGCTTATTTGGAGGTTAAACCATGCCTTTGTATTTAGGAAGTCATGTTGATTTGGTTGCCCCAGATTATTTAGTTCATGCGGTTGAAACCTCGATTCAACAAGGTGCAAATACGATGATGATTTATACGGGTGCACCGCAAAATTCATTAAGAAAACCAACCGAAATCATGCGCATTGAAGCAGCGCACGCATTGATGAAAGCAAATGGCATATCCCTTGATAAAGTGGTTGTCCATGCCCCTTATATTATCAATTTAGGAAATACGATCAATCCAGAAACTGCCACGATCGGTGTTACGTTTTTGATTCGAGAACTTGCACGTGTTCATGCGATGGGTTTTTCCATGCTCGTCCTTCATCCAGGTGCCCACGTTGGCGCTGGTTCAAAGCTTGCTTTAGATGGTATTGTGGAACGATTGAATCAAGTCTTTGAAGAAGAAAAGTCTTCGGTTAAAATCGCTTTAGAAACGATGGCAGGCAAAGGATCAGAAGTTGGGACGACCTTTGAAGAGCTTGCTTATATCATTGCGCATTGCCGCCACCCCGAACGCTTAGGGGTTTGCCTCGATACATGCCACGTATCCGATGCCGGTTATGACGTCCATGATATAGAAGGTGTCCTTGAAACATTTGATCGGGTGATTGGTCTGAACAAATTATTGGTTCTGCATATTAACGACTCAAAGAATCCTCGCGGAGCCAAAAAGGATCGCCATGAAAACCTTGGTTATGGAACGATTGGTTTTGAAACCCTTCATCGGTATGTCCATCATCCTCGCTTGCAAGACATTCCAAAGATTTTGGAAACCCCATGGATTGAAGAAAAGACACCCTATGCCATGGAAATCAAAATGTTAAAAACAGGTCGATTCATAAAAGATTGGCGTGAGCAATTGAAGTAAAACCTCATAGATTAATCGAGGAAGGTATGCTATGCTAATTAACGTGCGTTGGAGGATACCAGCATGAGAGAAAGTTTTATGTTAAAGTGCACCGTTTGCGGTGAAGAAAACTATTTAGCGAGCAAGAATCGCAGAACGAAACCTGAAAAGATGGAAATCAATAAGTTTTGCAGTCGTTGCAACAAATCAACCGTTCACAAAGAACGTAAGTAAGACTCACGTAAAAGATTAGGAGGACCGAATTCATGGTCAATGCAACCGAATTAAGACCAGGTAACCACTTTGCATTTGAAAAAAACATTTATACCGTTATTGATGTTGGTTTAAATAAGACCGCGATGCGAAAAATGGTGGTCAAAGCCAAAGTAAAAAATTTAAGAACTGGTTCGATCACAGAAATGTCATTTTTAGGCGGCACCGATGTTGAAAAAATCACCTTAGATAAGCGAAAAATGACCTATTTATACGAATCTAATGGTAGTTTGGTTTTTATGGATAAAATCACCTTTGATCAACTAGAAATTACTAGAGAAAAGTTATCTTGGGAAGTGAATTTCTTAGTGACCGAACAAGAAATTGAAATTCTCTTTTATGAAACTGAAATCTTAGGGGTTTCATTGCCAGCTAAAGTTGCCCTCAAAGTCAGTGAATGTGAACCTGCTGTCAAAGGCGACACCATCAATAAAGCGATGAAAGAAGCAACCTTAGAAACGGGCTTTAAGTTACGCGTCCCACTTTTCATCTCCGAAGGCGAAACGATTAGTATTCGCACCGAAGATGGCAGTTATGATGGTCGCGCTTAAATTATAAAGGAGAAAATTATGGCAGATATTTGGCAAACCTTATTGTATCTCGTGATTGGTTTAATTGGCGGTCTCGTCGGTGGATTTTTCTTATCCCGTTGGTATTTTAAACGTGAATTAACAAAGAATCCTCCCATCAATGAAAAGATGATTCGGGCCATGTTCATGCAAATGGGCCGTAAACCAAATGAAGCGCAAGTTCGCGCAGTCATCAATAGCATGAATGCTCAAAAATAAGTTTAAACTTTAGTTTTTTTCTTAAAATTAAGTTCTTGTCCACTGAGTAATCGCTGGATATTTTTTTTATGGCGATAAACGAGGATGAACCAAAGTAAGAGGGCGGTAAGCGTATATAGCCATCCGGATGTCGCCCCATTCCACATGCCAATCGTTTGCCATTCAGGTATCCAAAGTAAAAAGGTAAGTAAGACAGCAAACAAGAAACCAATGATGGAACCGATGGAGACAATCTTTGAAAACTTGATAATCGTTAACATGACGGTGATACCCAATAGGGCAATGATCCAATTGGTCATTAAGACAAATGAACCCGCGGAGGAAACCGCCTTGCCACCTTTGAACTGTGCAAAAATAGGGTAACTATGACCAAGACTAGTGCCAATACCGGTAAGCATTAAACTCAATTGA
The DNA here is from genome assembly GCA_964579925.1 of uncultured Staphylococcus sp. GTDB lineage: Bacteria > Bacillota_I > Bacilli_A > RFN20 > CAG-826 > UBA970. Next base: position 2,153 of record CAZOHK010000063.1, on the reverse strand, counting down.
CCGAGAAATGCATCCGATCCTCCCAGCATGGTCCATTGAAAGATAAAGGCACTTGCGATGAGAACAGGGAGGGTACTTTTCAGTAAATCCATCATAAACACAAGCGCCGCAGCGGGTTTACCAAAATTTCTTAAGACATTGGTCATCCCACTTCCACCAGATCCTAAGGTTCTGACATCTTTCTTAAAAAACAGTTGACCAACCCATACCCCAGAAGGGATAGACGCGAGCAGGTAACCAATCACCATCGGCACGAGAGAAAGGAAGAAGTTTGGGTTCATAAATTTACGCTTTCCATTGAGATTTGCTATAATGCTTTAGGTAAATCATAACAAAAATGGCAAAAAATCAAAACCTAAATACATATAACGAAGATAGCATAGATGTCCTTGAAGGATTGGATGGGGTTAGAAAACGTCCAGCCATGTATATTGGGTCAACCAATAGTACTGGTTTACATCACCTTGTCTGGGAAATTTTAGATAACGCGATCGATGAAGCCCTCTCTGGGTTTGGCGATACGATTCATTTAACCATCCATGATGATGGGTCATTAACCGTAAAAGATGGTGGTCGAGGCATACCAGTCGGGATTCAAAAACAAACTGGAAAACCGGCAATTGAAATCATTTTTATGACGTTACATAGTGGTGGTAAATTCTCTGATAAAAACTATGTATCCAGCGCTGGATTACACGGGGTCGGGGCATCGGTAACGAATGCATTATCCGAGTATGTGGATGTCACGGTTAATCGTGAAGGTTTTACCTTTCATATTCGTTTTGAAAATGGTGGAAAAAAAGTCGGCAAATTAGAAAAACTAGGTAAATCCACCAAAACTGGGACAACGGTTCGCTTTAAACCGGATCCTAAGGTTTTTAGTACCACTGACTTTAAATGGGAAACGATTATTGCTCACTTGCAAGAATCCGCCTTCTTAATGAAAAAAGTACGATTCATCGCCAAGGATGAACGTACGAATATGGAAGCAGAATATTACTATGAAGATGGTTTAAAAGAGTATATTTCCACGTTAAATGAAACCAAGGAGAAGATGCATCAAGTTCTCGTTTTTGAAGATTTAGCGAGTGAAATCAAGATTGAAATTGCCATGCAATATTGTTTACAAGACTATAACGAAAACATTTATTCTTATGTGAACAATATTCGCACCAAAGATGGTGGGACGCACGAAAATGGTTTCCGTGCTGGTCTGACGCGTGCTGTCAATGAGTATGCTGAAACAAACGGATTATTAAGAAATAAAGTCAAGCTAGAAGGCACCGACATTCGCGAAGGTTTAACCGCGATTATCTCCTTAAAGATTCCGGAAGGAAAACTTGAGTTTGAAGGTCAAACCAAAGGTAAGTTAGGAACCCCTGACGCATTGGCATCCGTTCAAAACATGATTTTCTCAAAATTAACGTACCATCTAGTTGAAAATAAAGATTTTGCAACCAATCTCATTAAAAAATGTGTGGATTCTCAAGCCGCAAGAATGGCAGCTCGCAAGGCAAAAGATGAAGCGCGTGGTAACAAAAAATTTAGATCCGATACCTTGCTATCCGATAAACTGACACCAGCGCAAAGTAAAGATTATCCTTTAAATGAATTATTTATTGTTGAAGGTGATTCTGCTGGTGGCACCGCTAAAAATGGTCGGGACCGTTTACATCAAGCCATCTTACCGCTTCGAGGTAAACCTTTAAATACGGATAGTTTAACGATGGAACAAATGCTCAAAAATACAGAGTTTGCGACCTTGATTGCCACGATTGGGGCAGGTGTAGGGCCCGGGTTTGATCTTCAAGATGCAAAATATGGAAAAATCATCATTATGACGGACGCGGATACGGACGGAGCTCATATTCAAACCCTTTTATTGACCTTCTTTTATCACCACATGCGACCTTTGATTCAAGCGGGTAAAGTCTACATCGCCATCCCTCCGCTTTATCGGATCATGAACGAACAAAAACCGAATCAGTTCGCGTATGCTTGGACAGAGGAAGAACTCGAAAAATCAAAAAAAATCGTTGGTTCACCATTCCGGATTTCGCGGTATAAAGGTTTAGGGGAAATGAATGCTTCTCAATTAAAAGAAACCACGATGGATCCATCCTCTAGAACCTTAATCCGTGTCAATATCGAAG
>CAZOHK010000062.1:0-5767 GCA_964579925.1 uncultured Staphylococcus sp. | reverse complement strand
CAGGATTAAACGCCATAAAAAACTCCTTTATTTAAGCTGATGATTGTATGCATCGTCTCAATTGATTAAATTGTATATAAAGCACAGTAAATTGTAAAGGAATTATAGTAGTTCTGTATTTGGTTGTTCTTGAAAAGGATCAACTTTATCCAAATGATCGTAAAATAAAACCCCATTTAAATGATCAATTTCATGTTGCAATACAATCGCATCAAATCCTTCGGCTTTGATCATCACTTCTTTTTTTTGTAAAAGATCATAGGCTTTGACGGTAATTTTGTTCGACCGATAGACAAAACCGGGGTGCTCGTTAGGTACGGATAAACAACCTTCACCAGATTGAATCGCTATTTTTTTTACCGATTGAGAAACAATGATTGGATTTGCCAACGCGTATTCAACTTTCAATTCATCTTTTTGGTAGCTTATTGCTGTTAATCGTTTACTAATACCCACTTGTGGGGCAGCGAGGCCAATGCCTTCTCGAATCTGATGCTTCTCTGCGTAAACTTTATCTTGTGATAAATGAACATAATTTAATAGTTCCATGAGTAATTCCGTATCTTCTTTGGTTAAAGGTATTGGAACTGGGCTTGCCCTTTTTCTTAAAATTGGATGTGGGTCTTGGATGACTTTCAGTCGTTTCATAGGGATACTTTATCATATCTTATCTTGATTCGTGAACCATAATTGGATGTGATAAAGTATCTATATGAGTTATGCAGACGTCATTACATTAGCACAACAGTTAAAAGAAACTTTGGAAGCCGATTCAAGGGTTGTTTTGTTAATGACGCTGGATCAAAAACTTAATCAAAGTCAAAGTTTGTTAATGTTAACCGATCAATATCATCGAGCGCAACAAAATTATCAAAGTATGTGGGAAAGTTACGGCGATGAAAGTCCTCATTTATTAAGGGCAAGAGCAGAACTGCACCAAGTGAAGATTCAAGTTGATACCAATCCATTGGTGAGGGACTATTTAAAAGCATATGGTCAAGTTAGAGAAATATACCAAACCATTCAACAAAAAGTTTTTTCACCTTTTAAGTCACATCCTCCTGGTTGTTAAAGATGTTAAGGATCATTGCAGGTAAGTTCCGAACAAGGCTCATTAAACAACCACCTTTATCATTGACACGTGCAACAAAAGATCGCGTTAGAGGAGGCGTTTTTTCTGCATTAGGTTTTCACATATTGGGGGCAAAAGTTCTTGATCTGTTTGCTGGTAGTGGTGCTTATGGCATCGAAGCATTGTCCCGTGGTGCAGCATCGGTGGTGTTGAATGACAAGGACTCACTATCTATTTCCATCATTCAAGAGAACTTAAAAACCCTTGCGATTACGCATGCAAAAGTAAATAAATTAGATGCGATTGCTTGTTTAGAACAATTACAAAATGAACACCTCTTATTTGATGTAATTTTTTTAGATCCACCTTATGAAAGTACAATTTTAAAAGCTTGTGTCGACTTGATTTTAGAAATAGGACTTCTTGCCCCAAAAGGTGTTTTGATTATTGAATCAGAATCAAATGAACGCTTTCTTTCAAAAGACAAATTCAAGGTGAAAGCTTATAATTATGGAAGAACCAATATAGAAATTGGATGGAAAACATCATGAAAATAGCAATTTATCCTGGAAGTTTTGATCCCATCACAAACGGACATTTAGATGTGTTAAAACGATCATTGACGATTTTTGATCAAGTGATTTTATTGTTAGCCATTCATCCAACCAAGGTTTCTAGTTTTTCCGTAAATGACCGGTTAGCGATGTTAAAGGCGGTTGCCTTAACCTTTCCCAAAAATCAAGTCATCGTGGATTCAACTTCAGGATTAACCGTTCAATATGCTGAATCTAAAGGTGCAATTGCTTTGGTTAGAGGTCTTAGAGCTGTGCCAGATTTCGAATATGAACATGAAATTTATTCGGGTAATCAATTTATCAATCCGAAAATTGAAATGGTCTTTTTCATGGCTAAAAATGACCATGAAATGATTTCCTCTTCCTTGATTAAGCAACTTCACCAAAACGGCGTTGATGTATCTGAATTAATTCCAAAAGAAGTTAAGCCATTCTTAAAGCAACTCAAAGCATTTACCTTAAATAAATAAACGATACATGGCGGCCAGTCTTTTGATTGCGATCATAAGAGAAATAATCTTCTTCATTTGAGAACGTATCAAGATTACTGACATGGACGTGTTCTGGTTTTAGTCCTGAATCAATTAATTGCATATAATTTAATAACGGAATATCTAAATAATGCTGACCACCAATCTTCTTAATGATGGATTGAAACGAACTTGATTGTTTTAGTAATTGATTTTTTTTCGTTTCATCAATCGGATGATGTGCAAAATCAAGGGAAGGTCCTAAATAAGCGGTCAGATCGTCGGGCTTAATGTTTACTTCTTTCACTAACTGTTGAATAACCTTTGCTGTGATGCCTTGAAGACTTCCAGGTGTTCCGGCATGAACCATTGCAATTAATGGTTGATGGCGATGCATCAAGAACACGGGAACACAATCCGCATGAAACACACCTAATAGTGTTTGTTTATCTTGGGTATAAAGGGCATCTGCTGCGATACCTTGTTCAAAAGATGTGGAACCTTTTCCACCATCCAAAAATGTGACTTTTTTTAAAGTGGTTGAATGAGACTGATAGGTGAAAACCATCTTTGAAATCGGAACATTGATTAATTCAGAAAACTTCTTACGGTTCTCCACTACATGTTTGCCATGATCACCAGTATGAAAAGCTAAATTAAACTGGCCATATTCTCCCTTAGAGATACCGCCATGTCGGGTAGTGGTTCCAGCCAGGACCCTTTTATCATCGTGAGCAATCCAAATTGGTTGTTTCATTACTTTATCATTATACAAAAAAACGTTTCCAATTTGGAAACGTTTGATTTAAAAGTGATAGACAAGATTCTAATCTAAAGAAAATAGGTTTCGATGCATCCATGCATCGGAAAGGATGACTGCTTTATCGTAGAGATTAGCCCCAGGTATTGAGATGAGCAATTCAGAAATACCAATTTCCGGGGAATTGTCGGTTAAATCATACATGATAGCAGTTGGGGTAGAGATCGCATTACTTTCGCCACTTTCTAAGGATTCAATCGATGCATCGGTGAGTTGATTATTCACGCGGTAAGCTGAATTTCTTGCGACTTCGGCCGTTCTTTCTAAAAAGGCAATATTGCGTTGCAGAAATCTTTCAAATGGGGTCGTGGTTGTATCTTCAGGATAATCATAATTTTCATCTGTGAAGATGGTGTAGAAAGTGAACTCACCAAATTGATCTTCGGTAACCGGAACCACGCTATCAATTTCCTGAGTACCAAAATATCTTGATGTGTTGTCTCTTAATTCTTTAATTCCAGGTTGGGCTGCTTTGCAGAATTGGCAATCTTGTTGAACAAAGATAAGCATAAACTTTTCACCAAATTCATCGGAGTCTTCCATCATCGCATCAATCAGTTCTTGAGCTTCAGAATTTTCTTCACCTTCTAATTTCTTTTGGAAATTACGGTAATAGGATTCTGCACTGTTGATGTTTTCCGCAATGCCATTAACCCATTCTGTAATGGTTGGGATGGAAAAAATGATTGCAAAAATGGTTCCAACAATTAATAATGGTTGAACCCATGCTGTTTCTTTAATCCAATTCCATAAACCGCCAAATATTCTTCCAAAAAATCGTCCAATTGGTTTCATTTGAAAACCTCCAGCTAAAGTCGTATAGCACGTTAAGTTTACCAAAGAGTTCATATATCTTCAATAAAAATTGCTACCATCATACAAAAGGTCAAAAATAAGGTATAATTTCCTCGATTTCAAAAGGTGGATAAAATATGAGCACAATTTATACTCGCGTTGAAACCTGGTTCAATCTTCGCCCTAAATTAAAGAACTTCACAGAAAACACATTGATTTTTCTTGTTTCCTGCTTATCCTCACTATTGGCCGCCTATGTATTTCGGAGTTTTATTGTTCCGGCAGGAGAACCAACACCTACACCCTTAATTACCGGAGGCGTCTCGGGAATTTCTCAAATTGTGAATCGTTTTTTTGATGTATTTAATCTTTTTAACATGATTGAAAATCGTACGATGCAAGCAATTTTATACTTTATTTTCAACATACCTATTTTTATTCTTGCTTATACTAAAATTGGTAAGAGATTTGCTATTTTCTCCTTCATCAATGTCATTACCACCTCTTTATTTATCGAAATGATTCCCCATGAATGGACTCAGTTAGTTACGATTTCAAGTGACTTATTATCTCGTGCCATTATTGCTGGATTTATTCAAGGACTTGCAAGTTCATTGGCATATTTGATGGATATTTCGAGTGGTGGAATGGATGTCATCACGGTTTATTTTGCAAACGTTAAATCCACATCGGTTGGAAAATACGCTTTTGCCATTAACGGCGTCATCTATTTAGCATTCACCATTTTGTATTTGTTAAATACAGAATCAACCACCGGTGCGCTCAACGCGGTTATTTTTTCCGTGATTTACTCCTTTACAACCTCAAAAGTGGTTGATGCAATCAATATTCGCAATAAAAAGACGCAACTTCAAATTATCACGTCAAAAACTGATTTACCTAAAATTTTAATGGAAAAATTTTACCATGGTTGTACGGTTGTCCAAGCTAAAGGTGGTTATACAAATGCTGTAAAATATATTGTCTACATGGTTGTTTCTAGTAGTGAGGTAGCCAGCGTGGTTCGCCATATTCGCTTGGTTGATCCAGAATCATTTATTGATGAATCACCATCCCATCAAGTTTATGGGAAATTCTTTATTAAACCAATTAAATAAATTAACGGTAATCGTCCAAGACCTCAGATAGTAGACTCGGTATATCGGTCATAATGCCATCCACACCTTTTTCAATTAGGGATCGCATAGTTTCTTCATCATTGATTGTCCAATAATGAACGGCGATATTATGCAAATGGGCTGTGGTAATTAATAATTCAGTTGTAAGTGAAAGTCCAAGTTGTTCAGTTGGTAATTGGAATACTGCAACCGGCTCATTATAAAAAACACTTGTTAAAGTTGTTTGCATAATGAAAAAACTTAAAACCCCATTAAATTCTGGGGAAAACATTAATTGGGGGTGCGTGTTTTTTTTGTAATTGTTCATCACTTCATAAACTTCCTCATGAAAGGTGGCCAAAACAATTCTTTCAAAAGTTTGATAGTCATTATCGAGGGCATCCATTAAATCAATCACTGCATCCAATGCAGCTATACCAATATCACCCGTTTGTTTGATTTCTACGTTGATCAAGTTGGTCGGAAATGTCGTAATTAAGGTTTCCAAGGTGGTGACTAAAAACTTATCCGGGTGTCTTGCAGAGACACCATCAGGATAAACCACATCCTCAGGCGAAACTGTATCTCCCAAGTAATTTGTATATTTCTTAAAAATACCTGATGTATTGTATCCATTTGCTCCTGAAATATCATTTTGATATCCAAAATCTACTTCATTTGATACTAAATCACTGTAATTGGTTTCAATGATGTCGGCATTCAATAGATTGGTCTTTTGATCCAAACTGCGATCATGCGACAAAATAATGACATCGTCTTTAGTCAGATTGACATCCGTTTCTAACATCACATTTTGATCAATACTAAACGCGTGATAGTAGGCTTCTAGAGTGTTATCAGGAAATTCCATGTTACCACCACCATGTGCAATTAAAAATGGTAACTCGCCTGCATCA
>CAZOHK010000061.1:0-5795 GCA_964579925.1 uncultured Staphylococcus sp. | reverse complement strand
TTAACGATTGGGGAAGTTGGCGGTGGTGTCAGTCCTGAAGATTCATTAAAATATGTGGATCCAAAAATCGGAAGTTTAAATCTGGTGTTTAATTTTGATACGTGTTGGGAAAATGGGGCCTACGGATCAGATACAAAAGCAGACCATGAGTTAAAAACCAATGTTGTTCAATTAAAAAAGAACTTTCTAAAATGGTACGAAGCGGTTTCACCGCATGCATCGTTACCGATTTATTGGTTAAATCACGATCATCCACGTGTGGTTTCTCAATACGGATCGATTCGATATCGCAAAGAATCTGCGACGATGTTAGCCACGACCTTGTTATTTCTTTATGGCACCCCATTTATTTATAATGGCGAAGAAATTGGCATGAGTAATGTTGATTATGAGAAGTTAACACAATTCAAAGATGTATCTGCTTTGCAATATGCAAAACAAGCAAGCGAACGTTTAGACGAAACGACCATCTTGAGATTCTTAAGAAGAACCTCACGGGTCAATGCCCGTACCCCTTTTCAATGGAGTAATGAACCCTATGCCGGGTTTTCTAAAGTTGAACCTTTTTTAAACGTCAATGGAAACTATCCTGAGGTTAATTTAGCATCACAAAAACTTGATCCAGATTCCATCTTCAATTTTTATCGAAAGGCGATTGCCCTAAGAAAAAAACCTGCCATCCTAAATACGATCCTTGATGGGCGATTATCGTTTGTAGATTTAGAAAATCCTGATGTGTTTGCATATGTTCATCAAGGTAGACGATCTTTATTGGTGGTGAGTAATTTCCGCCCATATGAAGTTACGTTTAAAATTGATCACGTCGTCAATGCGGTTGTGCTGCATAATTACCCGATGATTGAAAAGCGAGGTTTGAGCCTATTGCTACGACCATTTGAAACCTACGTTTTTGATGTTGAATGAAAACCTTACATTGTTTTTATGTTGCTTCCGATCAGCCCTTTCAAGAAAAAACGTTTCGACCGATGTTAGCTGAAGTAATCGGTCATCCGATCACGTTACAAGTGATTCAAAAATCGCAATGGGCTTTTTTTTCAAGCGAAGATGCAAAAACACCGATTCAATCTTTTCTTGATCTTTATCAACAAGAACATAATGTGAAAATCCATTTATTGAAATCCTATCGATTACACACATTAGGTGAAAAAGCATCTTTACTCGGATTAAAGTTAAATCCTGGAAAAATTGATCACTTGGGTGATTTTTTAGTTCAGTTGATGATTGAAGGAAATATGAGTTTAATCCCATTTATTCAAGCGGAATTTGCAAACATTCCACGCCATTTGATGCAAACTGCGTCGATGTTATTGTTAAGCGATATGAATGCAACCATTGCGAGCCAACGACTTTATGTTCACCGAAACACCTTCTCTTACCGACTCAAACAATTTATCAACTTGACGGGGTTGGACATTCGTATCCATGATCACGCGCTCTTTTTTACCTTGGTTGAAAAGTTAATGATGCGTCAGGAGTGATTTGTGCACGATGCACAAATCATGGTAAAATGAGTTTGTTAAGATACTAATAAGGAGAATAACCATGGCAGAAGTTGTATTGAAGAATATTAATAAAGTTTATGACAACAAAGTCCAAGCTGTTTTTGATTTCAATTTAGAAGTGAAGGATAAAGAATTTATTGTTCTTGTTGGCCCTTCTGGTTGCGGAAAATCAACCACTCTTCGTATGATTGCTGGATTAGAAGATATTTCTAGTGGTGAGTTATTTATTGATGGCACCTTACGGAATGACACCCCACCAAAAGATCGCGATATCGCAATGGTGTTTCAATCCTATGCGCTTTATCCACACATGACCGTCTTTGATAACCTTGCTTTTGGTTTAAAAATTCGTCATATCAACAAAGAAGAAATTCGCGAAAGAGTCTATCGCGCTGCCAAAATTCTAGAAATTGAAAAACTATTAGATCGCAAACCAAAACAATTATCCGGTGGTCAACGTCAACGGGTTGCCCTTGGTCGCGCAATCGTCCGGAATGCCAAAGTGTTCTTAATGGATGAACCTTTATCAAACCTCGACGCTAAGTTACGTGTACAAATGCGTGCAGAAATTATCAAGCTTCATGAAAATATCGGTGCAACCACCATTTATGTTACCCATGACCAAACCGAAGCCATGACGATGGCAAGTCGGATTGTCGTCATGAAGGGTGGCTATATCATGCAAATTGGTTCTCCAATTGAAATATATAATCATCCTGCAAACTTATTCGTGGCAGCTTTTATTGGCTCACCTGCGATGAATCTGATGGATGTGAAATACAAAGATGGCCAAATTTATTTTGCCGATGGTTTAAAGGTTGAATTGCCAGAAAAGTTTAAAAAAGCTTTAAAGGGTTATGACAATAAAGAAATCGTCTTTGGTATACGCCCAGAAGATTCTCACCGAGAAGATGCGGCCTTAGAAAAACTCTTCCCAACCGCCGTCTTAAAGAGCACGATTAAAGTTGCGGAATTATTAGGGCATGAATATATTGTCCACACCGACTTAGCTGGTAATAATTTAATCAGTAAAATTGACGCGCTTCATACGTATCGCATTGGAGATTCCATCCGCTTGGTGCTGAATTTAGAAAAGGCACATTTATTCGATAAAGATACTCAAAAGACAATCATTTAGTAAAATCATTTCTAAAAAACCATCAATTCGTGATGGTTTTTTTATTGCTTCAAAAGGTTAAAAAATCGGTATAATTCTAGATGAAAATAAAAGGAGTCAATCCACATGCGCACTTCCGGTATTTTACTCGCAATTTCTTCGTTACCATCACCTTATGGGATTGGTGACTTCGGTCCGCAAGCGTATCGTTTTGTTGATTTAATGGTCGAATCCGGAACCAAACTTTGGCAAGTTTTGCCTTTAAATCCATTAGGATATGGCAATTCTCCGTACCAACCCTATTCCTCAAAAGCAATGGATGAGCTTTATTTATCCCTTGATTTACTTCATGAACAAGGGTTGATCAAAAAACCAAAACCGTTTCAAGCGAATGCCGTTAAAGTTGACTATGAAGCGGTTAGAACATACAAAACAAAATATGTTCAAGAGGCTTTTAAAAATTTCCAAGCGAATGCGGCTTATGCTCGCTTTATCAAAGAAAATCCTTGGGTTGAAATGTATGCGATTTTCGTGACGTTCAAGGAATTACACCAATTACAAATGTGGTCGACTTGGCAAAAAGAATTCAAGACCTATGTGAAAAATCGTGCCTTGGATTTAACGCCTTATCTTCCACGCATTCAATATCATCAAATGATTCAATTTTTGTTGTTTCAACAATTTACATTGTTGAAACAATATGCGAATCAACATGGCGTCCTTTTGGTTGGTGATATTCCAATTTATGTCGGCATTGATTCCATTGATGTATGGATGAATCAATCACAATTTATGCTCACGGCAGATGGTGAACCTACCTTTATTGCTGGGGTTCCACCGGATTATTTTTCAAAAACAGGTCAACGCTGGGGAAACCCGCTTTATCGTTGGGATGTCATGGAAAAAGATGGCTTTAAATTTTGGATTGATCGCTTACGTTATAACGCGACGTTATTTGATATGATTCGCATCGATCACTTTAGAGCCTTTGACACTTATTGGAAGATTCCTTCTTCATGTCCAACTGCAGTTGAAGGTGCATGGATAGAAGCACCGGGTTATGCATTGTTCAATACAATAAAAAAAGCATTGCCAGATGTCAAAATCATTGCTGAAGACTTAGGTGATTTACGCCCAGAAGTGTTAAAACTCAGAGACCATTTTCAATTACCCGGCATGAAAATCACCCAATTTGAATTCCCGATTTATCCAAATCATGAAGGAAAATTACCTCCTGCAGTCGCACCAATCATGCCGACGCATGCAATCGCCTACACAGGAACCCATGATAATCAGACCACGATGGGTTGGTATGACTTATTGAAACCGATTTCCCAGAAGCAACTAAGTGACATTTTGAAAACTTTTAAAGGAACGATTGCAGAAAAAATGGTTCAATTCACCTTACATGCGCAACCAGATTTTGCCATTTTACCAATGCAAGATTTACTGTCGCTTTCGGATGAAGCAAGAATGAATGTTCCTGGTACGATTGGTTCACCAAATTGGGAATGGAAATTAAAGGACTTTGAAGCATTTCAAACAAAATTGCCATTGATTCAAAGTTGGTTAAAGGCAAGTAAACGCCTTTAAACTTCTACGGTGCCTCTTTTTATTTGTGTTAAGATAATTTTAGAAGATCAATTGAGGAGATGAATCATGGCCACACCCCATATCCAAGCATCGTTAGGTGATTTTGCAAAATCGGTATTGATGCCGGGTGATCCTTTACGCGCCAAATTTATCGCCGATACATTTTTAACCAGCGTCAGGCAAGTCAACACTGTTCGCAATATGTATGGCTTTACAGGACTTTATCTTGGCAAACCAATTTCCGTTATGGCTTCCGGTATGGGCATGCCAAGCATGGGCATTTATTCTCATGAACTTTATACATCCTTTGGGGTTGAAACCATCATTCGCGTTGGAACGACCGGGGCATATTTAAAGGATGCAAAACTTTATGACATTATCATTGCCCAAGGGGCAAGCACCGATAGCAATTGGGCAAGTCAATTTCAGCTTAGAAATGGAACTTTTTCCGCCTTGGGAACATTCTCATTGGTTGAACAAGCCGTGGCACAATGCCGAAAAAAAGAGCTACCGTTTCATGTTGGAAATGTCTTAAGCAGTGATGTTTTTTATGACGTCGATCCAGATAAATGGAAAAAATGGGAAGCCTTAGGTATTCTTGGTGTGGAAATGGAAGCATATGCTTTGTACGCAAACGCGGCTCGATTAGGTAAAAAAGCACTGGCGATGATGTCGGTTTCTGATTCGTTTCACTATAAGGAAATCTTAACCCCATCACAACGTGAAAATGGTTTGAAAAAAATGCTCGAAGTCGCATTACAGATTGCCTCATGATATTGACGTCACTTTCTCAAGTTCAAATCACCATTATCTCGTTACTTTCAACGATTATTTTAGTCTCATTATTCTTTTTATTTTATCCTTGGTTTAAACAGCAATATGCGATTCGTAATCTTAACAAAATATTTAATGACATTATTCATCGATTTGTTGCGGAACATGATTATTATTTAATTCCTTCAGTTAAGGTTAAATTACCTGGTAACCGTGATGTTATCATTGACCATCTGGTTTTTGGAAATAAGTTTATTTATGCAATCAAAGATTTATACTTTCAAGGCGGTTTACTTGGAAAAGGTAGTGATAAAGAATGGTCCTATTATGAGTATAAATACCAAGAGCCACGTTATCGTTATATTCCAAACCCATTTTTATTAAACCGTCAACGGATTGAAAAACTGATCATGGTCACTGGGTTGGATCCGAATAACTTTATTTCCATCATTCTTGTTAATAATGACGCGATGATTAATCGTATACCAGTAAGTGAAGATAATCAGTTCATCGTCAACATAAGGAGTTTCCATCGTTTAATTGAGGCAATCGAGGGTCGGGAATACGCTGAATTCAAGGCCGCAGTATTGGATCAAGCAGTATTGGACATCAACGAAATGAGTATGAAGAACAAGAAGATCAAATAATTCGCCTTTTGTGAAATACCTCATATTCAAATTAATGGATCGTTCTCCACATCAACAGCAATACCAATTTTGAAAATGAAAAAAACCTCCATGAGGAGGTTTTCTTGGTTGTTTTGGAGCAGGTGACGGGAATCGAACCCG
>CAZOHK010000060.1:0-5804 GCA_964579925.1 uncultured Staphylococcus sp. | reverse complement strand
TAGAATCCTTACCGATTGATCAAGAAGAAAGCGCCTTTGTGATGGGTGCAAGTGCACCTTACACCTTTCAGAAAGTATTGTTGCCCCAAGCGCTTCGTAGTCAATTACCCGTTTTCGCCAATGAATGGATTACTTTAATTAAGGACACAGCGTTAGTAACCGTTATTGCCATTCCTGACTTATTAAGGAAAGTGAGAGAGGTGGTGTCGCGTGATTTTACGGTCACACCTTTCTTTATTGCGGCAATCTTCTATTTATTATTTAGTTACGTCATTATTATTGGATTGAAACAACTCGAAAAAAGATTTGAAATTTAATGAGACGTAGTTGCTAAGGAAGCGAAAATTAATTAAGATAGAGGCATGAAACAAAAAATAATGAGTTACCTTGGTTTAGTTATCTTTGGTCTTCTTTTTGGATTTTTAATCTGGGGTTTAATTAATTTACTTTCAAATTTTTCGGTCCAAGGTAATGGGTTATTAACTTTTCTTTCGGTCATCATTCCTCATGGTATTGCCTTAGCCTTTATTGGATATAATTTGGTCGTCTTTATCCTTAAAGTGAAAAATCTTCAAACGAAAAGTATCCAAGATAAACCAATTGAACCTAAGGCTAAATAAGTATAAAAAAACACTTGTTCGCTACAAGTGTTTTTCTTTATATTAAGCTTGTTTACTCAACAATCTCGCTTTTCTTCCTGCATATCCGCCTTTTGTTTTATCGATGAGTTCACGCGCCAACCCCTCATTAACCAACACCAAGGCTTCTTTAATTTGCTTTTGCTTTTCTAAAATAATTGACAAGCGATAGAATGAATAAACAAACTTCTTTCGTGGATTGAGAACATCTCTCTGCAAGGCAATATCTTTGCGTGCATATTGGATGGCTAATTCTAAGTAGGTTTGATCCTTTCTTCTTGCGTAAGCCGTTTTCGTGGCCGCCTCATAAATTAATGTTTGGGATTGTGGTTGTTTTTCGGCAAGGCCTAAACCATATTCCGTGATTGCCTTTAATAAAGGGGCGCTGATGAGTTTACGGAATCGATATAGATAACGATAAACATCCATAAAGAATGCTTCATTCATCTCACCTAACTTATAAATCAATTCCTTCATCAAATGTTGCGGTGTATCATCCACAAAATACTGACGGAATTCTGTTTGTAGTTCTGGCGTTAACGTATCATAAAAAGCTTGGTTTATCTTAATTGGTTTTTGGAAAATGGTGACATTTTCCATGCTTTCATCTTCTTCAACTTCTTCAATAGCTTTCACAACATTTTTCTTTTCTTTTCGGCGTTTGCCAAAGAGAATGAAAAATAACCAACCTAATAAACCAGTCCCGAATAGAGCCCCTCCACCAAGCGCGAGAGCGGAGAGTAGATTGAAGGATTCATACGCTAAAGTATAGGTTCCTAAGGCTGAAATATTGAAACGAATCGTTTGCGTGGTGGCATCATAAGTACCTTCGATGATGGTGGCAACGCCATTGATCATTTGCACAACATAAAGATCTTTACCTTGGAATTCAGTTGGTACAGGTAAAATGATCTCAAAACCAGCATCCGTTTCGTTGATTTCAATCGAATCATCTTCAGTATTTAATAATAATTGAATGTCAAAATAGATAGATTCAACGCTGCTACCAACATTTTCTCTTAAGAAAGCATCTAAAGTGGCTTGGTCTTCTTCAGAAAGGTTACTATTTTCCAATAATTCCACAATCAGTTCGATGGAAATATCTTGACCTACATATTCTGATAAATCTAACAATGCATCTAAATTTTGATCCGTAAAATTATTACTTTCAATCGATCTCCACGTTGCAACAAAAGTTGTATCAATGTTTGGCATGGTTTCCGGAATCGAGGTAGACCAACCATTAAAAATAAAACCGGTACGGGTTGGATTATTAGGTGTTGTAATCGCATCACCAAAAATGCCACTGATGGCATCCACTGAGGTTCCACCATTGCTATCAAATGTGATGGTGATGGTTGGGGCAAAAATTTCCCAATTTAAACTAGGAATGGTTGGTTCATGATAATTATTGCTATCATAGTTAAACGTCACCGAAGCAGTGTATCGTCCTGGTTCGGATGCAGTGTTATCTTGATAACTTGCAACCGTAACGCCGGTTGGTAAATTACTCACAGTCACTTCTTTTTCAGTTTGATCATATGTAAAGGTTCCGCTATATGACCAGCTAACGGCACTCATATCATATTCAGCTTTTTCAATGGTCCAAGTCAAGGGTTCAATCGTGCCGACTAATTGATAATTATCACTATCATATGTAAGCGTTACAGACGCTGTATAGTCGCCAGCATTCGTTTGTGAATTACCTGAATAAGTCACTGTAATGAGATTTGGAACACCCACCAACGTTACCGTAAACGGTGTGCCTGTGTACGTGAATGGTGTTGTGTAATTCCATGTCACTTCGGAAACATCAATTTCTGGTTTTAGAATGGATAAAGTGCCTGTTACGTAACTGACATAGTAATAAGATTCATCTCCACCACTAACCGAGATTGTATAGTCACCAACAGCGGTGCCGGGGGTTCTTGTAAAGACATAATTATTAACCAAGGTGTCTTCACCAGCACCTTCTACTAAACCTGTATAAGAAACAGAATAGGTAGGTTCAGCATCACCAAAATAAATCTCTTCATCATTCACCGAAATCGTTAATGTCAACTCTCCTCCATCAATAATGTTCCAAGAACGTGTGCTTACCAACGTGTCTTTATACGTTTTGGCTATCTTTGAGTATTTTGAATTACCCATATGGAGTTGTCTTTCGCCCCATTGTAGATCAATCGTTACATTTTGATCAATGAGTGTATCTAGCAAAGCATCATAATAAAGTGGGTTTAAATTGACGTCTTCCATAAAGTATCGGAAATTTCTTATATTGGTAAAATTCCATCCACTAATATCTTGGTTGAAGGAAGTAGCACCACTAAAGAAACGTTCTAATCCTACACTGGTGTTGACCACAGCAAAGTTCCAATCTGGTATGGGTTGATTAAAACTTGTAGCATTTCTAAAAAATCCTTGTGGAAATAATACCTTCGACATGTCAAAGGATTCCACTTCACCGTTAAATGCGGTGGCTCCATAGAACATTTCAGAGGCGTTCACTAACGCAGAGGTGGTCCAAGGCAAATCTTGATTAAATACAATCGCACCCTTAAACATGCTAAAGGTTGTTTCGTTCCTACGCATATCCCAAAGATCTAGTGGTTGATTGAAAGCAAGGGCGCCTTCAAACATTTGATGCGTTTGCGTCACTTTGACTGTGTTCCATGTATTCAACGGTTGATTAAATAAAACGGCACCCCTAAACATGTCAAACATCAGCGTAACATTGGCCACATTCCAACTCGAGATATCCTGATTAAATACCTCGTTGTATGCAAACATTGAGTAGGTGTGTATAACTAAAGAGGTATCCCAACCACCAATGTCTTGATTGAAAATCGAGTTTCTAAACATACCCGCCATACTCGTAACTTTTGATGTATTCCATTCACCGATATACTGATCAAAGACGTCGTTATAAGCAAACATTTCAGCCATACTTACCGAAGCACCTGTATTCCAAACACCAATCGGTTGATTAAAGGCATCAGCATTTTGAAACATCTGACCAAACTGTGTGACTTTGGATACATCCCACGTGGAGATGTTGTAATTAAATGCTTTTGCACCATTAAACATTGCATACATGCTGGTAACTTTAGCTGTATTCCAACCGGTTATGTCTTGGTTAAAAGCGACGGCATCTCTAAACATGGTATTCATATCCACAACATTTGCAGTATTCCAATTATTTAAAGGTTGATTGAATGCGGTTGCACCATCAAACATTCCGCTCATATTCGTAACGGCATTTACATTCCACGTATTGAGTGGTTGGTTAAAAACGGTGTTATATTGGAACATTCCTAACATATTGACAGCAGCAGCAGTATTCCAAGTCGAGATATCTAAATTAAATTTGGATAATCGAAACATTTGAGAAAAATTAACAACTCGACTGACATTCCAGGAACTTAACGATTGATTAAAGTTCGTGTTATTAAACATCGCGCTCATCGTCACAACATTGGCTACATTCCAATTATTGAGTGGTTGGTTAAAAGCTGTTGCACTATCAAACATGTTATACATGCTTGTTGCATTACTAACATCCCAACTGTTAAGAGGTTGGTTAAAATTACTTGCACCATTAAACATGCCATACATTTGAATGGCGCTTGAGACATCCCATCCACTAATATCTTGATTAAATGCTCTAGCCGAGGCAAAAAGATTTCCAAAATTTGTTACATTGCTAACATCCCAATTACCCAGTGGCTGATTAAATGCGGTAGCAAATCGAAACATTGCTTCCATATTTGTAACGTTACTAACATTCCAGTTATTTAAGTTTTGATTAAAAATTGAAGCTTCATAAAACAAATTTGCCATATTTGTCACGTTACTGACATTCCAATTCCCAATATTACCGTTGAATTTATTAGCTGCAAAAAACATAGCAGCCATATTGGTGGCACTTGAGGTATTCCAGGTAGAGACATTAGGATTACCATTTCGAACTCGATCAAACATACTTTGGAAGTTTGTCACATTACTTACATTCCAACCCGTAAGATCTTGGTTAAAAGATGATGTCACGGTATAAAACATAAAGGACATATTTGTCGCAGCAGATGTATTCCAACCACTTATATCAGTATTGAAACTACCCGCTCCAGCAAAAGCATTAGAAAAATTCGTCACACGACTAACGTCCCAGGTGGAAATATTGGTTAAAGCATTGGTCCAATTGTTTTTTTGATTAAATAAATAGGAGAGATTAGTAACGGTCGTAGGAATATTGGAAGGAACAAAAGTTAAATTGTTGGCCCCCATAAACATCCCACTTAAAGACGTGACACCCGTTGATCCCCATTGGATGACTTTGATTAACCTTTGATTAGATTGTTGAAAATTAAAGAATTGAAAACTTTCAAACCCATAACCCGTCATTGAACCAGAAATAACAATTTGATAGGTCCCAATGGTTGGATAGGTAAAAGAAGCATCGCTTCCTGAAGTTTTAGTAACTGGCGCAAGTCCATTATTCCAATCAATCGTGACATTGGTTGTGCCTCTAAATGGTAATAGAATCGTTTGGTTAGAGGCCGTTGTGGTGTACTCCAAAATCATATCTTCTGGAGCCGCATCAACTCTAATGACAGGAGACTGAATATTGTCAAATTGTTCTTGAATTATATATTGGGAAACCATCACCCCTAGAACCATCAATGCACTAATGCCAAGTTTAAAATTTATTTTTTTCACAAATAACCTCTTTCATTTACCATTATATTAAATAAAAATATCGATAACAACGAAGATAATAACGATTATATTTAATATATATTAAATACCTTTAAAAAATTAAGTGTTTATCGAATGACAAATTTAATCGAGTTTATGAATTATTACTTAACGTCGAAATCTAGTGACACCATGTTTCAAGTCATGTCTATAACGGATCACACGATTGCCATAAAATCTAAAGGGCAAATCAATGGTTTAGGTTCTGATAATGATGATCATACGGAAAAGTGAGCCAACTTTGGAAACACGTCAAATCCAATTGTGATTTTCGCTCTTTCATTTGTTTTTATCAAAATAATTCAACGAATAAACTGGATTTTGTTTCAACCATTCACCTAGTCTAAAGGGGGTTAGGATGTACTATAATGCTCTAGAGGTTTTTAATCTTGATTTTCTTAAAACACTTTC
>CAZOHK010000059.1:0-5863 GCA_964579925.1 uncultured Staphylococcus sp. | reverse complement strand
TAGCGATTTACTCCAAGCCATTTACCCAACCTATATGACGATTTCTTGTGCGGAAGCAACGAGCAATAACGCAAATTTAGATGGTCTTAAGTTTGGTCCAGGTTATCAAGGGAAGACGTATCAAGATGTGATGATGCAATCTCGAACTGCAGGATTTTCTGAATTAATTAAACGCCGATTTGTTATCGGAAGTTTTGTGCTCATGCGAGATAATCAACAGGATCTTTTTTTAAGAGCGCAACGTGTCCGGCGCATGATCGTGGATGCGCTCCATCGTATTTATCAAACGTATGATGTCATTTATTTACCGGCTGCACCGACGATTGCCCCAAAGTTTACCGATAGTAGTGATCGGTTATCGAGTCAGTATTTAATCGCCGATTCTCATTTAGCATTAGGAAATTTCGCCGGTTTACCATCGATTACGGTTCCGATTGGTTTTGAACAAAAGATGCCATTTGGTGGCAATGTTATGGGTCGTGCCTTTGAAGAAGGTACAACGTTATTGATTGCCAAAGTGATTGAAGATGCGATGGGTTTTCATAATCTTACTACCACGACAAGGACAAACAAATGAACTTAGAAGCAGTGATTGGATTAGAAATCCACGTGGAAATGAAAACGAAAACCAAGATGTTTTCCGCTGCCCCGGTCACGTATAAAGCGGAACCCAATACTGCCGTTTCTCCGCTAGATTTAGGTCATCCTGGAACCATGCCTTATGTAAACCAACAAGCGATTCTGAATGCGATTCAAGTTTGTGATGCCTTGCATTTAAAGATTGATGACCAATTATGGTTTGATCGTAAAAATTATTTTTATCCCGACTTACCCAAAGGTTATCAAATCACGCAAAATCATCGACCGATTGGATCCGACGGTTGGATTGAGGTTGACGTCGAGGGTAAACCGTTTCGTATTCGGATTGAACGATTACACGTTGAAGAAGATACAGCTATGCAACACCATTATGATGGATTTACATTGGTTGATTATAACCGAGCTGGTATTCCCTTGATGGAAATTGTCACCCGTCCTGATATTCAAAATGGCGCACAAGCAGCTGCGTTTGTTGATGCGATTCGCCAAATTGTTTCTTTTTTAAAAGTCTCGAGTGGAAAAATGGAAGAGGGATCCTTACGATGCGACGTCAATATTTCATTACGTCCAGTTGGTGTGACAACCTTTGGAACGAAAGTCGAAATCAAAAATTTGAATTCGATTGCAAACGTACAACGAGCGATCGATGCAGAAATGATTCGGCAAGAACGCTTGTTGATCTCTGGTATCAAGGTTGATCAAGAAACCCGTCGGTTTGACGAGCTTAAAAAAGAAACCATCCTCATGCGTAAAAAAACCGATGCGGTGGATTATAAATATTTTACAGAACCCAATTTACTACCGATTGATTTATCCCAAGCGATGATCAAGCAAGCCATTGAATCTGCCTTACCGTTAGCCACGGTGAAACGGCAACGCTATCAAACCCAGTTTGGTTTGACAAGTTATGATGCTCAACAATTAACGCAAGATGTTTATGTCTCGGAATATTTTGATGCCTTGGTTCAGCAAGGAAGTCACTATAAACTTTATGCAAATTGGTTGCTCAGTGATATTGCCAGTTATCTGAATAAATCGAATCGAACGATGCTTGAATTTCCAATTCAATCAGTTATGTTTGCAAAATTAATCGAGATGATTGCCAAAGGTGATCTATCCAATAAACAAGCGAAAGAACTCTTTGAAATCATGCTCACGGATACGCGAGAACCACGCGTATTGGCAGAAGCTAAAAACATGCTTCAAATTTCTGATCCGGCTTATATCACCGACCAGATTGTCCAAATCCTTAACGCTAATCCCCAATCGATTCTTGATTTCCACCAAGGAAAAGACCGGGCGGTTGGATTTCTCATCGGGCAAATCATGAAAAAAACCGGTGGCAAAGTCAATCCAACCTTAACCAATCAAATCCTCATCCGCTTACTAAACGAACGCAAATAAAAAAAGGAGAGATACATCTCTCCTTTTTTGTTTGAATTGGGTACCTTATTCGATGTCTTTGGTTTTGCCAATGAACATGATACCGATGGTTCCTAAACCACCATGGGCGCCAATGACGGGTCCCATTGTGTTCGTGACCAAGGTCTTGATCGGACGAATTTTCTTTAATTCTTCACCAAGGAATTTTGCATCTTCTGCAGAATCGGAGTGAACGATAAAGACGGTGTCCGTTTGTTCAACATATTTCTTAAAGGTTTCCAATAAGAAAGCCAAGGCATTTTTGCGGCCACGAGCTTTGATTTTTGGAACGGGAACGATACGACCTTCTGAGTTGCAAATTAAGATTGGTTTAATGCCTAAGAATGAACCAAGGGCAAACTTTGCAGCATTGATACGTCCGCCACGGAATAAGTGGGAAAGATCATCAAATGCAACCACGGTGGTCACTTTGTTACGGATGGAATTCAAGTACGTTAAGGTTTCGTCTAACGTCTTTTCTTCTTTTCTCCAAAGTAAGGCTTTGTGAACAATTAACCCTTCACCTAATGAAGCATTAAGGGTATCAAAAAGTTCAATGCGACGATTTGGATACTTTTCTTTCATTTCCGTCTTCGCAATGTTCATGGAGTTGAAGGTTTGCGATAAATTGCTCGAGATACTCATGAGCAAGACATCTTGACCGGCCTTCAATAATGGTTCAAGGACTTCAATGACTTCTTGCGGAGCTGGTTGCGACGTTTTTGGCTTGGCTTTATTTTTTAGGAACTCATTGAACTTGGCAGTCGTGAGTTCTCTTTCATCTGGAAAGTTACGATAGGTCTTATCGTCAATCGTGACGATCATAGGGACCACATTGAGATCTAAGCTTTGGACAACCTTTAAAGGTAAGTCCACACACGAGTCGGATACAACTGCAAACTTTGGCATCTACACTTCCTCCATAGGGGTTATTCCCTTTTCTAACCTTGAACAATGATAGAAGGTTATTAAGTCGATTTTAACATATTTCATGAAATTTCATTCAAACGCACTTTTTCCGCGTGTTATCATAAAAGTGAAAGAACATCGCATGAACATTCAACGAATGACCCGTAATGCGGTCATTGCAAGTCTTTATATCGTCCTCACCTTGGTTCCGCCATTGAATGCATTGAGTTATTTTGCCATCCAATTCCGTATCTCCGAAGCGTTGTTAATCTTGGTGTGGTTTCGTAAAGATTATGCAATCGGTCTTGTCATTGGGACCTTCATTGCAAACCTTTTTGGACCCATCGGCGGGGGTTTTGCTTTCATCGATGCGGTGATTGGCAGTTTGATCACTTACCTCGCATTAACGGTCATGATGCACATCAAATATAAAGCAGTTGGCCTACTTGCTCCGGTAATATTGAATGGGGTTTACTTGGCGCTGTTTTTACCAATTGCAATACCAGCATTAACCCTAAGTTTTGAAATTGCAATGGTCACTGGATTCACGGTAGCTTTAGGTGAAGCTGCCGTGGTTTATTTGTTGGGAATTCCTCTTTATTACTTTTTAAAGAAGCAGCCGCGAATGTTAACAATACTGAAGGTTGGGGAATAAATCATGGCAAATCCAATTCAATTTTCAGTTCGACATACCTCAAAAGATTCCCTTGCCCGAACGGCAACGTTAACCACGGCTCACGGCAAGGTTTCAACGCCGATGTTTATGCCTGTGGGAACCTTAGCAACCGTTAAATCCTTAGATCCTGAAGAAATCAAAGCAGTTGGTTCTGGGGTTATTTTATCGAATACCTATCACTTAGCGTTGAGGCCAGGCACTGACGTGATTGAAGCCGCAGGTGGTATCCATCAGTTTATGCACTATGATGGTCCCATCCTCACGGATTCCGGTGGTTTTCAAGTTTTTTCTTTGGCGAAAAATCGCATCATCTCTGAAGAAGGTGTTACCTTTCGGAACCACTTGAATGGGGATTTGATGACCTTAACCCCTGAATTGGCAATTGAAAAACAAAAACAAATTGGTGCAGATATTATCATGGCATTTGATGAATGTATTCCATACCCAGCTGATCTTGCCTATGCTACCGCAAGTACCGAACGCACGATAAGGTGGGCAAAACGTTGCCTTGCAACCCCACGCGGTCAGCATCAAGCTTTATTTGGCATCGTTCAAGGCGGAGAATTTCCCGACCTGCGTGCATGGTCTGCAAAAGCCACCACCGCTTTACCCTTTGATGGATTTGCGATTGGGGGTACATCGATCGGTGAACCTAAACCCATTTTTTCCTCGATGATTCAATCAGCAATTCCCTTTTTACCATTAGACAAACCTCGTTATGTCATGGGCATTGGATCGTTGGACTATATCCTAGAGGCGATTGGTCAAGGCGTGGATATGTTTGATTGTGTCTTACCTACACGATTGGCACGTCATGGTGCCTTAATGACATCCACCGGACGCATTAACATCAAGGATGCTCAATATGAAAAGGATTTTAAACCCGTTGATTCAACGTGTGATTGTCAGACATGCAAACATTATTCACGGGCTTATTTGCGTCACCTTTTTCGCAGTGAAGAAATGTTAGGCAAACGCCTCATGTCCATTCATAATTTAAGATTCTTAATACGCATCGTCGAGGGTGCAAGAGTGGCGATTGAAAAAGATCAATTTCAAGCCTATGCCGCTAAAGTGTTATCGGATTATGGCGATGACCGAGGTTTCTAATGGATATTCGTCTCTTTGATTTTCATTTACCACCATCCTTAATCGCCCAAACCCCATCGGAAAAACGCGATGAAAGTAGGTTGCTTGTTTATCACCGTGCGACGAAAACGATTGAGCATCGTTTGTTTAAAAACATTGGCGACTATCTGAAGGCTGATGATGTGCTGATTCGCAATAACACCAAGGTGATACCTGCTCGATTGTTTGGGACAAAAGTTTCCACCCAAGCCCATGTTGAATTGCTGCTTTTGGATGATCTTGGTCAACGGCAATATCGATGTTTGGTTGGCAATGCGAAAGTAGTCAAAGAAGGAACCGTCATAACGTTTGGTCAAGGTGAACTAAAAGCCACATGTATGAAAGTTGAAGAAGATGGCAATCGTATTTTTACATTTGAATTTAAGGGAATTTTTCTTGAAGTCCTTGCCCATCTTGGCACGGTTCCTCTCCCCCCTTACATTAAAGCCAATCTCCAAGATCCAGATCGGTATCAAACGGTGTATGCAAAAGTCCCCGGATCGGCAGCTGCCCCGACGGCAGGTTTTCACTTTACACAACCTTTAATTGATCAATTGACCAACCGTGGCATTCAAATGGTGGATATCACCTTACAAATCGGTTTAGGGACATTTAAACCTGTCAAAGTTGAAAAAACCGAAGACCATGTCATGCATGAGGAGCGTTATGAAGTGGATGCATATGCCGCCCAAGCACTTAACCTGGCAAAAGCCAATCAAAAACGACTCATTGCTATCGGAACCACTGCAACGAGAACCTTAGAAGCAAATTGGCAAAAACATGGCAAATTTGTATCAGAAAAGGCAAAAACCAACATTTTTATCACCCCAGGCTATACGTTTTCCACGATTCAAGGATTAATTACGAATTTCCACCTTCCGAAATCGACGCTTGTGATGATGGTGTCAGCCTTTATAGGGCGGGAAGAACTTCTAAGGATTTATCAAGTCGCAATTGATCATCAGTATCGTTTCTTTAGTTTTGGCGATGCGATGTTCGTTTTGTAAAAATCTTTCCATCTAAAAAGTGTTGACACGGTCGATAACCAAGGGTAAAATCATTTTCGTGTCTTAGCGTTGAAGTGCGAGGTTGCTGACACACCCACAGGCGTTGTCATGAATGGGTGTC
>CAZOHK010000058.1:0-5864 GCA_964579925.1 uncultured Staphylococcus sp. | reverse complement strand
CGCCACATTAATGGATTTGATTCGCAGAAAATATATTTTATTGGATGCTGGTACAGAATCGTTAACGGAAACGAAAGTTAATTATGTGATGAAGCTCAATAAAGAATCCGATCAAACCAAATTACTCGCCCACGAAAAGCAATTGATTCAATGGTTCTTTGGTTTGGTTGCAGGCGGAGATACGTTATCGTTAAACCAACTTGAAGCGTTTACCAAAAAAGAAAACCAAGCGATTCGTTATATGACAGAAAATCAATCATTTAACCGCGCTGTGGTTACTGCAGCCCAAAGTGAATCCTTATTTGACAACGTCAAAGAACCAGCACAAAAAAACGGAGCCATTCTAGGATTAACCGTTTTGCTTGGGATCGGATTCATCTTAACCAGATACCTTTTGGTCCTTGGTTCCTACACGGGTATCGTTGGTGGAATTCTCTTTGGTCTATCGATTCTTTTTGGTTCTTATCTCAATTCAATTGAAAGACGTTCAAAGAAAGGCAACGAAGACTTTGTGCGTTGGAGAGCATTTGAAAAATTCCTTAAAGAGTTTACAAATATTAAAGATTATCCAATGCCAGGGATGACCATTTGGGAACATTACATGGTTTATGCGACTGCCTTTGGGATCGCAGATTTGGTTGAAAAACAAATTCGATTCAAATACCAACAACTCAATCAAACCAATGAGTTAAACAAATCAGCAACCTTCCGTTATCCTGGATTTTACCTTCATTCGAATCGGATGATGGCTCGCTCGTTTGTTAGTGCCCAACAAACCATTACTCAAGCTCAAGCTCAACGAAACAATTCTTCCGGTCGGGGTGGCGGTGGATTTGGTGGCGGTGGCGGTTCTAGAGGTGGCGGTGGTAGCGGTGTAAGAATTCGCTAACCTAACCAAAGACTTACTATCAATTCTAAAAAATCGTGTTAAAATTAATTTCAAGGAGAAAATTAAATGGGATTATTAATTACATTCGCCATCATACTCGGCATCATACTTATCGTTGGAGCATGGGTTATTGGTGTGTATAACACCTTAGTTCAATCAAGAAACAAGGTTAAGAATTCATGGTCACAAATTGACGTTCAATTAAAACGTCGTTTTGATTTAATTCCAAACATTGTTGAAACCGTCAAGGGCTATGCAAAGCAAGAAAAAGACATTTTCATGAACTTTGCAGACGCTCGTAAAATGTATGACAAGGGATCGAATACTGGCAACGTTGGGGAAATGGCACAAGCAAACTCGATGTTAGGTCAAACCTTAGGTAGACTTGCGGTTGTCGTCGAACAATACCCAGTGTTGAAAGCTGACCAAGGTTTCTTAAAACTTCAAGACACCTTAAAGGACACGGAAGACAAAATTTCCTTTACCCGTCAATTTTATAACGACGTAGTGTTGTCTTATAACAATCGCCGTGAAGTGTTCCCTTCAAATATCATTGCCAATGCTTTCAAATTTAAGGAAGCTGAACTCTTTAAATTAGATGATGTTGCAGAACGTAAATCAGTCAAAGTTGCTTTCTAAAATCAACGAAACCATCAATTTTAAAACCCTTTCGTCATCGAAAGGGTTTTTTCTTTGTGTTAAAATAACTTCATGAAAACTTTCCTATTTAAAAAAATAGACACGCTCGGTTATCGCTTTGAAATACTTTTTTGGACATGGTGGGAAAAACCATTCATTCGTTTTCTTTTTGTTGGAGCCATCAATACAGGCCTTGGGTATTTAATGACCTTAGCGCTTCGTTACACCTGGTTTATGGATGAACCAAAATGGTTGGTTTTACCATGGAGTGAACAACCGATTCTTGATGTATCGAATACAATCATGTTCATGATTTTATTTCCGGTTTCTTATACCTTACAAACGCTGCTGTCATTTCGAACCAAGTGGCAACTCAAAAGGCTATTAATCTACCCCTTATCAAGCATTCCTAATTACCTTTTACAGCAAGGTTTCATCTTCATTTTTGAAACGTGGTTTGGTTTGCCTTTTGAAATTGCGTATGCTTTTTCTGCAATCCTGCCCATTCCAATCATGTATGTGATTATTCGTTTTTTTGTGGTTGCGAACCCCAAACGATCACTTTAAATTTGCAATTTGTGTATCAAAGGTTTCTATTTGCTGTTCAACTTTAAGTTCTGCAAATTGATTCATGTATAACTTATGGTAAACACCTTTTTGGAGCATCAATGTTCGGTGGCTACCATCTTCGATAATCTTACCTGAAGACATCACCAAAATACGATCAGCATCAACCACCGTTGAAAGTCGGTGGGCGATGATAATCGACGTTCTACCTTTTAACGTTTGATTGACTGCTTTTTGGATCATCGCTTCGGTTTCGGTGTCAATCGATGAGGTTGCTTCATCCAAAATCATGATACTTGGATTACGCACAATCGCCCTAGCAAAGGCAATGAGTTGTTTTTGTCCAACGGATAGATCACTACCTCCATCGCGTAGGATGGTGGCATAACCCTTTGGTAACGCCATGATAAATTCATGGGCACCAACCGCTTGACTTGCCTTCAGTATGTCATCTTCAGTTGCATTCAATTTTCCATAGGCGATGTTTTTACGAATGGTACCAGAGAAGATAAAAGGGGTTTGTTGCACATAACCGATGTGGTGGCGTAACCATCCCACAGACCGCGTACGATAATCCTCTCCATCGATTTTTAATTCTCCTAAAGAGGGTTCATAAAATCGGCACAAGAGATTGACCGTGGTGGATTTGCCACTTCCGGTTTCTCCGACAATTGCCACCGTTTGCCCACGAGGGATGGTTAAATTCATTTGGTGAATGATTTCTACACCAGGATTGTATGAAAAGGAAACATTCTTAAACTCAATGTCACCTTTCATTGGTTCATAAGCGAGGACATTAGGGTTAAGGAGTGACCCATATTTTTTTTCAACCTCAGTAGTATCCACAATGATGGGTTTGGTTTCAATCAAGGAAAGGATTTTTTCAACCGACGATTGGGATGCCATCAGCTCGGTAAATAAGTCGACGAATTCTTGAATGGGGTTATAAAGTGAAGAAACAAAACCGATGAAGAGGACAAAAATGGAAACATCATAAATAATCGTATTGTTTAACATTAATGCTGATCCTACAAACACTACAATCCCCGTTGTAATCGAGGATATCAAGGTAACCGAAGGATAAAAGAAAGCTTGAGTTTTTGCAGTTTTCCATGCTTTATCTCGGATATCGGTGACAATATCATTGGCTTCTTTTTGTACGTTGGATTCAATCGCTAACGTTTTAATGGTTTTTGCCCCAGCGATGACCTCAGCTAACCATGCAACATATTTAGAAAAAGCATTACGCGCATTTCTTGATAGCTTTAGAATGCGAAATTGGAAAAAAGGAGCAATCACGATCATGATTGGCACCGTCGCAAGAAGAACAAGGGACATTTGCCAAGAGATGATAAACATTGTAATCAGAATAAAAACTAACTCAAAGGTTATCCAAACAAATCGGGTAATACCCCAAGAAATCATATCTGAGATCTTACTCGTGTCGGATTGAAGTCTTGCAATTAACCAGCCTGAAGAGGTTTTATCAAAATATGAAAAGGAAAGTTTTTGCACTTGGGAAAAAGCATCTTCCCTTATATCGATATAAACTGACATTTCTAGATAATTGGTAATGAAAAAGAGTAAATAAATTGCAATAGCTCGTATGAAAATTCCAATAATGGTAATGCCGATATACTGAAGAAAACTTAAGTTAAAGTCAAACCCGAATAGGAAATTAACCTCAATGATGAGATTATCAATTTGACTCGTTTCTAAAGAAGTTAAGGAACGAATAATCGCGCGGTTTAATAAAGGTACAAAGCTTCCATCATGAAAGGTAATCAATAACATCAAACTAAGCATCATCAGCAGTAACCAATAACGACGAAAGGCATACTTGGCAATTTTTCCCCAACTTGAAAAGTTAAGTTTCTTAGATAATGCTTCTTCTTCGAATGAAAAACTTGCCATGATTAAACCATCCTCGTTTGAATTTCAAAGATTCGTTTGTAAAGACCGGATTGATGAATTAACTGATCATGGGTACCAATTTCTGCGATTTTGCCTTGATCCAAAACAATAATCTTATCCGCGTCCTTTGCGGTGGCAACACGATGCGTAATGATAAGTGTTGTTGATTGCAGTTGTCGTTGTTTTAATGCGGAACGAATGTTCATATCCGTTTCCGTATCAACCGCGGATAAAGAATCATCAAAGACTAGGATGGGTGCTTTTGAAATAATCGTGCGAGCTATGACAAGTCGTTGCTTTTGTCCACCCGATAAGGTCACACCCTTTTCACCAACCCGGGTGTCATAACCGTCTTTAAAATTGATGATCGATTTATGTATATCCGCAATTTGAGCTGCTTTTTGAATATCTTCAACCGACGCTTGACTATTTGCAATTTTTAAGTTGTTAATGATGGTTTTTGAAAATAAAAATGGTTCTTGTAAAACGGTCGCGATTTGCCTTCTTATATGTTCTTTGGCGATAGATTTTAATTCATGACCATCGATTTTTATTGAACCATTTGTATAATCGTATAGTCTAGTCAGTAAATGTGAAAGCGTTGATTTGCCAGAACCTGTTTTTCCCATGATGGCGACGGTTTCCCCAGGTTTGATGGAAAGGTTAAAGTTTTTAATAACGACTTCATCACTATCATCATAATTAAATGACATATCTTTAAACTCAATGCCGCCTTTAATCGTGGGACGTATGCCAGATTCGATATCCTCTAAGGGTTGATTTAGGATGATATTTAAACGATCAATAGATGCCATCGCTTGAGCTAAATTTGAAAGCGTCATTGCCACATCTCGGACTGGCCACACGACTTGACCTACGAATTGTAAAGCCACTACAAATGTTCCTACCGATATATCACCTGTTACCGCAAGATAAACACCAAATACGGAGGTTAAGGCTATTTGACCGAATACCAAAATATCAGTAGAAGAAAAGAAGAAGGAACTCGTTAATCTCCACTTTATAAACTTTTTCTTGTAGTCTTTTAAATGGTTCTTAAAATCTTCAATTTCATATGTCTCATTGTTATAAGCCTTGACCAAACGGATACCGGATAGGGTTTCTTCAATTTTAGCCGAAACCAGTCCATCACTATCTTCAGTGATTTTAAAGAGTTTTCTAACCCTTTTAATTAATGCAAAAGCATACAAGAACATGAAAGGAAGAACAATCGTACTTGATAAAGCGATTTGCCATGAAACGGTCAATAAGATTGCAAAAGCAATTGTGGTAAGAAAAATGGTATAGACAATTGAATTGACTTGTCTTACCAAGAAGTTACGAACAATATCAAGATCTTTGGTACATGTCTGTATGAGATCGCCACTTTTATTTTTTTTGATATAAGCATATGGAAGGCGTTCAATATGATAAAACAAGTCGAGTTGTAAATCTCTTCCTAAGTTCACATCCATAAATCCTCGAATGAGAAGCCTAGAAAAGAACATCAAAGCACGAGATGCACCCAACAACAAGATGAACAACGCCAATAACCATAAGTTATCACGAAGATAAGTTTGACCACCTAATAAACCGGTTAAAAATGTGTCAATCGGTCCAGAAGGTGTAACACCCTGTAACGTATCAACAAGAATTTTTGTTGAAAAGTTTGCTAATAACAAAAAGGTTAAAGCAA
Organism: uncultured Staphylococcus sp.; assembly: GCA_964579925.1. Taxonomy (GTDB): domain Bacteria; phylum Bacillota_I; class Bacilli_A; order RFN20; family CAG-826; genus UBA970. The sequence continues at coordinate 159 of CAZOHK010000058.1, read as the reverse complement.
AGAAAAGGATTAAAAATGACAACAAATAACGCTTTCGATAACCTTTTGTAAAGCGGTAAAGCAAAGTTAAGTATTTCATGGTGATTGGTAACCGAGAGTTATTATACAACTTTCAATAAAGCGATGAGCATAAATGCCCAGTAATCGCATTTTATCAAC
>CAZOHK010000057.1:0-5907 GCA_964579925.1 uncultured Staphylococcus sp. | reverse complement strand
AAGCGCTTTGCCATTGACCATAAAGGGTAATCGCTAAAGTGCGAGTAAAGATGCCGCCGTTGGGATACCAAGTTCCGGTACCATCTGCGCGTGAGTTCCATCCGATAAAGGTATAACCGGCAACAGTTCCAAAATCACTTGGGAAAGTGGTTCCATAGTCGATGACTGTGCCATAAGCAACAATGCGGTTACCAGGATTTGGAACAACCGATGTTCCACCTGGGTGGTTTGACCGGAAAGTAACTACAGCCTTAATGGATTGCCAGTGTGCAAACAGTACAATGTCCTCAAATGCGTTTGTTGGTAAGGTTGTTAGCGCAGCATCGCCTGGTTTAGTACCTTCGTTGTTGGGGTAATTTTCTAGGATTTGGTCATATAAAAACCAACCGCGGAATAAATAGCCCGTTCGCCTTGCTTGGGGAAGAACAAATGTGGAACCAGGTAAGAATGTTGTTGGATAATCTTGGTTTATCATTTCACCATCATTTAAATCATAAGTAATCGTGCGAATGGTGGGGACCCACTTTGCATATAACACAATCGAAGCACTTGGCATCACATCCGATTCAAAATCCCATTCAATCGTTAAGGAGAGATCAAGATACCAGGCCACAAAATCAAAACCAGATCGTGTCGGATCTTCTGGTCTTTGAATCAACGTGCCAACTTCTTGATCAAAAATGGTATCAACAGTCGATGCGTTGTTATTAGCAGTAAAAAAGTAGACATTATACGCAGGGGTTTCTGATGCGCCATTGCAACTTGCTAAAAGAATGAGCGCTGCAATCGATCCGGTTATGAATCGTGTGTGTTTCATGTGTTATGCCCCCTTCTTATCTTTCATCATAGGTTTTTTTTCAATTTGAGCGAATTCAGCATCACTTAAAAGAACTAAATGGTCTTTAGAGACTTCTCTAAGTTTGGGTAAATTGGTTGGACTATATTGGTGAACTCTTGGATTATAGTGAATACGTTTACGATTTTTTTCATAGTCTGGGTCTGGTTGAGGGATAGCGGACAGTAGTGAAACGGTGTATGGATGTAATGGATTTTTAAATAACTCTTCCGAACTAGCCATTTCTACTACTTTACCGTTATACATAACGGCAATTCGATCACAAAAGAATCGAACAACGGATAAATCGTGGGCAATAAAAAGAATGGTTAAGCCAAGTTTTTCTCTAAGTGTAAATAATAAGTTAATGACTTGAGCCCGAATTGAGACATCAAGGGCTGAAATGGGTTCATCAGCAATAATGACGTTTGGATCCATGATTAACGCACGTGCAACACCAATCCGTTGACGTTGACCTCCAGAAAACTCATGTGGATAACGAGAAGCATATTCTGGCGACAACCCAACAAGTGTTAAGACTTCAGCAACCTTCTTTTCAATGTCTTTTTTACTCGTGTTTCCTTGAATAACAAGGCCTTCACTAATAATTTCTTTAACTGTCATCCGTGGATTGAGTGAAGAAATGGGATCTTGGAAGATCATTTGCATTTTTTGCGATTCTTTTAAGGTATCTTTCGAATTATTAATTCTCTTCGCATCAGCAATTTTAGATTGGAGTTCCTTAATTTTAAGATTAGCGATTGTCTTAAGTTTTTGAACTTGCTCCTTAACCTTGCTTTGATTTTCCATCATCGTTTTAGCAATAGGTAACTTTGCAAGATCTTGATTGAGTTTGACTTTTAATTGCGTTATTTTCTTGTTGATTGCTTCAGTTTTTTGAGAAAAAAGAGCCGAAACTTCTTTAATTTCTTTGTCGTATTTCGACTTATCGGGGGCAACTAACAAGGATAAATCTTTTTGAAACTTTTCTTTGATAGTTGTCAAAGCTTTGTTTTTTTCAATGGTAAATTGATTAATCATCGCATTGACTTTAGTTTTTGTTAAGACTTTTGTCGCATTTGTTTGAATTTGCGGTTCATAAGCGACTTTAAGTTTCTGAATTAATGCATTGTGCTCTAATTTTAACGTTGCAATTCGATCTTCGATTGTTTTAGCATCTAATGCTGCCGAATCCTTTAATCCACTTAATTTATGTGCTAATTTATCGTTTGCAATTTTAATTTCATTATTAAATTTTAGTAACGCTTCATTTTGCATCGATTGCTTTGTCTTCATGACTTTTTGGTTGAAATCAAAAACAACCTTTTGAATTTCGATTTGCATAAGTGCAGTAATTTGATATTTGTCAGCTCTGTATTGATCAAATTGCTTAGAAATAACTTTTAGTTCTTGTTCTTTTTGTTTTAATAACTCTTGTTTTTCAAATTGAAGTTTATCGATTTTTGCTTTAACTTCTTTTTTAAGTTCGATACCTCTAATTTTTGCAGGATTTAATTTTAAAATGTCTTCGTTAAGTTGACGTTTAATTTCGGTGATTTTTTCAAGGTAACCTTGGATACCTGCACTGATGGTGATGTTGTTTAAAATCACAGTGCCATCCGTTGGTTGATAAAGTTTAATAATGGTTCTACCCAAAGTGGTTTTACCAGATCCAGATTCACCAACAACACCAAAAACTTCGCGCTTATAGACGTCTAAAGTCACATCATCAACGGCGGGAACCATTAATTTACGACGACCAGAACCAACACGAAAATACTTCTTTAAATTTTTAACTTGTAACACCTTTTCGGTGTAATCAATCATGTTTGCCATATTTATTTATTAATCTTCCCACGATTCTTTTGAAGGGTGATAACGGCTTCAGGTAGATTGACTTTTGGTGCGTCTGGATGCAGTAACCAAGTCGCAGCATAATGAGTATCAGACACTTTAAATAGAGGCGGTTCTTGCTCAAAATCAATTTCCATCGCGTATTTATTTCTTTCGGCAAATGGATCACCTTTTGGAGGGAAAATCATATTGGGTGGTGTGCCCGGAATAGCATCTAATCTATTTGAGGTAGCGAGGTTTGGCATCGATGATAATAAGGCCCATGTGTAAGGGTGTTTAGGATTATAAAATACTTCTTCGGCTTTACCAATTTCTACAATTTTACCAGCATACATAACCGCAATTCGATCAGCCATATTTGCAACAACACCTAAGTCATGTGTAATGAAAATAACAGACAGATTTCTTTCAGTCTTGAGTTGATTAATCAGTTCAAGGATTTGCCCTTGGATGGTGACGTCAAGTGCTGTTGTCGGTTCGTCACAAATTAAAATTTCTGCATTGTTTGCTAATGCAATTGATATAACGATTCGTTGTCTCATACCACCAGAAAATTGGAATGGGAATTGATAATAGCGTTTTTCTGCATCCGCTATTCCTACTTGGGTCATCAATTCAACTGCACGTTTTTTTGCTAAATCTTCAGGCATACCGCTCTTGAAAATAAGGGATTCTGAAATTTGTTGACCAACCGTTTGAATTGGATTTAAAGAACTCATTGGGTCTTGGAAAATCATTGAGATTCTTGATCCGCGAATTTCATGAAACAATTCTTCGGGTAATTTGGTTAAGTCACGATCTTGATAAATGATTTCACCATTTTCATAAATTGAGTTACCGGCAAGTAGGCCCATAATTGCTCTTGATGTAACACTTTTGCCAGAACCAGATTCACCAACAATAGCCAAGGTTTCACCTCGGTGTAAATCAAAAGAAACACCACGAATTGCATGTAAAATGCCGTATTGTGTTTTAAATGAGATGGCCAAATCTTTGACAGAAAGAATCTTTTCAGTCATATTATTCAACCCCTCTTAAGGATGGATTAAATGCATCCCGTAATCCGTTACCAAACAAGTTAAATGAAATCATTAGAATGGCAATATATAACGCTGGAAAGAGCAATAAATATGGATATGTTTGCATTTCTTGTTGACCTTGATCAATCAATAATCCGACACTAATAGCGTTGGAATAATTAATGATTCCTAAGAAGGAGAATGACGCTTCCGTAAAAACGAAAGCGGGAATTGCAAGCGCATAGGAGGTCACAATTAAACCAAGTGTGTTAGGTAAAATATGTTTAAACATAATCCGTAAATCAGACGCACCTAACGTTCGAGCAGCTAAAACGTATTCTCTATTTTTAAATCGATAGAATTGTAATCGACCTGTGCCATAAGAACCAAGCCAACCAGTCGCTGTAAATGCAAAGATAATAACCCACAACTCATTTCCAAATCGAAGCGTTAGCAAGGTAAGAACAGATAAGAACGGTATCGAAGCCACAATTTCAACAAAACGGTCAAAGAGTAAATCAAGAACGCCACCGTAATAGCCAACAATTGATCCAATCGTAAGGCCAATAACAGCGTTAATAACAACAACTAGAAGTGCCATGATGAGCGAGATTCGCGCACCAGACCATAACTCACTAAATAAATCTTGGCCAATTCGAGTCGTTCCAAACCAAAAATAAGTGTCTTCAGGAGATGTTCCAATGAACATTTTAAAGCGGTCTACTCTTACTTTATATTGAATAAAGGGTTCTTCTGGATTAGTTGGATTTGGACTTTCAATAATTTCAACGACATCAATAATGTAGTTTTGAGCTAGATATTGCTCAAATTGGACCCTTGTCAACGTTTGTGTTACTGCAGCTAGAGGATTTTTTCCTTGATCGATGTCAGAGAAATAAGTTGCCGGCATATAACTTTGAATGTAATTCGTGTAACGATAAGAATCAACTCTCACGGTAAGTTCTGTTACATTTGCATAATTTGGATGGTTAACGTCATCAATCAATTCTTCGGGAAATCCTGAAACAACGACACCCTCACCAAAAGAACTATTAACAACAGCGTGTAAAAATCTTTTACCAGCAGTGATGGTTCTCGTGCCATCGAAGATTCCAAAATTTTCAAGTATCGGTATTTTAGGTTCTAAGTATCCAAATCTAAATGCTTCATCGGGACGCGTTTTTGCAAGATCATAAGATTTCATTTGTGGCCCAACGATAACGAAAAACAAAATACCTAAAATGATATAAAAAGCACTTAGTGCGCCTTTATTTTTCTTGAAACGATTCCATGAGTCGCGATAATAACCAATTTCCTTGGTTTTTAATGGCTTATCGGCTAAATATGTATTTTTAGAGTGAACTAAAACAAGTTTGTTTTTATCAATCATCATGACATGATTTTCCCACTTCCAACACGTATTCTAGGATCAAATAAGGTGTAGGATACGTCACCAACAATCGAGGACAATAATCCAACAAATTGACCAAAGGCGTTAATAAGCATTAACATCGCATAGTCCGGTGGAACAGCATTAAATGCATCTAAATAAATTCGACCAGTTCCATCTACACGAAATAGTCTCTCGGTGATTAAGCCACCATTAATAATTCCAATAATTCCAATGAAAATACCTGGTAAGAAAGGAACGATTGCGTTTTTTAAAGCATGTCTAAATGTGGCTTGGCGTTGTGTTAAACCTTTAGAACGGGCTAGCAACATATAATCTTGAGTTAATTGTTCTGTTAATTCTGCACGTACACTTCTTGCCAAACCCGGAACACCCACAATGGTTAAAAGCGTAATGGGCATAATGTAAGTGGAGACGCTCCACCAAAAGTCCTCAGTGAATTGGCTTGCGGTAGCAACGACGTGACTTGGTACCCATCGCAGCTGAAAGAAGAAAAAGTATTGTGCTAAAACAATGATAACGAAATATGGAATCGATATAAAAACCATAATTCCAACGGAAATCACATTATCAATCCATTTGTTTTTATATAAAGCCGCCAACACACCAACTCCGATACCAATGGGTATGGATAAGAAATATGGAATAACGTTTATTTGAATAGAAGCTGGAATTTTTGAGAAATAATAAGCGCCAACATCGGTTGCTTTATTTCGAGAAAATCCAAAAGATCCATCCGTGATTATATTTCTTATCCAAATCCAAAATTGAACAGGAATAGGTTGATT
>CAZOHK010000056.1:0-6041 GCA_964579925.1 uncultured Staphylococcus sp. | reverse complement strand
CGAAAATCATCTCACGCAAATTCGCAGAAAGTGTTTTCGTAGAAAAAAAATAAAAACACCTTTTATCCTAACGAATATTGATAGCTTGAATCAACGATTACCTTTGCGGTAAGTTTGAATCATTGGATATTTCAAATGCTTTTCCTTTTTTTAATAGTTCATAGCATTTATAAGCGAATGACCATGTAAGACCGTTAAATAAAATGCCAAGGTATCCAACCCATCTATTATGCACCAAGAAATAGAACGCTTCTCGGTTAGGAGATGTTCCAATCCATTCAAAATCAAGATGTAAATGAGTTACATTAAAAATCGCAGCTGTAAGCGCTAAGAACAATGAGATTATGCTAAGGATTAGATAATTACTAAACGATTTTGTCATTTTTATCTGCATAAATTTACCCCCTAAATTTATAACTAAATTATATTATTATTTTGGAAATAGTTATCCTTTTTATTTTTGGTAACATTTCAACTAAACACACGGATTGAGTATCCGTAAATTAATAGCAAAAAAGATAAACCACTTAAATGCTATGGATTTATTTACTCGTAATGCGTCCACATCCGAATGACTTTGATTAATTTTTTGTCTTCAATCAACTCATAAACCAATCGATACTGAATGTTAATTCTTCGGGAATACACATGCTGAAAACCAATAAGTTTTTCATCCCGCGGTGGATTGGCAAATGGATTGATTTCAATGAGATCTAATAAAGCGATGATTTTTTTTAGTAAGATCGGACTTCTTTTTATTCTTTCAAAATCCTTCTCTGCTTGACTAGTAAAGACTATTTCCATTTAAGTTTCTTGGTTTTAGCAATTGGGGTATTCACTCCATCGACAATGCTTTCATACATACCAGGGATACCGGCTAGATGAAGGGATTCGATGATGGAGCGGTAATCATCTTCGCTCATCATGATCACATTGCCTTCTTTGGTGGAAATATTAATGACATCATTGTATTTAATACAAGACGAAGCAATTTTGAATAATTCAGCGCGGACGGTGGTGATATTGATATTGGTCATAAGATTTCCTCACGTACATTATAACGTACGCTAATTTATATTCAATCAACACTTATCAATAGTCAGGAAATTCAATGGGTAGTCATAAATAATTGATGATCATTCAAACCAACCAACGGATTTCTTATCCGTTTTTAACAAGGCTTTAACATTGATAAAATCTATTCCTAACATGAGCACATGAGTAGTCTTGATGGTCCTATTATCATGGAGTCATTATCTTAAAGCTCTAAATTGACGGCAAGAAATACTTAGACAATTTACCCTGTATGCTTTCATGGAGAATCAAGTCATATCGCCATTTTACTTAAGGGTGAGCTTTGAAAAGGATTGGTTAATTTTGTAAAGAGATGGTATGCATTCGTATTGAATGGTGTAAGTGTGTTATCTTAATTCCATGTACGGAATCATTGACTTAGGCTCTAACACAGTCAGACTTAATGTTTATCAAATCAATGATAAACGGGTTCAACTTATTTTCTCAAAAAAAGAATTTGTTTCATTGGCGTCTTACGTCAATGCCTATCATCAACTATCAGAAGAAGGGATTCAAGCTGCTTTATCGGTGATTAAGCACTATGTCACCATTCTTCAAAACCTGAATATCAAAGAAAATTACCTCATTGCGACTGCGGCAATCCGTAATGTCAGTAATAAATTAGCGGTGATTGAAAAAATTAAAAAAATCGTATCTTTCCCTGTAGAACTTTTATCTGAAGAGCAAGAAGCGCTTGCCGATTTAGAAGGGGTTTTGATTGATACAAAATTTGAAAAAGGTGTGGTGCTTGATATTGGTGGCGGCTCGACTGAACTTGTTGCCTTTGAAAAACAAGAAGTGATTTACGCAAAAGCTATTAAAATTGGTTCGCTTTCTGCTTATGTTGATTACGTCAATAAAATTATTCCTAAAAATAAAGAACTCAAAAAAATCAAACAAGCGGTTATCGAAGCAATGGATAAGCTTGATTTACCCGCATTTAAACCCAAAACCCTTTATGGGGTTGGCGGAACCATTCGAGCAGCAAGAAAACTTGCAGTGTCGATTCTTTCCCTACCCACCGATCATAAAGAATTGACGTTAAGTATGGTGAAAGACCTCATTAAGTTCTTTCAAGAAAAAGATAAAGATGCTTATCTGAAAGCCATTCAAGTGGTCCCAGAACGATTACACACCATCCTTCCAGGATTAAAAATTTTGGAAACCATCATTAAAGCCTATGGCCGGCCTTTGGTGGTCGTCTCAGATTATGGGGTTCGTGAAGGTTACTTAATGCAAAAATTACAACTTGTGCCGACGCGGATTGTCAAAGCAACAGTGGGCGTCAAAGCACCAGAAAAAGCTGTAAGTAAACATGAAAAACCAATCAAAGGACCTTCCCGAAACTAGCGTTGCTCAACCTCATTACATCCAAAATCGCGATTTATCGTGGTTAGACTTTAATGCAAGAGTGCTCGAAGAAGCAACAGACTTAACCGTCCCGCTTTTTGAACGCTTAAAATTTGTCGGTATATACACGAATAACTTGAATGAGTTTTTTATGATTCGCGTGGGCAGCCTCCTGGATATCTTTCAACGCAATACCGATGCAATCGATGTCCGGACAAATCTCCCGTTAAAAGAAGTCATCAAGAGTGTTTATAAAAAAGTCGATACCACCAACAAACTTCGTGATGAGATTTATTTTGGTTTGGTCGAACAATTAGCAGACAATGGGGTGGTCATTGCTTCATTTAAAGATTGTACGGAAGAAGAGAAAAATACCATTGAAACTTACTTCCATGAGCAAATGCTTCCGTTATTATCACCACAAATCATCGATGAAAATCATCCATTTCCTCATCTGAATAACCAACAGCTTTATATCGGATTAAGATTGAAGAAAAAAGGCAAAGAGTTTTTTGGGATGATTCCTGTTCCAGAAGGCTTACCGACCTATATTAAATTCAATTTGACCGGTAAAATTAAAATCGTTTTAACCTCTAACATTTTGTACCATTATGTAAAAACGATTTTCTCTGCTTATGACATCGAAGAAAAGACGATGTTGATGGTGTCACGCAATGCTGATTTAAATTGGGATGAAAAAGCTGATGCTTTTAATGATGTCCGCATTAAAGTTAAAAAGATGTTACAAACCCGTAATCGCCGTGATGTTTTACGTCTAGAAACATCCAAAGATCTTTCTAACACCCTGCGAGATTATTTACTAGAAAAATTATCCTTAGCAAAATACCAGCACTTTGAAATCAACGCTACGTTGAAGCAATCCTTTATTTTTGAATTAGAAAAAGATATCCCAGAACCACACAAAGCCCACTTATTGTTTACTCCTTATGGCCAAGGGTTACCCCAACGTTATGTGATGAATCGCCCGATGTTTGATCAAATTGAACAACAAGATATGTTGGCGATGTATCCTTATGAAAAAATGACGCCTTTTCTTCAGTTGATCAAGGAAGCAGCGAACAACCCAGAAGTGCTCTCCATCAAGATGACCGTGTATCGCTTAGGAAAAACTGCAAAACTTATCGAGTATTTATCTTTGGCAGCAGAAAATGGCAAAGATGTCTTAGTGGTGATTGAACTACGCGCCCGGTTTGATGAAAAGAACAACATTGACTGGTCAGAGCGTTTAGAACAAGCGGGTTGCCGGATTATTTATGGGTTAGATTATTTGAAAATCCACTCGAAGTTATGTGTGATTACCTATCGAGGTAAAAAAGGCATCCAGTATATTACCCAAGTGGGCACTGGTAACTACAATGAAAAAACGGTCGAACAGTACACCGATCTTTCGCTTATCACCGCCAACCCAAAAATTGGGATGGAAGCCTTAACATTCTTTCAAACCATCAGCATGAATGCGACCTCAGAATCTTATCAACAGTTGGTGGTATCCCCCTTTCATTTGAAACGGCATTTTTTATCCCTGATTGCAGCGGAACAGCAAAAAGGCCAAGATGGATTTTTAATGTTTAAAATGAATGCCCTCACAGACAATGATTTCTCTAATGCTTTAAAAGATGCTTCGCAAGCAGGCGTCAAGATTCGTTTGAATGTTCGGGGAACGTGTTGCTTGATTCCCGGCATCAAGGGTATCACCGATAACGTTGAGATTCGTTCCGTGGTGTCACGCTTTCTTGAACATGGACGTATATATATTTTCGGCAAAGGTGACCAACAAAAAATCTATATTGCCTCCGCGGATTTAATGACGCGTAATACCGAAAGAAGAATGGAAATTGGTGTCCCCATTGAAGATGCAGAATTGAAACGAATCTTATTTAACTATGTCGATCTTTATATGAAGGACAACACCAAAGCTCGGCGATTAATGGCCGATGGGACGTATGTGAAAGTAACTGGCAAAAAAGATGAAGATAAAGTCGATGCCCAAGCCTTGCTCATGGATGCAGCCTTTCGCAGCAAGTTAAATCAATAAGGTTTCGTCATCAATGCTAAGATTGAACTAGCATGACACCCACCGCTTACGTTACAGGACTGACTGGCACCGTTGCCCCTTTTCTTGTGGAAGCCTTAAAGACCAAAGGATTCACCACGGGTGGGCACCATATTCGAGTCAATGAAGTTCAAGACATTTCCCTTTCCCTTGCGGATATTAACCTTGTTCAACCAACGATCATCTTTCATTTGGCGTTAGGTCCAATCGCTTGGGCTGAAGCCTTGGCGAGCTACGCTGATCAACACGATCTGCCTTTTGTGTATGTCTCCACTGCATCGGTCTTTGATGATAATGCTGCTGGACCGTATCATTTGTCAGCCCAGGTAAACGCGAAGCAAGGTTATGGCTTGTATAAATATCAATGTGAACAAGCAGTCTTGAAAGCAAATCCCAACGCGTATGTGATTCGCATTGGTTGGCAAATCGATCCTCAGCAACGAACCAACACGAACAACATGTTTCGCTTTTTCCAAGATCAAATCAACCAACAAGGAAAGATTGTCGTCAGTGATCAGTTTTATCCTTCAACTTCATGGCTTAATGACACTAGCGATGCTTTGGTGAATTTAACGTTTGATCATCCGAGTGGTTTATATCACCTCAATGGAAATACAAGCGATTCCTTATATACGATTGCCAACAAGCTAAATCTACAATTTAAAAAGAACTGGATCATTGAAAAAAACGACACGTTCAAACGAAACGATGTCTTACTCGATTCAGTTTATCCTCTATCCATTTTTCCAACCATTGGTAAAAACTAGAAACTATTAAGAATGAATTAGGTTTCTTGATGATTATGGCTGGTTCCCTAAAATTTTATGAATCGATATATTTTGATCAATGCCAAATTATCATTAAATAAATTTACAAAACTTTTTTGAATTTAAGCATAAAATTAACCTATGGCGAAATTTTTATTTGTAACAGGCGGGGTTGTTTCCGGATTAGGCAAAGGTATTTCTGCTGCTGCGATTGGCCAATTGTTTAAACGCCATGGGTATAAAGTCAGTTCATTAAAGTTTGATCCGTATTTAAATGTGGACCCTGGAACGATGTCACCTTATCAACATGGTGAAGTGTTTGTCACCGAAGATGGGGCAGAAACCGATCTAGATTTAGGTCATTACGAACGTTTTATCGATGAACCGATTACCAAGTTATCCAGTGTTACCGCTGGACAAATTTATGAAGAAGTCATCAAAAAAGAACGGGTGGGCGATTATTTAGGGGCGACGATTCAAGTTATCCCACACATCACGGATGCGATTAAACAACGGTTGATTAAACTTGAAAAAGCCTTATCACCCGATATCATCATTGTTGAAATTGGTGGCACCGTTGGAGATATCGAATCTTTACCATTTATCGAAGCGATTCGTCAATTTCGGCGTGATCGTGGAAGCGAAAATACCTTTTATATCCATACGACGTTGATTCCTTATATTGCTACCACTGGTGAGTTTAAAACCAAACCCACCCAACATAGTTTAAAAGAATTAAGAGGTCTAGGAATTCAAGCGGATGCGGTCATCTTGCG
>CAZOHK010000055.1:0-6041 GCA_964579925.1 uncultured Staphylococcus sp. | reverse complement strand
AAAGGAAACGGTATCCACACTCGCACCAGCTTTTTTTAAAGCATCCGTGGATTGTTGAAAGGCTTTTAAAATCGTTGGATTGGAAATGGTGTCAATGACTTCTTTAAGGATCGCGATTTTCTTTCCACGAATGGTTTGTTGAAGTTGGTAGCTTTGTTTGGGTGCTTGATGACTGGTTGCATCTTGGGCATCATAGCCGCTTAACAAGGTGGTTAATACTGCGGCATCGGCAACCGATCTTGTGAAGTAGGCCACATGATCTAACGATGGAGCAAAGGGAAATAAACCATAACGGGAAATGAGTCCCCAGGTTGGTTTAAAGCCAACCAGACCAGCATAACTTGCCGGTTTTCTCACCGAGTCCCCAGTGTCACTACCTAATGAAAAAGGAACGATGCTACTTGCTACCGCAGCAGCAGATCCTGAACTACTACCACCAATTTGTCTTTGCTTAGATGGATCATAAGGATTATATTGCCATCCTTTGTGGCCGGTCATGCCGGTTCCACCCATTGCGAGTTCATCTAAGGTGGTTTTGCCAATTAAAATTGCTTTTGCTTGGATTAATTTTTCATAAACGGTTGCATCATATAACGGCACATATCCTTTAAGGATGTTACTTCCCGCGGTCGTTTCTAAACCTTTTGTAGAAAAATTATCTTTGATGACGAAGGGAATTCCCCAAAATAAATTATCTTTTTCCGGTGTAGTCAAAGCACTTGCTTGCGCAAGCGCAACGGTTTCGGTGACCATTTCAAAACTATTCCAAGCATCCGCTTTTGCCCTTGCAATCGCTTCTTTGGTTAAGGCAAGTGGGGTGGTTTCCTTTTTGACCAAGGCATCATGAATACCGACAATGGTCCGATCTAGAATATGCATTTAGCCAACCACCTTCGGTAATTTGATTTGTCCTTGGGAAACATGAGCAGCATTCTTGGTTGCTTCGGATTGGGATAAAGGTTGGGTGGGTTGATCTGGCCTTAACACGTTGGTTGAAACTGGAAAAGGAAAGGTCATTGGCGTAACCGAGTCAACACCGATAATTTTTCCAATCAATGCCATTTGTTGAAGTAAGATATCAAATTCTTGAATTAAGACTTGGTATTGAGCTTCGGTCATCTCAAAAAGAAGTCTTGTACTGGCATCTTTTAATAATGGTAAATCAATCTTTTTCATTGAAAATTATTATACCTTTTCTTTCGATAAAATTGCCAATAGGCCAACCTCATCAATTAAGGAAACACCAAGACTTTGCGCTTTGGCAAGCTTGCTCCCAGCATCTTGGCCATGAATTAGGTAATGGGTATTTTTGGAAATACTCCCGCTTACTTTTGCACCCATCGCTTCAAGTTTTTCGCTCAATGCTTCCCGTGTAAAGTCGTTGAAAGATCCAGTAATAACGACAGTTTTATCGGTAAAGAACGTTTGGGTCGTCGATGCCAATCCTAAATAATTCATGTTGAGACCAAGGACTTTTAATGCCTCGATGAGTTGTTGGTTTTCGGGTTTCTTAAAATAGTCAAGAATTGCATCTGTCACGACTGGACCAGTATCATCCATTGCCATTAAATCTTGGGCGGAGGCTTTTGCAAGGTTTGGCAACATTTTGAATCGCTTTGCCAATTGTTTCGCCGTTTTTTCTCCCACTTCTTTGATTCCTAATCCGACGATTAATTTTTCTAGGCTTCGTTGTTTACTCGACTCAATGGATGTCAGCAATTGGTCAACGGATTTATCGGAATATCCGTCCATTTCAAGTAATGCATCTTTTTTAAGATAAAGTTTATAAAGGTCGGGAATGGATTGAATCAAGCCAGCTTCATATAAATCTTCAATGATTTTTTCTCCCAAACCCTTGATGTCCATCGCGACTTTGGAGACAAAATGAATTAAGGATTCAACATGTCTTGCACGACAATTTGGATTTTTACAAAAGTGCATCGCCTCGATTTTTTCTAAAGTAGCACCACACGCCGGGCAATGGGTAATCATCTTGACTTTGATCGCATTGGTCTTTCGATGGTTAGAATCTACTTGCACCACTTCAGGGATCACTTCTCCTGCCTTACGAATCCAAACTTGGTCACCGATATGTAAATCTTTTAACATCATAAAATCTTCATTGTGTAAGGTCGCTCTTGCAATCATACTTCCAGAAACCCGAACAGGTGTTAATACCGCATTAGGGGTAATTTTACCGGTGCGACCAACCGTAAAAATCACTTGTTCTAATGTGGTTTTCACAAGCTCAGGAGGATACTTATAAGCTATCGCCCAACGCGGTGTTTTCGCGGTGTATCCTAACCGTTGATGATCGTGAAGCGTATTGACTTTGATGACAATCCCATCGGTATCATAAGCAAGATCGGGACGTTGGTGTTCATAGTCGCGAATATATGCAAGCACTTGATCGACGCCTTTGACAGTCCGCGATTCAGGGTTCACTTTAAAACCTTGTTGTTTTAAAAATGTTAAGGATTGGTCATGGGTCGTTAGGCCTAGTTCATTAGCATTGACCACATAATAAAGAAATGCATCGAGCTGACGCGATGCGGTCATGGACGCATCCAATTGACGAATCGATCCAGCAGCAGCGTTTCGTGGATTGGCAAGCAAAGGTTCATCATTAGCAGATCGTTGGTTATTTAATTGCTGAAAAACTTTTCTTGTCATATACACTTCACCACGCACTTCAATGATTCGTAAATCTGGAATGGTTAACGGAATAGACTTAATGGTTTTAATGTTTTGGGTAACATCTTCACCCACCTCACCATCGCCACGGGTGGCCGCATACACTAATTTTCCTAAGCGATATTCGATGCTGATGGCAAGACCATCGATTTTTAATTCACACACATAATCAATTGGCTTTATTGAGTTAAGAGTATCCATTACGCGTTGATTAAAGGCCCGAACATCTTTTTCATCATACGCATTGGCCAAAGAAAGCATCATGCGCGTGTGGGTGATTTTTTGAAAGGATGATTGAATCGATCCACCAACCCGTTGACTTGGTGAATGCGCAGAAGCAAATTGCGGATACTTCTTTTCTAAATCCATGAGCTCCTGCATCAATCGATCATAGGTTGCATCATCGATGCTGGATTGGTTTAAAACATAATACTCATGGTTGTATTGGTTTAATAAGGCTCTTAGTTTTAAAATGCGTTGTTCGATATCCATGGTTTATTTGACCTTGCTTAACTTGGGATGTTGGGCAACGAGTTTTTTGGTTTGCGCAAGTTGAGCAAATGCAATTTCCACAATCTCACTGGATATAATATTCACAATTTTCCCTGCGCCAAAACTTTCATGGGTACAAGCATCGCCAACTTGCCATTGAATTTTTTCTTTATGTTGGGTGGGAATATCAAGTTGACCTGCGTGAACAACACCAAGCCGGGAAGGTTGACTTGGTTGAATGGGTTGCGAACCAACCTGCCCATGTTCTTGATACATGGTTTTGAAGCTTAAACCTGCTTCTTTAAAAAAACGTGACGGGGTTAAATTACCGCCAATAACAAACGAAAAATCACTCGCACACGTTAAGGTAAGTGTTTTTTTAGCACGGGTAAAGGCAACGTAACATAAGCGTCTTTCTTCTTCTAATCCTAAATAAGCCGAATCATCAAGCGTTCGCATCGATGGAAAGACACCTTCATTTAAACCAATCACAAAGACATGATCAAACTCTAATCCCTTTGCCGTATGGACGGTCATTAAAGAAACTGCATTGTCATTGACGACTTCGTCTTGTGCAGACATTAAGGAAATGTTTTCTAAATATTGACCAAAAGTCGCGTCTTCACTTCGATCCAAAAATTCTTCAAGATCATCCAATAAGGTATAGACGTTTTCTAAACGGTCTTCTTCATCACCTTGGTCAAGACTTTGTAAATATCCTAGTTTTCTTAAAAAGTCTTCAGCTTCTTGGCGCAGATTTAATCCTTCTGTGGTTAACCGAATTCGATACATCTCAATGGTTTCCATCATCGGTTTCAATTGAACTTTTAATTTATTATTCACATCGGCAAACATATCAAGACCAACACTTGCATCATATAAAGATAGATTACGCGAGGACGCTAAAGCTTTTAATTGTTGAAACGTCACTTCACCAATCCCCCGACGAGGCACGTTAATGATGCGTTCAAAAGACAAATCATCTTGTGGATTGAGAATCAATTTAAAATAGGCGACAGCATCTTTGATTTCTTGGCGTTGATAAAATCTCATCCCACCAAAAATACGAAAGGGAATTTGTTGTCTCGTTAATGCTTTTTCAAAAGGGAGTGTTAAATAGTTTGCCCGATAGAGAATGACCATATCTTTGGCGGATTTACCTTGCTGTATCAACCGATGAATCGATTGAACAACCGCGTGCGCTTCTTCTTCACGATTAAAGTAACGTTGATGGGTCACCGGTTGACCTTCTAACAAATCGGTAAATAAATCTTTCTTGACGCGATTCTGATTGTGATCGATAAGGAGGTTAGCAAGATCAAGAATCGGTTTGGTTGAGCGATAGTTTTGGTTAAGGATAATCGTATCAATCGTGAATTCATTGGTTAAGTCTAAAATGATTTTTGGGTTTGCACCACGCCATGAATAAATGGTTTGGTCAGGATCACCGACCACATAAAGTGAAGTATGTTTGCTTAAAATTAAACGTAGTAATCGATACTGAACATCATTCGTGTCTTGAAATTCATCGACAAGAATATGCTCATAATTCCCTTGCCATTTCGCTTGAACCTCTGGATACTTTTGAAGGATTTCAATACTTTTAATTAACAAATCATCAAAATCAAGGTTTGCCATTTTTTTCAATTTTTCTTCATAAGATTCATAAAAAGCCAAACATAATTTTTCGGATGGAAACCGTTCATAATCGATGCGTATATCGGAAGGTAATTGACCAAGGGATTTTTGTTCAGCAATGTATCTTAATGCGACTTTAACGATATCATCACCACGGCGAAAGCCTTTTTCTTCCGCGATCGTCTTCACAAGTTTTTGTTGGTCGTCATCATCGAGAATGGTGAAACTGGTTGGATAACCTAAGCGAAAAATTTCTCGACGGAGAAACCTTGCTGCAAAGCTATGATAAGTCATGATCTTTAATCGATTGCCTAAGTTGGGAACAAGCAGATTCGCACGCGTTAACATTTCTTTTGCAACTTTATTGGTGAAGGTAATCGCTAGGATTTGTTCAGGTAAAACTTCCTTTTCGCGTATTAAATAAGCAAGTCGATAGGTGAGGACTCTCGTCTTTCCGCTACCTGCACCGGCGATGATGCGAACATACCGCGATTGCGTTGAAACCGCTTGCCATTGTTTAGGGTTTAGTTGTGATTGAAATTCCATAAAATAATACAACCTAATTTTATCAAATTTCAACCGTGATTACTATGGAAAAGGCATCATAAAAACATTTGTTTCTATCGCATCTTTAATTGCATTTGATCCAATATAATTCGTAAAGCCTTCCTGCTGAGAAATTCGTAAGGTTGGGGAAGGTAAATATGGAGTTGCATCATCAAGATAAAGTTCCCATAAGGATTGTTGACCTATCCACGTTTGCAGTGGATTCAAGATTGGCATCGCATGTGGACAACCTTCCACGTAATAAAAACGTAAGACATGTGGGTGAGGATTAACGATTGGCAATGGTAAAATAAAAACGATGGCAAAAAATAAAAACCAACCTATTCTCTTGCGATGGTTCGTGACACGGCCAAACCTGAATCTCATCTTGATCACCCTTTATGAATAGCAAATCATCTTTAGGTCTCATTCAACAACTTTCGTGGATCGCATTTTTAACCGTCTTTCAAATCCTATTTTTATACTTACAACAAATGTATCCAATCATCGGATATTGGTTAACTTATTTCTTACCATTTTTTACGATTTTTATTTTCTTACAAACAAATATTCGCGGATGGTTGATTTACGGGGTAAGCTCAATCTTGCTCATTTTGATTATCATCATGAATCCAATGGAATCGATCCTTTTTCATTGGTTACCATCCACG
>CAZOHK010000054.1:0-6141 GCA_964579925.1 uncultured Staphylococcus sp. | reverse complement strand
AAAAGATGAATTGGATTAACAACTATTACATTAAGCAGCTTTCGGATGAAAGTTATTGGTCCTTCATTCAACCATACTTGAAACAGTCACCTGGAATCGAAAATCTTGATGCAAATGCATTAAAGCAAATCGGACAATTATTCAAAGAACAAATCGCTTATGGGCAGCAAATCATAGAATTGGTAAAACCAATTTTGACTCCACTTCCCATCACGGAAATTGAGGCAATTGAGATTCTCAATTCATTAGAAGGAAAAAAAGCATTAGCTTTATTTGTTGAAAAGTTTAAACTGCTCTCGGTGGTTGATTCCGTTTCCATTAAATCTATCTTTAAAGCAATTCAACAAGAAACCGGATTAAAAGGGAAACCGTTATACATGCCGGTGCGTCTTAAGATTACCGGTCAACTCCATGGCGCAGAAATGGCAAATATCATTCCAATTCTAGGAAAATCCATTACATTGAAAAGGTTGTTATCTTGATGAAGACTATTGAGCAAAAACTTAAATTATTGATTATTCATTCATTTCAACACCAAGGTCTAACCTTGATGGAAGATGATATTGTCATTGATAAAACCAAAGATCCAAAATTTGGCGATTATGCAAGTAATGTTTGCTTGAAATATTCAAAAAATCTGAATTTAAAACCACAAGTATTAGCTCAAACAATCCTGCTAAACATCACCGACCCAATCATTCAAAAAATTGAAGTTGCTGGTCCGGGTTTTCTTAACTTTTTTATTAAACCTCAAGCCTTACTAGATGTTTTATCGATCATCTTGTCGGAAACAAGTATGTATGGAAAATCAACCTTGCATCAAGGTAAAACCATCAACTTGGAATTTGTTTCTGCCAATCCAACTGGACCGATGCATGTTGCCCATGCTCGGGCCGCTGCTTTAGGTGACGTCATTGCAACCTTACTTTCGCATGTTGGATATCAAGTCACCAGAGAATTTTATGTCAATGATGCCGGTGGACAAATTAAGAATTTAGCGTTATCTATTTTTTATCGATATCGAGAGTTGCTTGGTGATAAAGTGACCTTACCTGAAGATGGCTATTTTGGTAAGGACATTATTGAAATTGCCAAAGAAGTAAGACAACAATATGGTGAAAAGATAAAGGTTTTTGATGAAAAATTCTTTATAAAGATTGGCATCGATAAACAATTAAACAGAATCAAATTGGATTTAGAATTGATGGGCGTTCATTTTGATATTTATCGTTCTGAACAAGCGTTGAGAGATGAAGGTAAAATTGAATTCACATTGAATAAACTCAAAAATTATATGTATGTTGAAAATGGTGCCACTTACTTAAAGACCACAGCCTTTGGCGATGATAAAGACCGTGTCATCATTAAGAGTGATGGTCAATATACTTATTTTTTGCCTGACATTGCTTACCACATTGATAAGTTAACGAGAAATCATCAACAATTGATTGATATCCTTGGTCCTGATCACCATGGTTATATTGGTCGGATGAAAGCTGCATTAAAGATGCTAGGTTTCGCTGATGAAACGTTAGAAATACTTGTGATGCAATTGGTCACATTAACCCAACATGGTCAAGAAGTGAAAATGAGTAAGCGCACGGGAGTTGGCATTACCCTGCGTGATTTGGTTGAAGAAGTTGGTCGTGATGCTGCAAGATACTTTATCGCTGCACGGTCGTTACATAACCCACTTGAGTTTGATTTAGAACTTGCTCAAACAAAAAGTAGTTTAAATCCACTTTATTATGCTCAATACGCTCACGCACGGCTTCAATCCTTGCTGCAGACCGGTCATGATTTAGGATTAGATGCGGCTGGAACTGGTTTAGATTCACAAGAAGAAGTCGATTTACTTAAACATTTGAGGGATTTTCCTCAACTCGTAATTCAAGCAGCAGCAAATCGGGACCCAAGTATCGTCGCCCAATACACACAACAACTTGCAAGTTATACCCATAGTTTCTATACTATAAGACGGGTCATCGACCGCGACCATCCAAAATTATCAGCGGCACGACTTGCCTTGGTTAAAGCTAGTGCGCAAGTCTTGAAAAATAGTTTAGCAATTTTTGGGATCCAAGCCGTAGATAAAATGTAAAAGGAGCCAATCATGGCAAAATCAATCTTAGAACTCGCTCACGAATTCATCACCGCTAAGAAAAAGGCGGTTACCTTTAAAGAAATTTGGCAATATGTTCAAAAACAAATGGATGAAAAAGAAACATTACAAATTGGTCGCTTTTACAAGCTGATTACGTTAGATGGCCGATTTGTTGCCCTCGGAAATAATAAATGGGACTTAAAAGCACGCTACACATTTAAGGAATTGTATGATGATGCACGTGGTGTGTTTAGGGAAGTCGAATCACCGGATGAAGCTGGAGAGGAAGTCGATGAAGATCCATTTAATGAGGATAAAGAAGATGACGAAGAAGATGGTGAAGATAAACCAAAAAAGCGTAAAGTAGAAGAAGAAGAATAAATTAAAAAGGAAAGAGGAATCAAATATGGCATTAGTCAGCATGAAGGAAATGTTAATCAAAGCTTACAAGGAAAAATACGCGGTCGCTCAATTCAATATTAATAACTTGGAATGGACATTAGCAATCTTGGATGAATGCCAAGCTTTAAATGCACCGGTTATTTTAGGTGTTTCAAGCGGTGCAGCTAAGTATATGGGTGGATTTCACACGGTCATGGGCATGGTTAATGGCCTCATCAAAGATAAGAAATATACCATCCCGATTGCGGTCCATCTTGATCACGGTGAAACATACGAATTATGCAAACAAGCGATTGATGCTGGTTTCACATCCGTCATGATTGACGCCTCTCATCATCCATTAGAAGAAAATATCAAGATTACGAAACAAGTCGTTGAATATGCCCATAGTAAAAAACCATTGGTTTCAGTTGAAGCTGAACTTGGTCGCGTTGGTGGTCAAGAAGATCATGTCGTTGCTGAAACTTTTTATGCAGTTCCTTCTGAATGTGTTCGCATGGTTAAGGAAACCGGTATTGACTGCTTGGCCCCAGCTTTAGGATCGGTGCACGGTCCTTACAATGGTGAACCAAAATTAGGATTTAAGGAAATGGCAGAAATACATAAACTCACCAATATGCCTTTGGTTTTACATGGTGGATCCGGCATTCCAGATTTCCAATTAAGAATGGCGATTGAACGCGGAACCGCAAAAATTAATGTCAATACAGAAAACCAAATGGAATGGACAAAAATTGTTCGTGAAGTCCTTGCAAAGGATCCAAAAGTCTATGACCCACGTAAGATTATTGGCCCAGGAAAAGAAGGCATTCGCAAAGTTGTAAAAGCTAAATATCAAGTCTTTGGTTGTATCGGCAAAGGCATATAAAATAAAAACGTGAAAACCCACCGAATTCTCGATGGGTTTTTTCTTTGATGAACTACTGATAATAAGTTAAACTATGTTTATGTTACAAAGTTTTTTTGCAGATGCTTACCAGGCTTGCTTGCTCGCAAGTCAAGCAATCATGGACATTTACAAAACCAATTTTACTTTTGAAAATAAAGAAGACGCGTCTCCGGTTACCATTGCCGACAAGCAAGCGGATCTCATCATTCGCCAGTATTTAAAAGAACGATACCCAAATTTTGGTTTTCTAACCGAAGAATCAAGTGATGATTTTAGCCGGCTAAATAAAGAATATGTTTGGTTGGTAGATCCAATTGATGGAACCAAAGATTTTATTGCAAAAAATGATGAGTTTACGATTAATGTTGCCCTTGTTCATCGTCAACAAGTGGTGGTTGGTATCGTCCATATCCCAGCAAAAAACCAAACGTATTATGCCATCAAGGGTCAAGGGTCTTTTTATCGTTTTCAAGGCAAAGATCAACGGATATTTGTTAATCAAAAGAAGGAAAACTTAACCGTTTTGACATCCCGTTTTCACTTACAGCCAAATGAGGAAGACATGATTAAGAAATATCAGCTACTCAAAAAAATTACCACGATTGAAACTTTTGGAAGTGCGATTAAAGCATGTAGAATTGCTCATGGATTTGCTGAACTATCTTATCGTTTATCTCCTGGTACAAAAGAATGGGACACTGCTGCGAGTGACTTAATTGTCACAGAAGCAGGTGGTTTTTTTCTTAAACCAAATCAAGAAAAATACTGGTACAATCGTCAAGATGTCCGTAACCTAGAAGGTTATTTGATTTTAAATTGCATGGATAATTTCTTATTATGAAAAAAAAATATATTCTTCTATCCATGTTAATCGTGCTTGTATCATGTAAGGATATCGGTATATCTTTTTCGTCTTTGAGTGAAACTATTTCCAGCGAGAACACTAACCATTCTACCTCCTCATTGTCTGCTTCTAATAGTACTGTTTCTTCCATACCTAGTTCTTCACTTGATAACGCTTCAAGTGAACTACCACTTTTAGTCACTTTGGATTTTTATAATCTTAATGATTTCCATGGTGCAGTTGATTACAATCCAAGCAACAAAGAAATCGGTATCAATCGATTAGCAAATTATTTTGAGAATAAAGTAATGAATAATCCCAATACGATTTTATTGTCGAGTGGAGACATGTGGCAGGGTAGTGCAGACAGCAACATCACCCGTGGACGCTTAGTGGTGGATGCGATGAATTTAATGGGTTTTGAGGCAATGGCCATCGGTAATCATGAATTTGATTGGACGGATGAATATATTATCACCAACCAATTACGATCCAACTTTCCCCTTCTAGGAATCAACATCATGGATCAACGTACCGAAGAACGCGCAGCTTTTGCCGATGCTTCAATATTAATTGAAAGAACAGGTATTCAAATTGGCATCATTGGTACGATTGGTTCAGAATTGGAAAGTTCAATTTTAACGAGTGCAGTTCGGGATTATTCATTTGTTCCATACACCAACTTAGTCATGCAAGAAAGTAATCGCCTAAGGACACTTGGCGCGGATCTCATAATTCTTTTAAATCATGACGGGACGGTTGAAAATGGTGTGATGCCTTACGTTGATGCAGTTTTTAATGGGCATACGCATCGTCGAGAAGTCTTTCACATCGACGGCAAACCTGTCTATCAAGGTCAAGCATATGGTCAAGCCATAAGTCACGTTCGATTCGTTATTAATACATCCACCATGGAACCAAGTTTTATTCAAGCTCAATCAGGAGTTTATACCTTTGATACTTTATTAAATGCCAACCAAATCGGTATAGAAAATCCTGAAATGAAAGCGTTGTATGACCAATATTTAGTTGACGAAATCAATGAGGTCAAGAATGAAGTTCTTGGTTCCGCTGATGGCGCATTTTCTCGAAATCAACTCGGAAACTTAGCAGTTGACGAAATGTTGCGGTATGGTCAAGAGGTGAAACCTGAGGTCGTGGCAAGCTTTCACAATACGGGTGGGGTTCGATCCACCATTGATTCTGGGACAGTGACCTATGGAGAACTATACAAAGCGTTTCCATTTGACAACGAATTGATGATTGTCGAGGTGACGGGTGACGACTTACTATGGTGGCTATCAGAAAATTTGTATGCTGCCACGATTCCAAATTTATCACCAATCCAAACTAATCAGAGTTACTGGATTATTTCAATTAACTACTTAACCGAAAAACATCTTGAGTCCAATAGTTATCCGCATGATTTAACTTCCGTGATCAATACTTATGCTTATATACGTGAGCAATTAAAAACCCGGTGGTTATTTGAAGGAACCATCCGGGCGAGTGACTTTAATTAAGTTAAGACTATTTCAATTGTAATTCTTGTGGCAAAACTTGGGGTTTTTCACTTGCAAGTTTAACCGCGAGTACTCCAGGCACTTCTTCCATCAAAATCACTTCTAATCCGCCTGACATGGTCGAATCAATCAATCCACAAGAAGAGCAAGCACCTTCCATCCGTAGATAAACTATGCCATCTACAAAGGAATCAAATTCAACATTACCGCCATCCCGGATAATGAAAGGGCGAATTTTATCTAATGCTTCTTCGATTTGTTGTTCAATGGTCATAAAACTATCATAACGATTATTTGGACACTCTGCAATCAATAAGATTTGAATAAAAAAACCATCATTTTAAAAGATGGTTTGGTGCCCGGGGACGGACTTGAACCG
>CAZOHK010000053.1:0-6184 GCA_964579925.1 uncultured Staphylococcus sp. | reverse complement strand
ACTTCCACAACCCGGAAACTTGCATCGGTGGTCTTATCGTAAAATGCATAGCCACCAAACGTTTCACGATACGTATAGCCATCGATATCTGCGAAGGCATTGGTTTCGACCAGTCGATCATCGATTTCCATTTGTGTGTATCGATTGGAACGTAATGCACTTCGGGTTGGCGGTTGAGAGAGGGTCGTGAGGACCGCATCTTCTTGCATCGGATTGCTTGCAAAAAGTGGCATCATGACGACGGTAGATAATCCTAAAGGAAGCATCCATTTCATGAATTTAACCACGGAGCATGACCTCCTGGATGATACTTTCTAGATAGTTGACCAACTGGCCAAATAAGGCATATAAAAGGAATGCCACTAACACCAACATCAACATCGTAAAGAAGGTCAATAGAAGGTTCTTCACTAACCCCTTGACATCATAATTGTGAACTTCTTTGACCATTAAGATAATCAAGATTGCCGGCCATGCATACCGAAGATTATCGAGCAGTTGATACACAATCAATTCATTAAAGGTTAACCCGTTTGAAAGAATTGCAAGAATCGGTGTGATGATGAGATAAGGAACCAAAGCGTGACTCGTTGCAATAAAGACATCCTTGAAGAATCCTTCTCCATTGGTAATCGTTGCCACCAAATAATTACTGAAAACAAATAAGCCTAAACCTCCGAGGAATGTCGAGGCATAAATCACCAAATGAAATTGATTGAGGTTCACGGATTGGAAAATAAAACCGGTGTTATAGATTTCAAAAACACTAGCGATCAAAGCAAGCAGATAAAGCATCGTCGCCATCAGCCAAGAACTTTGTTTTAAATGTTTAATATCTTGGTAAGTATCAAGGGGATGGGCAAGAATATGTTTGGTTAAACGCACATCCTGGTTGATGCGTTTGATCCATGATTGGTTTAGCAACGTTTGACCATAGGAAGTCGACAATAATCTACCTTGCGCCCATTTCCAAGCTTGTAAAGCTGCAAGGACAATGAGGATAACAAGGAAAACCCAACCGAGGTTTAATTCTAACCAGGTGTAGCGAAGTTGCCAAAAGGCTTCTGAAAAACCGGCACGATCAAAGGCAATCGCATAATATTGCAGCGCTTCTTCATACGCTTGAAGCCGATAATGACCTCTGGCGAGTGCCCCATTTGCCAAGGCAAACATGCTATTCATTCTAAGTACATTTTCCCATTGTGCTAACGAATAAATGCCTTCCTTAAAATTAATCAAACCTTGGTGAACCAAACTCGCAAATTCAGATCGTTGTAATAATTGGATTTGCCCTGTACCCTTATCCAAGATCCACAGATTCTCATCATCATCGGTCAAGATATCAATCGGATTAACGTATAAGCCACTGACGCGATTACCGCCATCCAATCCACCAAATACAAAAATTAAATTTCCATAGCTATCGTATTCGCTAATGATGCCCTCATTGGAAATCGTAAAGATATTATCAAACGTATTGATGTGGACACTAACTGGTTGCGTTTGACTCGACATCGATAGAATGGTTTGAGACGCGATATTAAATTTTTTAACTTGTTGGTTATCAAGGGCAGACACCGTATAGACCGAACCTTTCGCATCTAAGGCAACGTGGCTTGGAGAGGTGGGAATATTGCTTGCCCTCGTGATGCCAAAAAAATTCGAAATCGTTTGAAGCCAACTAAAGGAAGTCGTGTTCGTACCAAAAAATCCAAGAAATTCACCTTGCTCATTTAATTGCATTAACCCAGAAGTTGAACCTTCTCCGACAATGTATAAAATCCCGCGAGGTCCAGAGGTCACTTTCACTGGAACATACGGTGAATCTTCTCCAAAGATCGGTTCAGTTGGTCGATCATAGGTATTCAATAATGTCATCGCCGCGTCATAGTGATACACAACCCGGTCCGATTTATCGGCCACATAAAGTTCTCCAGCATCATTGATGTGAATACCGGTTGGTTGGGATAAATCATCCAATAAAATGTCGCCTTCACCCGTCTCCATATCAAATTTTAAAACTCTTCCGTTTCCTGTGTCGGCAACATATAAATCATGACCTTGGCGAACCATATCTTCTGGTTGATTCAACGTATACGCTATATCGAAATAGCCCGCAGGTTCATAAGCGGTTTGGGTTTGCACATACCGACCATTGGGGCCAATCGTATAGGTTGCATAAGGGGCGGATTGTTGGGTCAATCCGTACACTTTCAAAGGTGTAGAAAATGGATAAACACTCACAAGCAAACCTAATAAAAGGAAAATATGACGTTTCATTATTTGATACCTGAATGAACCATCGTGTTCATGACATTCTTTTGCAAGATGACAAAGATGACCAAGTTTGGAATGAACATGATCAGACTTGCTGCGGCCGCCATGCCTTGTCCAGCAACAGTATTGCCCGTGGTGGTTAACGTGGTCATATAGAACGCAAACGTTTTCAAGCTTTCATCATTGATGAATAAGTTTGAAACTTCCGTATTATTCCAAACATTTTGGAATGCAACAATTGCAATCGTGGCAAGTGCTGGTTTAATGAGCGGCAAAATGACGTACCAATAAATTTGTAGATTACTTGCACCATCGACTCGACTTGCTTCAATGAGGTCTTTGGGGATTTGATCAATAAATTGTTTAATTAAAAATAGACCAACAGGTATCGCTAAACCAGGAATAATATGGACCCAAAAACTATCAATTAATCCAAGGCGTTCGATGACCAAATATCGCGGGATGGAAACCGAAGCTCCAACAAACATAATGGCAATATTGTTCACCCACATTAACGTGTTTTTAAAACGGAATTCTAATTTGGATAAGGCAAAACCTGCAAGCGATCCAATCACAATCGAGGCAAACACGGTGATGAGGGTGATCAAAATACTATTAAACAGATAACGTGATAAAGGAATACCGGTGGATGAGGTGACGGCGAATAAATCAATGAAATTTTCAAAGGTTGGACTTTGCACAAAGAAGCGTGGCGGCCATTCAAAGAGTTCGACCAATGGTTTGAATGCGTGATTAAAAATATAGACAATTGGTAAACCCATAAAGATGGCAACCGGAATGAGAATAATTAAAAATCGCCACTGGGATCGGTGGAAATGTTTTGGATTCATTTTCGTTCCAAAATAATTTGCCATTAGTCTTTTTCTCCAAATAACTTATAGGCCACTTGGCTAAACAGATAAACCATCAACAACAAAACCATTGATAAAGCAGCGGCATAACCCATGTCAAAGCGAATAAAGCCATAATCATCAATATGGGTGACAATCAATTGACCGGCATTTTGTGGGGTTGGATTTTGTCCAGATAATAACACCCCAATCGAACCCGCATTAAATGTGGCGACCAAGGACATGACTGCGCCAAATAACATTTGAGGTTTCATCGATGGAATCGTGATGTAAAAGATTTCTTGAAGTTTACTTGTCATCCCGTCGACATACGCCGCTTCAAACAATTCTGGGTTGATGTTCAAGACACCAGCAAGCATCGCTAAAAATCCAATGCCCATGCTACTCCAAAGGGTCACCACAATCATGATGATCATCAAATAATCCGGATTGGCTAACCATTGAATCGGTGATTCAATCAAATTTAAACTCAATAACACTGCATTTAAATAACCGGCCTCATCTCCGGAAAAGATGATGCGCCACATAACCGCCATAGCCACTCCTGCCGTTAATGACGGGGAATAAATGACCAAGGTTAAAATCGTTCTTAATCGTTGAGGAATTTGAGCAAGTAACCATGCGAGGAAGAATCCAAGTAAGTATCCAACTGGACCGACGACCACAGCAAACGTAATCGTGTTTGGAATGATTTGTTGCATGAAGGCACTATCGGCAGTAAAAATCGTAATGAAGTTCGACAACCCAATAAATCGCGGTGCCTCCAGTAAGTTAAAGTAGGTGAACGATAACACCATGCCCATCATAACCGGGATAGTAATAAAAATTAAAAAGGAAATGACATACGGTAAAACAAACAAGGTTCCGGTTTTTCGATCCCGGTAAGGTTTCGCCAAGCGTTTCATGATCATGGTGGGGTACCAATCCAATTGGCTAACGTTTCTTTACTTGGTAACACATAAGGATTCAATGGATTGCCTTGGGCGTCCATAAACCGGAATTCAATCATCTTTCGCCGAATTTCTTTATTGGCAATGATGAGTGAATCTTCAATCGCCGTTCTTAAATTCATACCTTGGAAGACGACCTTATTCCAAATATTGGAAAGTTCGCGTTCCACCATATAGGACGCGGGAGTCTTCGCCGTATCAT
Source organism: uncultured Staphylococcus sp. (assembly GCA_964579925.1). Classification (GTDB taxonomy): domain Bacteria; phylum Bacillota_I; class Bacilli_A; order RFN20; family CAG-826; genus UBA970. Next base: position 1,883 of record CAZOHK010000053.1, on the reverse strand, counting down.
TAATCCATTGCCATTGGTCAAGGATGGTTTGGCGATGTTGTTGATCCCATGACATTTGGCCAAATGCTTCTTGGTTTGAAGTATTCCAAAGATATTCAGGGCCATAAGCGGACACTAAACTTTCTGCATAATCTAGTTGGGTGGATGCCGATGTCCACCACTTTAAAAATGACCAGCCTTCATTTGCTTTTTTGGTTTGCTTAAACATCATCGCACTCGTTGAAGACCCATCAAACGATCGGTTCACCACGCCATCTTGATCAATCCCAGGTAAAGGAGCAATGTCCCATAATCCTGCAATTTCAGGAGCGGCATGTAACAAGGAAATATACATCCCAAAGTCACCAACCCCAATCGGTAAACGCCCATAGCGGAATTCATTATAAAAACTACCGACTTCTAATGGTAAGGAATAGGTGGTGAATAGGTCGGTCATTAAGGTTAATGCTTCAATCGTTTTTGGATCATCGTAAGCGGCTGCTAATCCATCCGCTTGGAAAATTTCCCCACCAAATTGCCGGATAAATGGCATCGTTAAAACGAATGCTTTAAAGGCATTACTGCTTGAAAGCATCGAATAAAAGTTCATCCCAAACCGTTGTAATTCGGGGAGGATACTAATCACATCATCCCAAGTTGATGGGACGTCTAATTCAAGTCGATTCATAATGTCTTTTCGATAAAAAAGTAAATAAAAGTTTTGGGTTTCTGGTAAACCAAAAACACCATCTTGATAAATGAGTTGTAAAAAAGAGCCTGGATAAAATCGATCGGAAACCGACCGGAAATCTTCAAAAGTGGATAAATCATAAACATTGTTGCGAATGGCAAAATCATAAGGACGCCAACCGGCAACACCCATCGCGATATCGGGTTGCTTACTCGCACTGCTTGCTAAGATCAGTTTTTCTTCATTGGGGTTAATACTAATCCGAACTGGAATGCCAGTTAAAGGTGTGAACTCTGCATCGACCATTTGCTGCAATAAATTGACGTATTGCCGACTACGAGAAACCCAGACGACGAGTTCATCAGGATTGCTGGTTTCCCGATATTGATCGGAAAAGAATGAAGCAAAGAAGCGTTGAATACCAACCCATATCGTTAAGAAAAAACCTGCCTTCACCAATGGTAGGTTTGCATCTTGTCCATGGACATAAAATTCATCGATTGTTAAGGGGGATTGGATGATTAACGGAAGAATAATCCCTAACCGATAGAGCACGGAACCACTTGTCCCAGAAAGAGTTCCAATCCGACGAGGGATAGCATCGATATCATGTCGTAAGGTGACTAATAATCGTTTTGCAATCGATAAACTTGCAATGACATCGGATTGTCGATTCGCTTGCATGGTGGCAATCCAATGGGCATCGACGTTTTCAATCGTATTGATGAATCCATCTAAGGTGGCTTCAATCGTTGGTAAATACGTTTTTAAATCCCATTCACGGTTCGGATCAATCGTATTCCCCGTAATTTTTTTAATTGCGAGTGTGAGCTCATTAATCTCATTCATCAAGGTCTGAATCGATTGATAATCATGTCGGAACATACTGGCGTTCACCTCAAGGGTGAGCTGATGCGTGCCCGCAGGAAAGTAGAACCGGTATGGATTGCCTGCTAATGGCGCAAGCGTGACATGTTGCCATGACCGACTTGCTGGAAATGGCATCACATGGGCTTCTTCAAACGGAACGACGCCATTGATCAATAAGCGGCGATAAGAAATGGTTTGAACCCGACTTTGGAGCACTTTAAAACTTAAATGATAAAACCCACTCGCGGGAACTTCAATCTCATACGTAATTGCTTGACCAGAAGTTTGATACGTTGCCCCATCGATAACATTGAGTTTGCCTTCGATTAACGCAAATGGAGAA
>CAZOHK010000052.1:0-6216 GCA_964579925.1 uncultured Staphylococcus sp. | reverse complement strand
GAGGTGAGGTTCTTTGGAAAAAGAATTCGTTGCCATGTTGCTTGCCGGCGGTAAAGGGACTCGCTTAGAATCCCTGACCAAAAAAATTGCAAAACCCGCGGTTAATTTCGGTGGGAAATATCGCATTATTGATTTTCCTTTGTCTAATTGTGCCAACAGTGGTATTGATACCGTTGGCGTTCTAACACAATATGAAGCAATCTTATTAAATACTTATATTGGTAATGGTGAAAAGTGGGGCTTAAATGGCATTCATTCTTTAACCGCAACCTTGCCGCCAAGACAAACCGAAGAAGGAAATGTTTGGTATCGTGGCACCGCGGATGCTATTTTTCAAAACATCGATTTTTTAGATAGTTTGAAACCAAGTTATGTATTAATTCTTTCTGGCGATCATATTTACCGCATGAATTATCAAACCATGCTTGAAGCGCATAAACGTGCAAACGCAGACTTAACGGTGGCGGTGATTCAAGTTGAAAAAAAGGAAGCATCTCGTTTTGGCATCATGAGTGTAGATTCAGATCAAATGATTGTTCATTTTGAAGAAAAGCCGGTACAACCAAAATCTAACTTAGCATCGATGGGCATTTATATTTTCAATTACAAAGAACTACGTCAAGCTCTAATCGCAGATGGAAAAGACGAAACCTCCGAACATGATTTTGGTAAAAATATTATCCCCACACTCCTAAAGGCAAAAAAGCGCCTTTTAGCATACCCATTTAAAGGTTACTGGAGAGACGTGGGAACCATTGAATCTCTTTGGGAAGCCAACATGGATTTAATTAATGTCAATGAAGCAAAAGGTTTATTGCAAAACGATGACTTAAAACTTTTCACCGAAGACACCCGAAGTTTACCTCATTATTTAGGTGAAAAAGCCAAAGTTAAAGATTCTTTAATTAATCAAGGTGCTGTGATTTTTGGTTCCGTTGATCATAGCGTAATTTTTCACGACGTCATCATCGAAGAAGGTGCCAGCGTTGTAGATGCCGTCATCATGCCTGGGGCAGTGATTAAATCAGGAAGCGTCTTAAAAAAAGTATTGGTTGCGCCGAATGTGAAAGTTGACCGGTCGATCAATGGAGGAGCCAACGTCGTCTTGGTGGATAAATAATCATGCCAAAAATCATGGGGTTTTGTAATCTTCACGGAAATAAATCGCTTGGACCACTCACGGAAAATCGTCCATTAGGATCAACGAGTTTTCTTGCCCGCTATGCCTTGATGGATTTTACCCTCTCTAATTTTTCAAACTCCGGCATTGATAAGGTTGGGATCTTAATGGAAACGCAACCTCGTTCCATCATGAAACATTTAGGTTCTACAAACGTCTTTAACAACAACACCAAATTAGGTTTTGAACAAGTGCTCTATAACGAAAAACACGCCAACAACCCTTTATATAATCACGATCTAAACAACCTCCGTGCGAATGATTGGTTGTTGCTTGATAACCGCCCTGATGTCGTGGTGATCGCCCCGAGTGATCTCATTTATACGTTTGACTTTAAACCCTTGATCAAGCAGCACCTTGAACAACAAGAAAAAGTGACTATGGTTTACACGAAGATTAAAACCGGTAAAACCCAATTTAAATCTTGTGATCTCGTTAGCCTTTTACAAGGACGTGTGGTTGGTCTATTACAAAACCTCGGAACCAAAGATGATGTAGATGTGAGCTTAGATACCTTTGTGATATCGACGTCTTATTTATACCAATTGCTTGCAATGGCCCCTACCATCTCGGCAACGTTTAGTTTAAAGGAACTCATTCGTTATTTGTTAAGCCAAGGTAGCGAAACCTTTGGTGCATATAAACACCTTGGATACGCACGTTCGTTTGATAGCCTTCAAAGTTACTTTGATTACTCGATGGAATTTTTAGACTATGATTTTCGGCGAAAAGTTTTTGCAGATGACTGGCCAATTTATACCATCTCTCATAACACCGCACCAGCAAGTTATGGACCGAACGCAATTGTAAAAAATAGCATGATTGCAAACGGGGCAAAGATATTTGGAACGGTTATCAATTCCATCATCTCTCGTAATGTCACCATTGAAGAAGGTGCGCGTGTTGAAAATTCCATTATCTTTACGGACACAAAAGTAAGTCCAGACGTCACGATTAAAGATGCCATCGTTGATAAATATGTTCGGATTGAAAAAACAAAAAACCTTGCAGGTAAAGATTCTCCTCTTTATATTAAACAGGGAGAAAAACTGTAATGAAGATTTTGATGGTCGCCGCTGAAGCCAACCCGTTTATCAAAGTTGGTGGATTAGGTGATGTGGTTTATAGCCTTTCCAAAGCCTTAGTTAGTAAAAAAAATGAAGTGGCGATTGTCATCCCGTTTTATAAGAGTCTGCGTTATCAAACCAAATATCCGATGACGTTTATTGGGACCTTAGATATTTTCTTGTCGTGGAGAAAACACACAATTTCATTGTTTAAAACCATCGTCGACGGCATCACCTTTTATTTGATTGATGCTCCTTATTACTTTGATCGGGAGGGGGTTTATGGTTATCCAGATGAACACGAACGTTGGGCAGCGTTTGTCCATGCGGTTCGCCACATGATGCCAGTGGTTGGTTATCAACCTGACATCATTCATCTTCATGATTGGCCTGCTGGCATGTTACCTGTGTTAATTAAAACCTTTGAAGGCAACAATCAATTTTATCAACAGATGAAATTTGTGTTGACGATTCATAGTCCCGCTTTTCATGGAGAATTATCACCACACTTACTTCAAGAATTTTATGATCTTCCAGAACATTTATATGACGAAGGGGCGTTACGCTTTCAAGGGCAAGCATCGACGCTGAAGGCCGCCATCGTCTATGCCGATCTTATCACCACGGTTTCGCCAACACATGCAAACGAATTACTCACACCAGAAGGCAGTTTTGGGTTGGCACCGATTTTAAATCTTTATCGTCACCGATTTTTTGGCATCCTCAATGGTATCGATCAAGACGAGTGGAGTCCAATTCATGATCCACATTTGATAAAACCAATCACCCAACATCAATTACAATCCAGCAAAGAACTCAATAAAGTTCAATTGTTTAAAACCTTTGATTTGGAGCACCCACAATATCCACTCTTTGGTTTGGTGAGTCGATTGACCTTCCAAAAAGGGATTGGATTAATTCTTGATAATCTTGATCACTTCGTTCATCTTGGTGCCAAATTTATGTTTCTCGGTGCTGGAGAAAACGAATTGGAACAACGCTTAAAAGCGTTCGAACAAAAATATCCAAAAGCGGTCCGCGTGATTTTAGGATATAACAATCCGGTCGCACACCAAATCTACGCTTCAAGCGACTTCTTTTTAATGCCATCATTATTTGAACCGTGTGGTATTTCACAGATGATTGCCATGCGTTATGGAACCTTACCGATTGTTCGAGAAACGGGTGGATTAATCGATACGGTTAAAGGTTATAGTCAACATCACCAGCAGGCAAACGGCATTCGGTTTACGCATTATTCCGGTGATGCTTTAGGTTGGGCGATGCAACAAGCGCTTGATCTTTATCAACAAAAATCTTTACTTAAAGCGCTTCAACTCAATGCTTACCAAACCGATCATAGTTGGAATCTTGCCAGTGCGGCGTATTTAAAACTATATACGGGATTGCGTTAATCTTAAGCCCTTAGGATAGTGATTTTTGATGCGTCCTTGTGACGCTTTTCCCCAACCTAACGCTAACCCATCCACCGTGATTAAAACCCAACCGTCTTGTATCTCAAACCGGAATTCTTCGCCACGTAAATAAGCGGATAAACGCACATCACCCAACGGTAGGTTAATGGATCGTTTCATCATTGAGGGTGTTAAAACTCTAGCCAAATGATGAGAAGGATAAAACATTTTCTTGATTTCTTCTCCCATCAACACACCTGCTCGTAATGTATGAAGTGCAGGATGAAATTGATATCGAGCTGGAATCATCCACATGCGGTCGTTGAGGATAAAGTTCGGTTGAATCGATCCAGGTTGTAAGGTTTGGTTAGCAAATTCAATCCATGATGTTGGCATTGGATTTCTCATCTTATGTTGATAGGTTTGTTTTTTGGACGCACTACCGTTGTGTTGAAGAATCGCCACATAATAGCCTTCACCCTTGATCAGATGAGGAAATAATTTCACACCAATCCCATGTGTCGTGGTTTGGTCAAAGTATTGAAAATGGGGATGATTGACCAATGTAAAACTTGGATGTTTTTGAAGAAATTTTTCAATGAGTAATTCATTTTCTTCAGGAGAAAAGGTACTGGTTGAATAGGTGATCGTTCCACCATCTTTTAATAACGGTAAGGCGGATTCAAGTAATGCCTCTTGGCGAATTGCGCAGGTGGAGACGTGTTCAATAGACCATGCTTGAATCGCATCTTCATCTTTTCGAAACATGGCTTCGCCACTACATGGTGCATCGATGAGAATTTTATCAAACGCGCGAGTTAACAATTGTTTTAAATGTTGTGGATCATGTTGCGTTACGACCACTTGTTTTAATCCCATGCGTTCAATATTAAACATCAATGCTTGCGCGCGTTTTGCATCCACATCATTGGCAATCAATAATCCATCTTTTGATAGAAAACTGGCAATTTGGGTCGCTTTATTTCCCGGAGCAGCCGCAATATCTAACACCATATCGTCGGGTTGGATATTCATCATCGGAACAACTGCCATCGCTGATGCTTCTTGAAAAGAAAAAGCTCCGGCTAGATGGTATGCATGCGACGTGTGAAGTGATTGATTCGTAATCCAATGACCATTCGCAACCCAAGGAATGTTACCAATGGATAAGGACTTCAAGACTTGTTGAGGATCTTCAACGATGCGAATGGACTCTTGTGGTAAGGATTGGTACGTTTTTAAAAACAAAGGAAATTGTTTTTTTCCGAGCAAAGACTCCATGCGTTCAAGGAATAATGGTGGCAGTGTCATTACTTTTCAAAACGAACAACTAAGTCGATTTTCGCAACTTTGCTAATCGTTTCGTGAATCGAGCAATATTTTGCACCTAACTCAGCGGATTCTTTTAGGTGAGCTTCGTTGGATCCGCCACGAATGGTTAATTCAATTTTTAAATATTCCAAGGTTGCGGGTGTGGTATCGCGTTTGACGCCACTGACTTCAAGTGATGCATCTTTGAAGATGAGTTTTTTCTTATTGGCCACGCTCAGGAAGGTAGAATAAAAGCATGATCCAACGGCGCCATAAAGCAAGTGGTATGGAGCCATGCCGTCTGGTTGTTGACCCAAAACCACACGACCAGAGGGTGACGTCATCGAACCTACAAACGTATTGGAGAACTTTAATTGAACATTGTCAGTTTTCATATGTTTACCTCAGTCATTAATATAACCTATTTTCAGAAACACGATTTTGATTTTGCTTAGGCGATAGATCTCATCTTATCCGGTTTGTGGTTTAAATTATCGGTGTTTCAATTAAATCATTTTGTACCCGTTAGAAATGTGTTATCTTTTATCTTGAAAGAAAAGGGAAAATATATATGAAAACAAGCAAACAGTATCGACTAACCGCAAGGGAATTAACGCAAGGGAAGATTTTTAAATTATTTTTAATCAGTTTAGTTTTTGGTGTAATTGTTGGCGCACTATCTTTTGCTGGACCAGTGATTTTGGGGTATGTCTCATTTGGTTTGACCTTGACCTATATTGCAATCATCAACGGAAAAGATCCTGTGCTTGATCAAGTACTTCTTGCCGGTGTAAAAGAACAACCAATTAAAGCATTGATTCTAGGCGTTGTTCAATCCATCTTTTTATCTCTATGGAGTTTATTATTTATCATCCCAGGCATCATCAAAACTTATAGTTATGCATTGTCCACTTATATCCTCATCAATGAACCCACCATTGATTCGTTGGATGCGATTACCAAATCTAGACAATTAATGAATGGCTATAAATGGAAACTCTTCGCCTTAGACTTTAGTTATGTTGGTTGGTATGTCTTGTCGTTGTTTACCCTCGGCATTCTTACCATTTGGGTAAGTGCGTGGCATCAAACCGCAAGAACCCTTTTCTTCAAAGATGTCTATCCCGTAGAAAAAGCCAAATAATATAAGAAAATAAAAAGGATCTGGCATTCAGATCCTTTTTTATTGGTCGTCTTAGATTGTGATGGTGGTTCGAAATCCACGTTCTGCGTAATAAGATTC
>CAZOHK010000051.1:0-6380 GCA_964579925.1 uncultured Staphylococcus sp. | reverse complement strand
CCCATGCCCAGAAATCTTTATAACCTGGTAACCATTTGTCTAAATCTGGTTTTGAGAATTCAATGCGATCAAAAATTTCACTGATGCCTTCAATCCCATCGACTAAACCTTCGACTCTGGTCCAGATTTCTGGATAGTCAGCAACCGGAAAGCGATCTAAGAAATCAGGGGTTAAACCTTCTGCAATCGCGTCTTCGCGGTCTTCTTCCATCAAGGATAAACGAGCATCCCATCCGTCACGGCCAAACGTCATCCACTTTGCCAATAAATAGGCTTCTTCTGGATGTTCGGTTTGTGAGGAGATAGCTTGGAAATCTAAAATCGTTGGCGGATAAAGTCCTGCAGTTCCTTGAGGATATGGCCAAAAACCTAACTCAAAATCGCGTTCATCGATGGCATCCTTAATGACCCAAAATTGCCATGACCCTTCAATATCCATGGCCGCATATCCGGTTTGAATCATGTAGGTTCTCAATTCGTCATTTTCTTCGGCGTCGTAATCTTCAGGGGTAAAGCGGGTGGTGGTACCATCGGTTAATTGGTGGAGTTCAACTTTTGCTTGCATGGCTTCTACCCAACTATCCGAGGTGTAATTAAATTGTGTCCCGTCCCACGTGTCATATTGGGTATTTTCATCGTCCATGGTTGGCCATACTTGTTGAAAGTCTGGAGAACCATACCACGTATCCATACCGACGACAAGGTTTTCGGTGTTGACTAAATCAAAATTTTTAATCGCTTTCGCAATATTCACAAATTCTTCGTACGTCCAATCCTTGACTGGATAACCATCATTATCAATGCGGTATTCACCTTCAACCGTTTGAAGATTCGCCCGTTCAAAGATATTTAAATTGATCAAAACACCTTTTAAAAACTGAAAGGATGGAACTGCAAAACGGCGGTTGTTATAAACACCAGCTAGGGCAATATTGTCATAGACAAGTGCTGCGTCTTCGTCAGCATCCCAGTATTCCGCAACATCTAAAGTTAACCCCGCGTTGATCACGGTCGGAACATTATCGGTAGCAAAAACATCTGGCAATAAACCAGCTTGAGCGGCCGTCACAAGATTTCCTGTAAATGCCGCACCACTGCCGGTGATATCTTGTCTTAATTCAACGGTGATATTCGGATATTTCGCTTCGAATAAATCAATCATGCGTTGATTTAATTCTTGATTTCCCCAGTCTGCATAAGAAAGGGTAATCGATTGAACATCTTGGCTCGAATCGGAACCACTATTCGTTGGTCCACAACCTGCTAGTACAAACAAAGCAACAACGGAAATTTTAACGTATGGTTTCACGGATGGAGCCCTCCTTTAACTATTGTAGTTGCGATAAACAAGCACTTGCGAAAGTAAGAAGGTTCCTGGTAATGACACTAAATCACCACCGAGGGTTCCAAAGTCTAATTCAAGTTTGACATTACTGATCGGATTCGTCACTTCAAATGCAACCGTAAACACATATTCGGTTTCAGCAGTGACACGGAAATCAACAAAACTATCAGGTAGAATGGAAGCATAGCCTGCATCTGGAAGGATGATATTAAATCTTAAATCACGGGTCACGGAACTGGTTAACATGATTTTGACTTCGTAATTTCCTTTTGCAAGGGTTGGGAATAAATAGAAGTAATGAGGTTGATAAGCTAGGCCACCAAGTGCTGGAATTACAAAACTTGCACCACCGTCTTCACCGCGACTCATGGTTCCGCCATTTTCGGTAAAGAATTCATGACCACCAACCACACCATTCATGTCACCATTGATGACATTAGGTAAGACAACATCCCCTTCTTTTAAAACAACATTATCAAGGGCAACAAATGCTTCACCAGATTCAAAGTTTGTAAATTGAGTACCAAATTCAAAGGATAATTTTTCAAATCCATTTAACGTTGCTCCAACGGTACTGACTGGAATCGTGATGGTTTGTTTCGATGTTGTCACATCATTTGTACGATCTGCTGATGGAACATAATTGGTCCAAACATTAGGAGCACCAATAAATGTGGTGACAGAAATTGCTTGCGATGCATACATATCAAAACTTAAGGTATAAGATTTTCCAGCGGTGAGATTTAAGCGACCATTATCGACCGTGTCACCAAAGGCAACATTGTCTTGGATAATTTGAAGTTTCCAATTATCCGCGCTATTCAATCCTACTGCTTTTGTAATGGTTAATTTATATTCACCGTCGACAATACCCGATGTCGCTTCGGTGCCATCAAAGTCATTTACAAATTTGCGCCAGCCAGTCATCGTAAAGTCTGAATTTGCTAATAAAGGAGCTTGATCTAAACGTTGTAAACGAATTTGGTCGAGCGTGAGCACGCCATTTGCAAACCCTGTTTGTGAACCGAGTTCCAAGACAACCTTCACGTCAGCGGTTGCTTTGGTCACGGTAAAGACAAAGTCTTGGGTGGATGATGTGGTTCCAATTTCGATACCATTCTTACGACCATATTCGTTCCAAGGATCACCATATCCAATGCCAACGCTAATGTTTCTTGCAACGGTTGCGGAAGCAGTAATCGAGAAACGATAGGTTTCACCTTCTACTAAATTAACACCATCTTGTAAAAATTGAATCGACCAGACTGCATCACCGCCACCGGTAATATCTAAACTATAGGTTCCAGCTTCGGTATCTTGGGTGCGATTCACAACTGGTGCACCACCCCAATCTTGTTGCCAATAACCAAATTCTTCGCCGATTGCTTCATCAAACGATCCATTCACAATCAAGTTTTCATTACGGAAAACTAAATCAACCACGTTAACGGTGGTTTCATCCGTTGCTTCGTTACCTGCTGCGTCTTCAACTGTATAGGTCACGGTAAATACGCCAGGTTCAGTTGTATCCACTTCATCTACGACGGCATCTTGGCTATCAAGAATTTCAACAAGAATAGCATCCGTTAAATCGCCATCTACTGCATCTACTGCGGTGACACCCACTAAAGGATCATAGGTACTACCGACGAGTAAACTCACAGCAGATTGAACGCCATTGAGAATAGGAGCGGTCACATCTGGACCAGCGGTTGCTTCTTCAATTGCGATATCATCAAACCAGACTGTAGCGTTGACTTGTTGACCACTCACTTTTCCTAATTCAAATAAAATACCACCACGTGGATTATCTAAACGATGTGTAAAGACATATGAATAAGTGGCCCAATCCGTTGTAATCGTTCTGATTTCAGGTTGGTTTGGTTTAAAGTCAACAAACCAAGGGGCAGATGATAATAATTCACCGACGTTTAAATTGATTGGTTTCGATACGCTTGCCTTGGCGCGGAAACTAACTTCATACGTTGTGTCCAATTCAAAGGGAACATTCATTTGACCAAAGCGTGGGGTGTAAGCATTTGCACCGGCCACCACTTCTGCCTTTAAGGCACCATTATCTGTAGAAAGCGTCATCGAAGAACCATCCCCGTTGAATACAACGGAAGGGTCATCCCAACCCGCGGTTCCTAAAGAAAAATCTGGATTCACGAGCATGCCCGTTGATTCTGGTTGGGCAACGGTCACGTTTCTAAATTTGGTTGCAACAATCGTTCCGACTTCCACACGATAACGAACGGTATGGGTTCCGGTTTGGGTCGTATCCAATTCACCATTCGATGTGTTGATCGCATCAGATGTTGAGGTTATCGTCAGGCTGCTTGTATAAGACACCGTGTCATTTCCAATTGCCGTCACGCCAGTAAAAAAGTTAAAGTCAGCATCAAATGCGACTTCAACATCAGTGGCTCCGCCAATTGTAATCGAGGTTAATGTAACGGCACTACTCGAAGAAGCTGGACCACATGCCGCCAATACAAGGGCTGCGAGGGTGATGCCTAGACTTTTAACATTATTTTTCATCTAAATTCCCTTTCTTAATTGAAATTTATTTTAACTTCCTGTCTTTGAAACGGCATTTTTGTGGATGCTTATTGTCCTCCTTTTAACAAAACATGAATGACTTCAAACTTCCGAGAACGTATGCCTTCAGCAAGCAAACCATCCACCACGGGTTGTTGAACAAGTGTTGGTTTACCATTTGCTTTTTCATAAAGTTCATAACGAACGACTTCATAAGAAAATTGATTTGGTTTCGTTTTACCTTGTAATTCCAAGACAACCTTCACGTTACTAAACAGGGTCGTTTCAATTTTTCCTTCCTTAAAGAAAGATAATGGAACGAGTGGAGAAATTTTAAATTGTAACTGCTGTTTGTTTAATGTAAACAATTGCTTTCCAAAGAGTAATCGTTTCCAAACCGAGAGAACTTCTGCGGTTGAACCAGATAATCTTGCAAAGAAACCTTGACCATGTTTACTGACATCTGGGTTATTACTCGTGGCGATAAAAGAGGAGTTTTCTAATGGTGAACGACCATAAACAAGCGGATCCATAAAGCAAGTGAATCCATCTTTCATCGCTTCAAAAAATGCATCATATGCTTCCGCTTTTAATAATCCTAAGATGTATTTATAAGTCATGTGTAAAAAGGCAGATTCTCGTTCTAACCAACCCGGAGTAAAGGCGCGAATGCGACCAATTTCCATTGATTGATCGATCAATGGCACACTGGTTTTATAAATCTTTAAAGGCCGATCATAAAGGGGTGTTTTTCGGATCTCATCGTATAGTATTTTTGCTTGGATTGCGGTTGCAAATCCATTGGAGAGTAATCGTGCAGGTGCTTCTAAAAAGTGAGGAAGGTTATGACGCTTAAACGCCTTCACGTTAACAAATTGCCGATCACCTTCTGGGGATTTTGATAGGACGTCATAACTGGTGACTTCATAAGAAAAGTAAGTGTAAGGAATTGGGTGAATCGCAAGTAATCTTTCAATGGATTTAGCAAGCGTATCATCTAATTTCTTAAGTAAGGTGGTTGCCATCGACGCGGTTAATTTGACCAATTCGATTGGCTTTTTAATCGCAGCACGGTAGGATTCTAAAGCGTTCATTCTTTCTTGCCAACGGGTAAATAAAGAACCTTCTTTGATGTTGATTAAGCTTTGAGTAAAGACGATGAGTGGTTCAATGACGTCGGTGTCTTCGATTGGTAAAGTTAACGCAAAGCGAATGAGGCGCTTCAATTCAAGCATTTCGGAAACCCCAGATCCAAATAATCCAGGAATGCCATTCATCGCATCGTTCCATCCTGGACGATCTGCTTCATACATCAATCCAAGTTCCTCAGGATCTAATTGAGCAAATTTATTCGAAATCAAAGTAATAAGTTTTGCAAGTAATGAGGTCTTGACATCTTGACCTTTTTTATCCTTTAACCAACCTCTCGGAGGAAGTTGATGATCGTGATGAACAGCATGATACTGCCGAACTTTATTATCTTTTAACACATATTTTTCTTCACGTTTTAACACACTTGCCGGAGAAACAAAATAGGGATGTTTTTCCTGTAAAAGTGGTTTGACTTGATCAGGGAATACATCCAGATAACTTTCAATTAAATCAAGGAAATACGTAAAGTGGTCTCCCCAATAACCTTCTCCGTAAGTCGCCTTAAATTGATAATGGGATTTCGCTAAAACTTGTTGAACGGTTGCCATCACTGGTAATTTTAATTGGCCAGCAAGATTGGCAATTTGCCCAGGGGTAAATTCACCTTTTAATAACGATGCAAAGGCTTCGGGGTATTCTTTGACGGAACCACCAAATGTAAACTGAATACCTTCGATACTTAATGGGTTGTAACCATCCGCTTGAATAAAGGAAGCAAATTGAGCAATCGTGGTTCGACCACTTTCCGGGTGAAAATAAATATCATTTCGGCGATTTTGTAAGACATCTCGAAAAGCGCCATTGCCTTGCGATAAGTAACTTGGTTCTAGCGAAAAGAAATTATAGTCACGTTCTAAATCACCATGTTTACGAGAGTAAATATGATACGCAACCGGCCCATCCATCGTTTGAAAACTTAATGGGTAACCACCTCTTAAAATATTATCGAGATAGCATTGTTGTAGATACGCATCAAACATCGGCAGGGCCGTGTTCGTTTTAATTTCTTGTGTGAGTTGATCAATGACTTGCTGATTTTCTTCAAATTTTTTCGATAAAACTTCTAAACTCATACCTTGAATTAATTCGGTCAATTTGCTTCGTTGCTGACTATAACCAAAGATGCCATAAAACGTTTCTTGGTTTTTTAACGTGAGCGATGCAACCACAAAACCAGATGGGACTTGGTTAACAGGTGCTTGAACTTGTTTCGCCATGTCGACGTAATTGAATTTGAGTAGTTGATAAGGTGTATTAAAAGCACTGTCTTGAGCAAACACAGCTTTGTAATCATAGATATATCGGAATTGATTTAATCCAAAATAACTATAAAAATTTCCAT
>CAZOHK010000050.1:0-6740 GCA_964579925.1 uncultured Staphylococcus sp. | reverse complement strand
CAAAAAAGATTTTAGTGGTTGAGGATGAAGCATCTTTAGCTAAAATATTAAAGTTTGACCTTGAAACCGCCGGATTTTTAGTAAAAACTGCAACAAATGGTACAGAAGCATATCGATTGGTTCAAAAAGAATCATTTGATTGTCTTGTCATCGACTGGATGCTTCCCGTCATGAATGGCGTCGATCTTGTAAAAAAACTACGTGCAGAGAAAAATAAAGCATTATTTGTCATGTTAACCGCTAAAACTTCAGAATTTGATGCGATTGAAGGATTGGGTGCTGGTGCAGACCTTTATTTAAAGAAACCAATTTCTAACCGTGAACTAATTGCCCAAATCAAAGCATTATTTGGTCATTTTAAAGCAGAACAAACTGCCGATGAAGATTTTTTGACTTTTGGCGACATTAAAATGGATTTAAAACAATATAAAGTGTTCATTAAACAAAAAGAGATTGAAGTTACCAAAATGGAGTTCGATTTACTCAAATTTTTCATCCTTAATAAAGAGCATGCTTTATCTCGAGATGCTATTCTCAATTCCATTTGGGGTTTTAACTATGATGGCACAACCAGAATTGTCGATGTTCACGTCTATAACCTCAAGAAAAAAATTGAAAACTCTTCATGTTTTTTTAAACCAGTCCGTGGCGTAGGATATTCTTTACTTTTAAAGTAAAATAAAAGCGTATGCAACATGCGCGTTCAATTTATCTCACGTATTTGATTTTAGTGCTACTAGTCTTGTTAGCATTGATTTGGTTAATTCCACAACAACCTTGGATCATTACGATGTGGATTGGTCTACACATATTTTTATTAACATTCTTCTTTCCAAACGTGCTTAAGCTTCCCAAGATTGGCCTTCCCTCCCAAATCAAAGCACCCGAAACATTTTCAGAAGAAGAAACGTTAAAAGTTATTTTTTCACAACTCGATCAATTTGTTCTTTTACTTAATAGCGATGGAAAAATTCTTCAATCTACGAAACCATGGTTTGATTTATTTGAATTAAAAGCCGGATCGACGTTGGTTCTCAATGATTTAAGAAAAAGTCCGAAACTTTGGGCAACGATTAATCAAGCATTAGCAACCGAAAAAGGTGCTCAATTTCGTTGGGAACTTGGTCAACTCACATTTCAAGGATCACTGTTTCCGCTGGTGATTCGCTCACAATTCTATGGTTTGGTTGTGACTGCGATTGATATCACCAAAATTAGCCAATTAGAAAATATTCAAAGTGATTTCCTCGCCGATATATCACATGAAATCAAGACGCCTGTTGCAGCGATTTTAGGAGCGTCTGAAATTTTAACTCAATCCGAAAGAAAACTTACTCTAAAAGAAACCAAAGAATTTCAAACAATGATTGTTAATGAATCGTCCAGGTTGCAACGCCTTATTCATGAACTCACTGATTTATCAAAAATTGGCACCCGTGGCTTTCAAACCCTGATTAAGTCAAAAGTCTCTTTGATGACGTTACTAAAAAACGTCGAGAGCACTCATCAAATTCAATTGAAAGAAAAAAATCTTCAATTCAAATTGAATATCGATAAAGACATGACCGTCTTTGTCGATGAAGACAAATTCTTTCGGATTTTTTCAAATTTACTTTCTAACGCGATTCGGTATACCGATCAAGGTTCCATCTCTATCGAAACCGAAATGAAAAAACAAAATCTCATTATTTATTTTTCTGATACAGGCCAAGGCATTGAACCAAAAAACCTTGAACGCATTTTTGATCGTTTTTATCGCACTGATGCAGCGAGAACGCGCGTGGGTGGAGGTACTGGATTAGGGCTTGCGATTACACGCGCGATCGTACAAGCACATCAAGGAACGATTGAAGTGACAAGTAAATTAGGAAAAGGAACCACCTTCACCATCACGATTCCGTACTTAACCTAATCCTTTTCAAATCTTTACAACAACTTTATCAATTTAACATCGATACCTCTTATATTGAATGCGTATGAATTCATTAGGAGGTAAACAATGAACATGCAAATGAAGAAGGGAACGATGTTAGCGACGTTTGCTTTTGTCTTAGCAGCATGCGCCACACCAAGTTCCTCGGCCTCTAGCTCATCTAGTTCTGCCGCTCCAGCCTTTGACACCACAAGAAATATTGTCCTCTACACCCGCGACACCACTTCTGGTACTCGCGCTGGGTTCTTTGAAGGTATTGGCTTCCGTGATGCTGGTCCAAGTGATGATGTCTTAACTGAAGGTTTTGTCACTCGTGACAACACTGCTCAATTAACGGCCATGGGTGGTGAAGATAAGTATGGGATTGGTTATATCTCAACTTCCTCCTTAAACAACACCGTTAAAGGACTTAACTTTGCTGGGGTTGCTCCAACAGTTGCAAACGTGATCAACAACACCTATGGACTAAAGCGTCCATTCATGTGGATGACTCGTGCTCCTTATGATTATGTTGGAAGTGATGCTGTCGCCCAAACGCAAGGATTAACTGAACGAATTACTCTCGCCTTGGTTGCATATATTAGCACCACTGACGGTGCTGACATCATTACGCGTGCCGGTGCAGTTGCTCTTTATACCGGAACTAATACTTGGGATGATGTTAAAGCAAACTATGATGTTTGTGCACAAGATAATTCTGCAGTGACCCTTAAATTAGGTGGTTCGGACTCCATTCAAAAAGTTGCTGAAGCTTTAACTTTATCATTTAAGGCAAAATGCGGTAACTTTGTTCCTGCGCACGACCACACAGGATCCTCTGATGCTTATCGCCGTACAAATGGCGCAAACAAATCATTTGATTCTACCGGAAAAGACATTGGCTTTTCTTCGAGAGCATTCCGTAACTCAGGCGCTGACCTAGAATTAGATGTTCCTGAAGCTCAACGTGGTCAACTCGCATGGGATGCGATTGTTGCCATCGTCCACTTAGATAACCCATTAGTCAATGTCAATGCTGATATCCTCAAGCGCATGTACGAAAAAGCCTCAACCTCACCAATCCGTACCTGGCAAGACGCAATTACTGCCTCCGCTGCTATCTAAATTTCGTTATAATTCAAAGGGTGGTTGCTTTATAACCACCCTTTGCCTTTTATGAAAATAACCAAAAAACTTCAATCAATAAAAGAATTCCTCTATTCCAATCGGACCAAATGGTTCGTTGATCAAAGTTTTTTTGCTATTTTTTTATTAGCAACTTTAATATCTTCCTCATTTATTTTCATTGTGGTTGGCGTTATTTTTCAACGAGGCATCACTCCATTTGTCACTGATAACTTTGGTTTGGGTGCGGTTAATCTTTGGTCTTTTCTTACAGGTGATGTTTATTTAACCGGATCAACCTTTTATTCGAGCCAATATGAGATTGGGTACCTTATTGTTTCTACGCTTTATAGTGCGATTCTTGCGCTCCTTATTGCCTTTCCAGTAGGCGTTGCTACTGCATTGTTTATTGCTAAAATTGCTCCAAAATGGTTGGCAAACATTTTAAGAACCGTCGTGGAAATTCTTTCCTCGGTTCCTTCGATTGTCTTTGGGTTATTTGGCGCGGTGATCATTCTTGACCAAGTTTACTTATTTACAGAAAGTCTAGGGTTTCAATCTCGAGCAGGATTATCCGTTCTTTCAACGGTCTTGTTATTGGCGATGATGATCATTCCCACAATTACCGCGATCAGTGAAGTCGCCATCCGTTCGGTTGATCAATCCATCGAACAAGGTGCGCTTGCCCTCGGTGCTACACCCACACAAAAGAATTTTAAAGTTGTTTTAGCAAGCGCTAAATCAGGTATTTTTTCAAGTGCCATTCTTGGGGTTGGTCGTGCTCTTGGCGAAGCAACCGCAGTCAGTTTGGTTTCCGGGTCAAGATTTTCCGGTTATTCATTTAATATTTTTGATACCACGGCAACGTTGACGTCAAGAATGCTTGAAGGGATGAAAGAAACGTCCGGGGTTGATTATTCGATTAGATTCTCCATTGGTCTGGTATTAATGGGGGTTATTTTACTCACGAATTTTGGTTTAAATTTCATCAAACGGAGAATCGGTCGTGTTGAAATTTAATCGAAGAAGTTGGCAACGCTTCAAAGATGGTATTTTCCAATTTTTCACTTTTGTCCTTTCTAGTGTAAGTTTATTCACCCTCTCAGCAATTGTTATCTTTGTTTTTCAAACAGGTGCCCCTTTGCTAAACATCGATCTAATTAATTATGACTACACGTCTAACACTTACATTTCTGAACCAATTTTAGTTAATGGAGAGGTTGAATTTTGTAATTGTGCTCCGACTACAACCTTGGCAGATGGTGTGAATTATTCTGAAAAGTGGGGAGTCGGTTTAACGGATGGGGAAGACGTCGAAGGTAAACCGGTTGTGATCATTGATTACATTCATCCAAATTCTCCTCTGCTTGTTCTAAAAAATAAAGGAATTGGTCCTGAAAATTTTCGCTTACTTGATGAATATTTTATCCGCCGAATTGCGTTTTTTGGCCAACCAAGTGCGTTGGACATTTATGGATCGCAAACCATGGTTGACATGTTAGATGCTCAAGACACGTTTCGCGAATTAGAGGTCATCACTCGAGGTGGTGGCATTCGCGGCTCATTGTTCACGACCCTGTGGTTGGTGGGATTGACGTTAATCATGGCCTTACCGATTGGGATTGCTGCCGCGATTTATCTAAATGAATACGTTTCTAAAAACAGTGTGGTGGCAAGGTATCTTCGTCAATTCATCGAGTTGTTAACTGGGGTCCCATCGATTATTTATGGCTTAATGGGATTGGCATTTTTTGCTCCATTCATCGCTAATATTTCTGAAGCATCTGGTCCAAGCGTTGTTTCCGGGGCAATGACATTGGCTGTCATTGTGTTACCTTTGATTATTCGAACTACGGAAGAAAGTTTAAAGGTGGTTCCTAACGAGTATCGCCAAGCCGCGTTTGCCTTAGGTGCAAGCAAGACGCAAACCGTTTTTAAAACCGTCATTCCTTCCGCGTTACCTGGTATCTTGTCAGCGACGTTACTTTCGATCGGCCGAATCGTTGGTGAGTCCGCCGCGCTTATATTTGCCATTGGGGTTGTCATTAAAGATGAGGTTAATATTTTTGGACAGTCTACTTCCCTCGCAGTCCACATTTATGCGATGATGACAGATGAGCCTGCCAATGTTGAACTCTCGGCAACCATCTCTTTAATTATCCTTGTCACTGTTTTGGTTCTTAACATTGCGATTAAATTGTTGACAAGAAAGATGATCAACAAACGCCAACCTGGAGGCATGATATGAAACCTGCTGCGATTAAAGTAAGCCAACTCAATTTATTTTATGGGGATAATCAAGCCCTTAAAAACATTAATTTGGCCATTCCAGAAAAGTCAGTCACCGCGTTAATCGGTCCTTCTGGATGTGGTAAATCCACTTTCTTAAGAACGTTGAATCGGATGAACGATTTAATTCCTAGTTGCAGAGTTCAAGGTACGATTGAATATAATCATTTCAACATCAATGATAAAAAAACCGATGTGATTGAAGTGAGAAAAAATATTGGGATGGTGTTTCAAAAACCGAATCCTTTTCCGATGACCATTTTTGAAAATATTGCTTTTGGCCCACGGTGCCAAGGAATCAACCAACCAACTAAACTTAAAGAGATCGTGATTAAAGCATTAAAGGATGCTGCTTTGTATGATGAAGTTAAGGATCGCTTGCAAAAATCTGCCCTTGAACTATCCGGTGGCCAGCAACAACGGTTGTGTATCGCAAGAGCCTTAGCGATGAATCCTGAAGTCTTACTCATGGATGAACCAACCTCCGCCTTAGATCCGATTGCCACTGCAAAAATTGAAGAGCTGATCATCGAGTTAAAGAAAAAGTATACAATCGTGATTGTCACCCATTCCATGCAACAAGCCGCAAGAATTTCAGATCAAACTGCTTTCTTTCTTTTAGGAGATTTGATTGAAGTAGAAGAAACACGTACTTTCTTTGCCACCCCTAAAGACCCACGTTCAGAGAGTTATATTACCGGAAGATTTGGATAGGAGAACAACATGGCCACATTAATAGAAGCAGAATTAAAAGGAATCGAAAACAACGTTAAAGAGATGATTGCGTTGGTTCTTTCGATGCATCAAGACGTTAAAGTTGCTTTAGAAAAAATGGATAGTAAAGCCGCCTTACAAATTATCAAACGCGACGAACAAGTCAATAATTTAGATGAACTCATTAACGAGTCTGTCCTGACCTTCTTGGCGACCCAAGCTCCGGTTGCAAAGGATCTTCGCTCTGCGATTGCCATGATTCGTGTAGCTAATGATGTTGAACGGATTGGGGATTATGCTAAATCAATTTCCGAGCTTATCATTTTAACCAAACCCTTATATGAACCATTTAAGGTTTATATCAATGGGATGTTCGATGACTTCATTAAAATGTATATTGCTGCAACGAACTTGTTCTTTAAACCAGTCTTAGAAGAAAGTTATTTAATTGCGAACCAAGATCAATACATCGATGCGAAATTAAAGACTGCGTTCAATGAAATTCCAAAAGTGGTTAACGCCACCAATGTGATGAGTTTACTGGATACCTTTAATGTCATTCGGACATTAGAACGTGCTGGTGACCATACCAAGAATATTTGTGAGGCAGTGATCTTTAAACTTAAAGGTAAGAAAATTGACCTTGGATAAAATTTACAATTCCAAGAAACCCCATAAAATACGACCCAAATCGGTCGTA
>CAZOHK010000049.1:0-6891 GCA_964579925.1 uncultured Staphylococcus sp. | reverse complement strand
TGAATTTTACACACGAGAAGCTGGAGTTCGGGAATTAGAAAGGCGCATCGCCTCGATATGCCGAAAAGCAGTCGTGGAACTCATTCAAGATCCAAAACTGACGATGATTAAAATTACACCCGCAGTCGTTAGAAGATATTTAGGTGTTGAAATTTTTGATAATTCTAAAAAAGAAAAAACCTCGCAAGTTGGGGTCGTCACTGGTTTAGCCTATACCCAATATGGTGGAGATATTCTTCCAATCGAAGTCAATCATTTCCCCGGTTCTGGACGATTAGTTTTAACCGGTAAACTTGGTGATGTGATGAAAGAATCTGCGACGATTGCGCTTGACTATATTCAAGCCAATGCGGCGAAATATGGCATCGAATCAAAAATGTTTAAAGAACGTGATATTCATATTCACATTCCAGAAGGCGCGGTTCCAAAAGATGGTCCATCTGCTGGGGTGACGATGACGGTTGCGATTATCTCCGCATTGACCGGTCGCCATGCTTCTAGCGAAGTGGCAATGACGGGTGAAGTCACCCTTCGTGGTAATGTGCTTGCGATTGGTGGTTTACGTGAAAAAACGATTGCAGCGCTTAGAAGTGGCATTAAAACCGTGTTGATCCCAGAAGAAAATAAAAAGAATGTTGATGATTTAGCAAAAGAAGTTAAAGAAAACTTAAAGATTATCTATGTGAAGAATGTCGATGAAGCAATTGAAGTCACACTTGCACCATCGGTGAAAGCGTAATGGATTTTAAAAAAACAACCTTTGTTAAAACGGTGGTGCGATTAGAAGATCGCCCCCGTTTTACTTTACCGGAGGTTATTTTTATTGGTCGCTCGAATGTTGGAAAGAGTACGCTCATCAATACATTAACTGGCCAAAAGAAATTAGCAAAAACCTCATCTACACCGGGTAAAACCCGATATTTAAATTACTACATGGTCGATCATCAATTTTATTTGGTCGACGCGCCTGGTTTTGGTTATACCGCCTATGGCAAGCAAGACCTTGATCGGTTCGCTGAACTCATGCAACCTTACTTCTTGGAAGCTAAACCACGGGTCGCCTTATATTTAATGGATAGCCGACGAGAAGTTTTGGAAAGTGATATCCAATGGATTCGAGAATTAAATCGCTTGATGAATGTTTTATTGGTCTTCACAAAAATTGATGTGTTAAATCAAAAAGAACAAGCGGCCCTCATGAAACAACTGAAAACGCTTGGCTTATCAAACAAGGAATTTGCGTTTGTCAGCCATGATAATCCCCGTTTAGTAGAAAAATTAAGAGAACAAATCCGCAGTTTTTTTCCAAATACCAAGATTGAAACTCCATAATTCGTGTATAATTTAAAAAGATAAAACCAGTAAATCAAATCCGCTTTATGTAAGAAAGCCTGAACGATGAAAGCAGGTTAAAGCGATTGATGGAAGTCATTTATCGCAAAAAAATCGTTTCCCCGCGTTAAGGGGCTTGAGTGCATGGGAAATCCCATGAATTAAGGTGGTACCACGCAACAAAGCGTCCTTATGAGGGCGTTTTTTTATTTCAATGGAGGCCTTATGGAATTAGCAAAACGATATGACCACAAAGAAGTTGAATCAGGTAAATATGAGCATTGGTTAACGCTTAAACTTTTTGGCCTAGATCCAAAACGAAAAGAGAAATATACGATTGTGATTCCGCCACCAAACGTGACAGGTAAACTTCATTTGGGGCATGCGTGGGACAATACGCTTCAGGATATTTTAATTCGTTTTCATCATAGTCTAGGTAAAGATGTGGTCTATCTTCCAGGCATGGATCATGCCGGCATTGCTACCCAAGCAGTGGTTGAAAGTAAATTAAGAGCAAAAGGAATTACCCGATTTGATCTTGGTCGCGATAATTTCCTTAAAGAAATGTGGAAGTGGAAAGATGAATACGCGATCAATATTCGCCGGCAATGGGCAAAACTAGGGTTAGCTTTAAATTATGATTTAGAACGGTTTACCTTAGATGAAGGTTTATCTCATGCTGTCAAAGAAGTGTTTATCAAGCTCTATCAAGAAGGTTTAATTTATCGCGGTGAACGAATCATCAACTGGGATCCCGAACAACGTACTGCGCTAAGTAATGTCGAAGTCATTCATAAAGAAATTGAAGGAAACTTATATTATTTCCATTACCGTTTGGTGGATGGATCAACGAGTTTAATCGTTGCCACGACCCGTCCAGAAACCATGTTTGCAGACGTATGCTTGGTGGTTAATCCAAAAGATAAACGCTATACAAAGCTGATTGGTAAAAAGGTCATTAACCCAAGTAATGGCCAATCGATTCCGATCATTGCAGATGAATATGTGGATGTGGCATTTGGAACGGGTGTTATGAAGTGTACACCTGCGCATGATGCCAATGACTTTGCAATTTCAGAACGCCATCACTTAGCACGTCCGATGTGTATTGAAAAAGATGGAACGATTAATGCCCTTGGTCATCGCTTTCAAGGATTAGATCGATTTGAAGCAAGAAAACAACTAGTCGCATATATTAAAACCAATGGTCAACTAGAAAAAATCGAGCCGATTAAACATGCTGTTGGCCATAGCGAAAGAAGCGATGCGATTGTTGAACCATATTTATCCAAACAATGGTTTGTCAAAATGAAACCACTTGCGGAAAAAGTGTTAGCATTGCAAGCGACGGATGGTAAAATTCGTTTTTTCCCTGATCGATTTGAACAAACTTTACAGCAATGGATGGAAAAAGTAGAAGACTGGTGCATTTCAAGGCAATTATGGTGGGGTCATCAAATTCCTGCATGGTACCATCGGCAAACTGGGGAAATTTATGTCGGATTAGACGCGCCAAAAAATATTCAAGATTATGAACAAGATGCGGATGTTCTTGATACCTGGTTTTCCTCCGCCCTTTGGCCATTTTCCACATTAGGCTGGCCAGAACAAACTCACTTATTAAAAAATTATTTTCCAACCTCAACCTTGGTTACTGGCTATGACATCATCTTTTTTTGGGTAGCAAGAATGGCGTTTCAATCGTTACATTTCCTTGGAAAAAAACCATTTCATGATGTCCTCGTCCATGGGATTATTCGCGATTCACAAGGAAGAAAAATGTCTAAGTCCTTAGGAAATGGGGTTGATCCCATTCAAGTCATTGACCAATATGGGACCGATGCATTAAGAATTTATCTTGCGACTAACTCGAGTCCTGGCCAAGACACACGTTATATCGAAGAAAAAGTTGAAGCTCAAGCCAATTACTTGAATAAGATTTGGAACTCTGCAAGGTTTATCTTGTCTTATTTACCTGAAGACTTTAAACCAAAACGTTTGTTAAAGGAAGATTTAGATGCTTTACAAATTGGCATCCTTCAACGCTTAAACCATGTTCTAGAAAACGTGAAAACGAATCTTCTGAAATACGAAATTGGATTTGCTTCGACCCTCATTTACAATTTCGTTTATGATGATTTTTGTTCGTGGTACTTGGAGTTTTCAAAAGTAACACTAAATCGCGATGATGAAATAAGTAAATCCACAACCTTGAATGTCTTGTATCACGTTTTAAAATCCATACTTGTCATCTTACATCCGTTTGCCCCGTTTATCACGGAGTCGATTTATCAACAACTCCCAGGACATCAAGCTTCGATTTACCAAGAACTTTATCCGAATGTATTGGTTTTGGGACCAACCGATGAAAGTTTTGGCTTATTGCAAGCGATGATTAGTGATGTTCGAACTTTTAAAGTCGACCATCATTTAGCTCCTAACGCCCCCTTAAAACTCATGATTCAAACCAAGTTATCAAGCATTCAATCTGCGATTTTACCTTATCTTGAACGCTTTAGTTTTTCACAAGTGATGGATGCAAATCAAATCAAGGACACCCCCTCGACGATGACTGCTTATCTATATCCACAAGGTAAACTGCTTGTTGAAGAAATGATTGATCCATTAAAGCAAAAAGAACAGTTACAAAAAACTTTGGTTTTTCTTGAATCAGAAATCAAACGTGCAACACAGATGTTAGCAAATCCAAGATTCTTAGAAAAAGCCCCAAAAGAAAAAATTCTAGAAGAAAAAAACAAATTAGACTTATTTGAAAAACAACGTCGAGACGCCAAAGAAAAACTAAAACATCTAGGTTAAGTCTTTCTTTTTTCTCCTATTCAATCATAGGAGGATTCCTATATGGACGAGTTATCTCATCAAGACATGACCACCCTTCAAGGTGGTGAACCTGTTTCTTTGGCTGCTGTCATGGCGGTCATGATCGTTGCCATTTCGGCGGTGATTGTTTACCGATTGTTTATGTCATCAACTGGAAAGGCGACCATCCCTGGTGGATTCCAATTTGAATGGAAATAAGCGAATTGCTGATCTATCCGTATTAGAAAGACCACGGGAAAAAGCTTTTGCATTTGGTGTCAAACAACTTTCAAGCCAAGAGTTGCTTGCCTTAATGATTGGTTCAGGTGTCAAAGGGCATTCCGCGTTGGCGATTGCAGAAATGCTTTTGAATCGTTACGGAAGTTTATTGGGCTTAATGAAGATTCAGATGCATGAATGGTTAACCATTCCCGGTATTGAAAAAACCAAAGCGATTCAAATGCTTGGCATGTTTGAACTATTTCAAAGAATTGAAAAACATGATTTACCAACCGTTAAACTCCATGAGCCATCGATGGTTTACCGCCATTATCGTTTAAGGTTAGGTAGTTTATTGCATGAACAATTATTGATTATCAAGTTAAATCACCAGTTTCATTACACGAGTGAAACCTTGTTTCGTTTGGGTTCTCAAGCATCCATTCAATTGGATTATCGAGATCTATTTGTTGATTTGTTAAAAACAGACACAAAGAAATTTCTTTTACTTCATAACCATCCTTCCGGTGATGTCACGCCCTCACAAGAGGATATTCAAACGACGATAGAAATTCAGCGAGAGGCTAAAAAATTAGGTTTTCAACTGATTGACCACCTAATCATTTCCTTTCAAGGTTATTTCTCGATGAAACAAGAAAAAATCATCTGATGATTCGTTGACGCGATAAGGTGATTGTGCTATATTGAAAAAGTTGTTGCCTCACGAGCTACAACCGCTTCCCAAGGTACTCAACTAGTCTAGCGACTGACCGAAAGAGCGAGTCTGAGTGAAAAGGAGGTTTTTATGTACGCAATCATCATTACAGGTGGTAAGCAACTTCGTGTTGAAGTTGGCCAAAAGATTTATGTAGAAAAACTTACTGCTGAACCAGGAGCTACGGTCACGTTTGATCAAGTGCTTTTGGTTGCCGATAAAACCGTTAAAGTTGGCAACCCAACGATTAAAGGTGCTTCGGTGACTGCCAAGGTTGAAAAGCAAGGTTTAAGTAAGAAATTAACCGTTTTCACCTATAAGTCTAAGCATAACGTTCGTCGGACTCTAGGCCATCGTCAACCTTACACGAGTTTAGTCATTGAAGCGATTCGCGGATAAATATGATTGTTGTCACCATCATCAAAAAAAAACAAGTTTATCAGATGATGAAAGTGACGGGCCATGCCAATAGTGCTCCTTACGGAGAAGACTTGGTATGTGCAGCAGTTTCTGCGGTGATGACAGGTGGAATCAATGCCTTAGATTTAACAGGTGCTATGGTGAAAAACATCGAGGGCTTAAGTGAAATCCAAGTTAAGGATCCCCAATTGACTAAAAATCAACAGGTTTATCAAGTCCTTCACATTCAACTTGAAACGATTGCTGAAGCCCATCCAAAATTTTTAAAAATAAATATCAAGGAGAACTAAAGATGAACTTATTTAAATTAAATTTACAACAATTCGCCTCCAAAAAAGGGGTCGGTTCCACCACGAACGGTCGCGATTCCGCTGGACGTAGATTAGGTTCAAAAGCTTCGGACGGTGAAACCGTGAATGCTGGTACCATTATCTATCGCCAACGCGGTACCAAAATTCATCCAGGTCTTAATACCAAAAAAGGTTCAGATGACACTATTTTTGCAACCAAAACCGGGGTTGTAAAATATCAACGATGGGGTAAAGATCGAACCCGTGTTATTGTCTTAGAATCGGTCGCTAAGTAAGCAATCCACAGACCACGATAAGTGGTCTTTTTTGTTATAATGAATTCAATGAAAAAAATTTCCATTGTCGTTCCGATGTACAACGAGGAAAAGGTCATTCCTTTATTTTTTGCTGAAATCAATAAAGTTTTAGCAACCTTGAAGGATTATCAGTTTGAAGTCGTTGTGGTGAATGATGGATCAAAAGACAAAACTTTAACCATGTTAAGGGCTCAACAATCACAACAAGCCAATTTAATTGTTGTCAATTTGTCTCGAAATTTTGGTCATGAACCTGCTGTTGCCGCTGGTATCAAAACCGCTACCGGTGATGCCATTATTCCAATGGATGCAGATTTACAAGACCCACCAACCCTGATTCAATCACTGCTTGCAAAATTTGAAGAAGGCTTTGAAGTGGTGAATGCCAAACGAAAAGGCCGTCATGAAGACACGTTTTTCAAGCGCTTTTCGGCAATTAAGTTTTATCAATTTGTAGCCAAACTTTCCGGCAAAGTTAAAATCCCTCAAAATGTTGGACATTTTCGTTTAATTTCTCGACGGGTTGCCGATGAAGTCAATCGCTTAACTGAACGCAATCGGGTATTCCGAATTGAAGTGCCGTTTGTCGGTTTTAAAACCACGGAAGTTCTTTTTGATCGCCCAAAACGAGCTGCCGGGGAAACTCATTATAATTTGAAAAGTATGCTCAAGTTGGCAGTTGATGCAATTGCATCGACAACAAGCGTGCCTTTAGTTTGGCCAATTTATGTATTTATCTTTATCGGTTTTTTATTAGGTGCAAGTGTCATTACACAAA
>CAZOHK010000048.1:0-6961 GCA_964579925.1 uncultured Staphylococcus sp. | reverse complement strand
CCTCTTGGGTATTTCTCCATGAAGGAAATTATACACGAAACAATACATGTTTTCATTTGGGTTTTCACTCCGAATATGTTGGTTGTGAGGCAAGGAACTTAAGGGTATAATTTGAAAGATGAAAAGTTTTTTTTTCTTCATCAATGAAATTATTGAAGACCCATTAATTTTTGGATTCACTGGTGTTTTTGTCCTATTTATATTTTTAATCATTTTTATCCTTTGGTTAAACTTCCAAAACCAACAAGCTAAGCATCTTTTAGCGATTCAACAACGCATTCATCATTATTTGGTTTATCGGGTTAACTTAAAATTAGATATGATCTATGAATTTAATCCGAAGTACCCAGGCAAAGACAAGTTAATTTCTGTAAAAAACTATTTGAGGAAATTTCCTGTTTCCGAAGCTGAAAAAATATATCATTGGTGGGAAAAACTACTTCGGGCGAAATTGGATACACCTTGGATTCTCACGACGAAATTTTCCAAAAGTAGAAAATCTTTCCATCGACAACTAATTTTTGAAGTGATTAAGATTGATGAAAACAAACAGACCATACATTTTCATCAATACGGTCTAAAGTATCTAAAACCTAACCCCAAAAAATTTGCATCTAAACAAGTTGTCATCACATCACAACAGGCCATGGATGTGATTAAAAAACTACCTAGCAAGCAAGGTTCTTTAATCTCTATTTTTATGATGTTCCCAAGGGATGGGTTGGATGAGCAGTTTAAATATTTTTACATTTCTCAAATCAAAGAAAAATTATTGCCCTATCTCACCAATCAGATTTTACTAATTGATACTGCAAATGATATTTTGGTCTTCGTTACCAAACCACTTGAGACGCATGCATACATGCAAATTGCCCAAAGTTTGTTCCAAGTTATTTCACAATATGTCGAAGTGAATGCTTTGGAGTCTCTGATAAAGTTTAATATGGCATTAATCGAACATAAACATTTTCCGAATGATTTAAAAACATTGATTCGGACCAGTAAAGAATTGAATCAAATTATGATGAAGAGAAAAATTTCGATTTTAACATATGAAAAACATCAACCAGTTGCAGAGACCATTGAGAAGAATGAAACGTTATTTGCTGATGATTTCTACCGTCAATTAAAATTTAATTTAGCATTCCGGCCTTTAGTAAGTCAACCTGATGTCATGCAAGTAGGTCATCAAGTCATGATTCAATCTGGCATGCCGACCTCATTATCTACACTTGAAATGTTACAAGAAGCGCCACTCATGATGAACTATACAAAAGACTTTTATCGACGATATGTATATTACATTCAACAAGCGTTATTGAGCGAAAACAATCAATTGCTTGTTCCATTTTCAATTGCGATGAAGCTACAAGAACTGATTCCTGAAATTAAAACGTTAAATCAATCTGAAAAATTGCTTGTGATGTTAGATGAGATTGAATTGAAAGATTCTGCTTTAACTGATGTCTCAGTAAAAACTTGGGCGGAACCATTGAAACGCTTGGGTGTAAAATTTGTCCTAGCATTAGATGACAAAACCGCAAACCTAGATGATTCCATCTATCAATTTTTTGATTATTTTTTGGTTGATTATAAGAGCATGATTAATATAGAGAATGCTCAAAAAACATCGATTCAATTAAAATTAATTTTTCAGAATTTCGGAAGATTTGAGAAACCTTTTATTGTTATCGATATGCCTTCTGAATCAAGTCTAGAATTAATCCCTTTAAAGCATGTTAAAATCTTTAGTGATGACTGGATTATTGTTTTTCAACCACTTCAAGAAGACCTCTCAAAGCGGCAACTTAATAAAGTTACTAACTTATTAAGCAAACAGGAGAATTACCGTGGAAAAACAAATTAAAAACGATGCAATTACAGCTCGGGATGTAGATTTTGCACAATGGTACACCGATGTCTGTAAAAAAGCAGAATTAATGGACTATTCGTCCATCAAGGGTTTTATTATTTATCGTCCTTATGGTTATGCAATTTGGGAACAAATTCAAAAATACCTTGACCAACGATTCAAGGATACAGGTCACGAAAATGTTTATATGCCGATGGTCATACCACAAAGTTTATTTAATAAAGAAAAAGAACACGTTGAAGGTTTTGCGCCAGAAACCTTGATCGCTACTCAAGGTGGAAAAGAAAAATTAGATGATCCCCTGATCATCCGGCCAACATCGGAAGTTTTATTTTGTGAGCATTATGCCAAAATTATAAATTCTTATCGCGACCTTCCAAAAAAATACAACCAATGGTGCTCCGTTGTCCGTTGGGAAAAAACCACTCGACCGTTCTTAAGAGGCGCTGAATTTTTGTGGCAAGAAGGACATACCGTTCATGAGACGGAGCAAGATGCAAGATTTGAAACCTTACAAATGCTTAAAATTTATGAAAAGTTGGGACTTGAATTACTCGCCATGCCTTTCTTGACAGGTCGTAAAACTGAAAAAGAAAAGTTTGCTGGTGCTAAAGAAACCTATGCAGTTGAAGCGCTCATGCACGATGGTAAGTCATTGCAATCTGGAACAAGTCATTATTTTGGAACTGGATTTGCAGAGGCCTTTGGCATTCAATATCAAAACCGACAAAACCAATTACAATTCGTTCATCAAACTTCTTGGGGTGTGTCAACAAGATTAATTGGTAGTTTAATCATGGTTCATGGTGATGATAATGGCCTCGTTTTACCACCACAAGTAGCCCCCATTCAAATTATCATTATTCCAATCATGCAACAAAAACCAGGTGTATTAACCCAAGCAAAATCAATCTATGATTCACTCAAATCTGCTGGAATTCGGGTTTCACTTGATGAAAGTGACAATTCACCAGGATGGAAGTTTGCAGAAGCAGAAATGAAAGGTATTCCTTTACGTTTAGAAATTGGTCCACGTGATTTAGAACAAGGGCAAGTGGTGTTGGTGCAACGTCATGACAAAGCAAAATCGATTGTAAAATTCGCTAATTTAATCGCTTTTGTTCAATCTGGATTGATTCGCATTCAACAAGACATGTTGTTGAAGGCCCAACAACATCTAAGCGCCAATATTCGGGAAGTGACCTCATTAGAACAATTGATTCAAACCTTAAACACCGTTGGTGGTTATGTGAAAGCCTCCGTTGCAGATGCTGAAGAAGTTGAAATCATTGTTAAAGAAAAAGCCCAAGCAACGGCACGCGTCATCCCCTTTGATCAAGTTGGTTTAAAGCCCATTTGTGCCATCACAGGAAAACCAGCAAAACGAATCGTTTATTTTGCACGCGCCTATTAAATAACCTTGAATCGTCGGCAAAACTTATGCTACTATGACTTAGCGTTGGAGTAGTACCCAAGAGGCTGAAGGGGACGGTTTGCTAAACCGTTAGATCGGGGAAACCCGGTGCGAGGGTTCAAATCCCTCCTACTCCGCCATGACTCATAGCTTGTCTATGGGTTTTTTTATTTTACGAATGGGTCAAAAAGTATTAAAATAAGTTAACGGGAGTTAACATGATAACCATTGAAGTTGTCAAAACAAAAAAAGACTTAAAGGCTTTTATTGATTTTCCCACAAAACTTTATCAAGACAATCCATATTTCACTCCATATATCTTTGAGGATGAACTAAAGAATTTAGATCCAAAATTCAATCCAGCCAGCTCATATTGTGATTTTCGTTTATTTGTGGCAAAAAAAGAAGGTAAAATTGTTGGTAGAGTTGCCGCCATCATTAATCGGTTTGCCAATGAAAAGTATCATGAAAAAAGAATTCGGTTTAATCGCATTGATTTTATCGATGATGCGTCTGTTTTTGATGCATTGATTGGTGCGGTTCAACAATTTGGTAAAGACCATGGTATGACGCAAATGGCTGGACCACTTGGTTATTCTGATCAAGACAAAGAAGGTTTACTTACCTTTGGTTTTGAAGAAAAAAACATGTTTGTTACCTTTTATACTTCCGCATATTATGTCACCCATTTTGAACGATATGGTTTTAAGAAGGATGCAACCTGGAAAGAATACCAAATCAAGATACCAAAAGAAGTGCCTCCAATCCTTGATAAAATTGCCCAGCGACTTCTGGAGCGGCATGCATTACATGTTGTCAAAGTCAAATCAAAGCGTTATAAGAATCTTGCACCTTACATTAAACAAATATTTCAATTAATGAATAAAACCTATGATCATCTTTATGGTTATGTTCCCGTCAAAGAAGATTTGATGGATATGTTAGCAAAGCAATATATCCCATTGGTCAATTTAGATTATATTCAATTAATTTGTGATGAGACCGATAAATTAGTTGCATTTGGACTGATGATTCCTTCTCCAGTTGATGCACTCAAGCGGTCACATGGGCATTTATTTCCATTTGGTTTTATAGATTTCTTTCGGCAGTTAAAACATAGCAAAGTCCTAGATATGCTCTTGATTGCAGTTGAACCAAACCTAAAAAATTCAGGCGTTTTGGCCCTTGTATTTGCCGAGGCGATTCGCAACGCAATTAAAAATGGTATCGAATATGCTGAAACTGGCCCAGAACTAGAAAACAATCAGCATGTTCAATCCTTATGGAAAAGTTTTGATACTCGTCACCATAAAACTCGAAGTGCGTTTGTAAAGGATTTCCAATAGATGGCAGCCAAGAAATATACGTTTTGGCATCATCGTTTTTTTTTCATCCTGATTCGTACCTTTATCGGTCCTTTTTTTAAACGTTATTATCGATTTAAAGCTCCTTCGATTAAGATAAAAAATACTGGTCCTTATTTGATTCTTGCCAATCACACCGCAGAGTTTGACATCGTTTTTTTAGGGATGTTGTTTGATACGCCGATGTATTTTGTTGCAAGTGATCAACTCCTCAACTCCGGAAAAGGTAGTTGGGTATTAAAAACGCTCTTTAATCCAATCCCAAAAAGTAAATCGGTCGCAGACTTGGCCGTGGTTAAACGAATCAAGTCGGTTATCAATGAAGGTGGAAATGTTGTGATATTTCCAGAAGGAAATTCCTCGATGAATGGAGGCCCTTCAAAAATTCCAGATGGCATGGGCCGCTTAATAAAGTTTTTGAAAGTCCCGGTCAAATTTATTGAAATTAAGGGCCTATATTTGTCCTCCCCACGATGGTCCTATTTTCGTAAATTTGGACCGACAACGATGCAAGAAATTAAGTCCTTGTCTGTGGCAGAAAGTGACAAGTTATCACCAGAAGCCATCGATACCCTTGTACGAACGACATTGTCGATCTCTGCATACGAAGGAAATCCAAACCACTTTCGTGGTAAACGCATCGCCGAGGGACTTCATAAACTTATTTTTACATGCCCACAATGCA
Organism: uncultured Staphylococcus sp.; assembly: GCA_964579925.1. GTDB lineage: Bacteria > Bacillota_I > Bacilli_A > RFN20 > CAG-826 > UBA970. The sequence continues at coordinate 1,625 of CAZOHK010000048.1, read as the reverse complement.
ATGGGTTGTTTACCACTTATTCAAAGGATGATGCTTTATTGTGTCATCAATGTAATTTCAGGGGACAGTATTCAACTTTAGGGACTTTAAAAATTAACGATAAAAGTGAAAATTTAATCATGCGTGACCAGGAAAACCTTCAGCGCTTCCATAACATCATGTTAAAACATTCGCCAAAATTCCACTATCAAGTTCCGATTGAAGTCGCCTTTTGGTCAGGAGGAAATACCAAAAGAACCAAGTTTGAAAAAGGGAAGTTACATATTTCTGAAAATGGATTAAAATTATTATTAATCAACCAAACGATTGAATTTTCTTATGATGACATCTTTGCAAGTGCCATTCAAGTAAGAACAAAACTCCTTCTTTATCCTCAGAGCGGTCCTATGTTACTTTGCCGATTTCCTAGATCATTCTCCCCCTATGCCATTCTCAATATCATCAAATGGTATCAAACCAAGTTGATAAAAGGAGCAAACACGTATGAACAATTTCATGACCGTCCAGCCTCAACCTTTTTGGGCCTTTGATTTTTATTGGAGTACACCCATCCAATTCTCATTAATCATGAGTATTTTGCTCTTGGCCAATGTTTTAAGGAGAAAAGTAAAGTGGTTAAAGGAATCGCTTTTACCAGTGGCTGTTATTGGGGGATTTCTCGGTTTATTCTTAAAGTACCTTTTCAATGGTAGTCCAATCTCCATCATGGATTTATCGATAGGGGAAACAAGTTTATTTCAAGCAGACACACTAAGTGCATTTACATATCATGCCATTGCCATTGGATTTGCTGCATTAACATTAAAAGGGATTGATCAACTACATAAGGGTCCATTGAGAAAAAAACCTCTCGCGGTCAAGAGCGGCATGGTGATTGTTAATTCTTATCTGATTCAAGGCATTTTTGGATTAATTTCGACGATTTTACTTAGTTTTTTCTTTTCAAATATCCCCGCTTTTTCAGGATTTCTTCTTCCCATGGGCTATGGTCAAGGGCCTGGCCAAGCATTAAGTACAGGGGCAATTTTTCAAAATGAAGGGTTTAACTTTGGACGTGATTTCGGACTATCCATCGCCTCGATTGGTTTTATCGCAGCTTCCATTGGTGGCATTATCTATTTGCGAAAATTAAAAAAAATGGGTCTGATCACAAAAATAGAAGATACATCCATGGAGTCAAAAGGTGAATCAACCGTCCTTGAAGGGAATGGTCAAACTCCTTTAGTGGATGCAGTGGATAAGTTAACGATTCAAATTGCAATTATCTTTTTTGTTTACGGGCTTTCTTGGCTTTTCATTTATTCCATGGAACAACTGATTTTGATCAGTAACGTAACCTTTTTGATAAATAACCTACGGCCTTTGCTTTATGGATTTAACTTTATTATTGTTGTTTTCGCAGCCTTGCTTTACAAAGCCATCACTCGTCGGTTAATTAACTCTAAAATTATGAAACGAATTTATACCAATGACTTCCTATTAAACCGAATTGCCGGACTTGCTTTTGACATTATGATGATCGCCTCCATCATGGCGATTGATGTCACGCTGGTTGCTGATTTAGGTTTTTTGGTGACTTTAATTGTGTTGGTTCTTGGTGGGGGATTTATTACTTATTTTTACCT
>CAZOHK010000047.1:0-6974 GCA_964579925.1 uncultured Staphylococcus sp. | reverse complement strand
ATGGAATAGGGGAGCAGATAGGCTGTCGAGAACTGCTTGGATACCACGTTGAACATCCACATTTTCATCTTTTAAGGTGTCTTTGAGTTCGTTATAAATTTCCATTAAGGTTGCCCCACCACCGGCAACGATACCTTCAAGGACCGCTGCTTTGGTTGCATTTAATGCATCTTCAATATGGAGTTTCTTTTCCTTAAGTTCAGTTTCCGTGGTTGCACCGACTTTAATCACGGCAACACCACCGGATAGTTTTGCTAAGCGTTCTTGGAGATTTTTCTTATCATATTCGGAGGTGGATTTCTTGATCAAGGTTTCTAATTCTTTGATTCGACTTGCGATTGCTGGATTCTTTTTTGATCCGCCCACAAGCGTGGTCGTATCCTTTTTAATAATCGCACGGCCAATCGTACCTAAATCATCAATCATGACTTCGGATAATTTCATCGATAAATCTTTAGTGACAAACTTACTTTCGGTTAAGATGGCAATGTCTTGGAGTTGATCTTTTTGAGCATCACCAAATCCTGGAGCTTTCGTAACGACCACGTTAAAGGTGCCGCGAAGCTTATTGACGATTAACGTATTGGTCACTTCGTTTTCAACATCATCCGCGATGATGAGTAAGGGTTTTCCCGCTTTCACGACTTGTTCTAGGACAGGGAGAATATCTTGCACCGTTGAAATCTTTTGATCCGTGACTAAGACAAGTGGGTCTTCGAGTTCAACCGTCATCGTTTCACGATTGGTTACAAAGTAAGGTGATAAATACCCCTTGTCATATTGCATACCTTCGACCACTTGTAATTCAGTGTCAAAACCTTTGGACTCATCGACGTTGATCACACCATTTTTCGATACTTTTTCCATCGCATCGGCGATGATTTTACCAATATCAGCACTACCAGCGGAAATCGTGGCGACATTTTCTATATCAGCACGGCTCTTTAATGGTCGAGATTTTTTGAGTAATCGATCTGCAACTTCTTTACCAGCTTTTTCAATACCTTGTTTGACAAGGACAGGGTTTGCCCCTTTTTCTAAAGCTTTAAAACCTTGGTGAATCATCGCTTGGGCTAAGACGGTCGAGGTGGTGGTACCATCCCCTGCCATTTCATTGGTGTTGCTTGCGACTTCATAGACAAGCTTTGCACCCATGTTTTCAAATGGATCTTTCAGTTCAATTTCTTTAGCGATACTGACGCCATCATCGACGATGGATGGTGAACCATAACCCTTATCTAAGACAACGTTACGTCCCTTAGGTCCTAAGGAAACTTTAACGACATCTGCAAGGGTATCTACACCCTTTAAAATTTTTGCTTTAAAATCACGACCAAATAAAATTTGTTTTGCCATAATGACTCCTTTTTATTTTTCTACTTTTGCTAGGATGTTTTCTGATTTGATGACTAAATAATCTTTGCCTTCTAACTTCACGGTGGTCCCGGAATATGTTTGGTAAACCACTTGGTCACCGACCCTCAGTCCTTCAACTTTAGGACCAATGGCAAGGACTTTACCAAATGCAGGTTTGTCCTTTTCATCCGTACTGAGGATAATCCCAGACGCCGTTTTCTTTTCTTCTTTTTCCAAGGCTAAGACAACATACTGCTCTAATGGTTTTAACATCGCCATTCCTCCTTTAGCACTCTTATACTTTAAGTGCTAAATATAATTTACTTGATTGAGTGGCGTGTGTCAAGGGTTTCACTAACGAATGTAAGACATATAGTTTTTTAATGCTTTGGTTTCGGGGTTTTCTAATAAAGTGACGGGACCATGTTCAATGATTTGGCCTTGATCCATAAAGATCACATAGTCAGCAAAATCACGCACAAAACTTAAGACGTGGGTGACAAATATAAAATTCTTTCCCGAGCCTTTGAGTTCTCTGACCGTTTGTAAAACTTCATAAGCGAGGACAGGGTCTAAGCTAGCGGTGGGTTCATCTAAAAACACCAATTCTGGATCTAAAGAAAAAGCTCTGGCAATGGATGCGCGTTGCGCTTGACCACCGGAAACATTTTTTGGTAATTTATGCATTTGGTCTTGTAACCGTACCATCGTTAAATACTCCTCGGCAATAGCATGTGCCTTGGCTTTTTGATAACCTCTAGTTTTTTCAAGAATCAATGAAATATTTCTTGCTAACGTTAAATGGGGAAACAAATTGTGGTTTTGAAAAACAAAACCAATTTGTTTACGATAGGCTTCATCTAGGACATTCATGTCATCAATATGAATCGAACCTTGGCTTGGTTTTTCTAAGCCCGATAATAAACGTAGGAGCGTAGATTTTCCCGAGCCTGACGCGCCGATAATCGCAATCGAATGATAACCTTCCAATTGAAAGGTCAAACCCTTTAGAACCTCAACATCATATTGATGAGTTAAGTGGTCGATTTGAATTTTCATGTTTGAAACCTTTTTTCAATCCATTTGGTCAATTGCGATAATGGAATGGTAATCACTAAATATAAAACCCACAATAAAACATAACCTTCAACAAACAAGAATGTTCGTGATTGAGCAATATTAATCGCATAGTAAAGTTCGGCATACGCAAGCGTATACAGTAGCGCACTACCTTTGACGATCAAAGAAAAATTGTTCATCAATGGTGGCATGAGCACTTTAATGACTTGCGGAATAATGATGTATTGATAGCGTTGCCAATTTGAAAAACCAAATAAATCCATTGCCATATACTGATCTTTTGGAATGGAAGAAAATGAAGACTGATAAACGTTCTTCATATAAGGTGAGATATAAAGTATCAAACCAAAAATCCCCAAAAACCCACGGTTATAATTTCCAAAAGCTGGTCCTACTAAAAATGCCATTAAGACAATCATGACTAAAAGTGGAGTTCCATAAATGACTTCAGTAAAGACATCGACTAAAGCTCTGAAATACATGAATTTGGATATCGATAGTAAATAAAGGATAAATCCAAAAATTAAACTACCAAATAAAGAAATAAAGGATACGTAAAGTGTGTTTAAAAGTCCTTTAAAAATTAAATCACCATAATCTTCAAACAACGGCGCTAATGTAAAATTAGCATCGCGAACAAAGATTACATAAATAATCAATGTTAAGAATGTTCCAATGGCAAAGAAGTAATTAAAGAATTTATTCATTAAAGACTATTCTGCTAAGATATAAAAATCCATTCCGTAGCGAACGAGTTGTTCAAGAATAATTGCATCCCAGTTTGCGCGTAATTGATCATACATACCATCTTCATCATTGAAGGTATCAATAAAAGCATTTGCGGATGCTAAGAGTTCAGTATTGCCTTTATTCACAGCCATCCCGATTGGAGAAGCAATCCAAGGAGTCCAAACAATCATCGTCGTATCAGGATTTGCTTTATTTGCATTCACAACAGGTGAGGCAGACATTAATAAAATATCCGCGGAATTTTGCTCTGATGCAACCGCTTCGATGGCAGTTGGTAAATCAATATACTCGGTAACAGTTTCTCCATATTGTGTAGGAATGGTTGCCGACACTTGGGAAGCAATACCAGCAAATCTTGCGTCAGGGGTATCGAGTAATTCTTGAACGGTTGAATCTTCGGTTAAGTTATTGTTGGTAGCAAAGTTTTGATTGACGAGCGTAATGATTTTAAAGAAGAAATAAGGATCGGTAAAATCAACGACTGCTCTACGTGCATCGGTGATGCTCATGCTGGCAATAACAATATCAATTTCTCCAGATTGTAAGGACGGGATTAAACCACTAAATCCGGTATTCACGATTTCGGTAGGTCTTCCTAGAAATTCTCCAAAACCATTGGCAATATCAACGGAAATGCCTTCTGGTACATTTTCACTATCAACGGTTTCAAAAGGTGGATAACGTAAGTCCATCCCAACACGGATTGGGTCTACGGTTGGTGTCCCACAACTCGCGAGTGCACCGACTGATAAAATAGCTGCGAATAAAAAATAAGATTTCTTCATAACTTCTCCTTTGATTTTATATGAATATTTTGCCTTAATTAGACACGATTAACCAAGTGATATACTCAAAAATTTTTTTGATAAGCGAGCGAGCATTGGTTTAGTCGGAGCATCGACCATCCCCATGATCATCGTCAATAACATCGCACGTTCTGCTATTGCCCCACTAATCAGTGCATTTCGTAACCATGCATCTTGGAGATTTTGACTATGGTACAACAGATGAATAATGATGGGAATGCTTTGATTGATGGCACATGCAGTCCCTGCATAATCTTTAACAAAAGCAGCCGTATCGTTCATTTCAATCGCTTTACGTAATTGAACGGCATAGCGTTTTGGTGCAAAGGCAAGGGCAGCTTTCACCGCATCTGGTAAACGATGTTTGCTTAATCCAGAAAGGATGGCATCAAACATTTCATAGGCTTGTGGATATTCTTCTTTGGTGGTGAATAGTTGCGCCAACTCCCAAGCTTTCGCATTGGATAAACCAAGGTGCTTGGTAGCCATATAAGGAATAAAACCAATCAAATGATCATCATCAAGGGGAACCACGGGTAATGAAAGTTTCATCGACGCGTTTAATTGATTGATGATAAGCCGATGACCGTAGGTTTCGATATAACCATGATAATCTCCACCTGGTTTGATGTGACCATAGATCAATTGACCATATGCATCTTTGGTTAAATTTGGATTTTGTTTTAACGCTTCTAATAACCAAAATAAAAACATACCTTGCGAGGTGACGTCGCCAATTTCCGCGGCAGGATAAGCATAGTAAGAAGGTTGCGCTTCTTGATACATCTTTGGGTCTTGTTTTCGAAAGAATAAGGATTCTTTTTTTGCTAGTTTTGCTAAGTATTCCGCATTGTAGATCCAGTGGATGCCTAAAGTTGCTGCATTTCCTAAGAGCGCATATAGTGCAAATGGTTTCATACCGTTTTCACTTCCTTGACTTTTATTTTAAACAATTGATTTAATAACTGGTAGACCACAAACCATGCTAGGAAAGTTGCGGTGTAATTCACCAAGACGATGCCCCACCAAATCCCGTTGGTACCTAATTGAAAAACCTGACCAAGTAAGAAAAACACCAAGATGGGTGTGAATTGACGAAGCACACCAATGATAAGTGCGAAATAAGGTTTCTTAATTGCTTGCATGACGCTACTTGCAATTCCAATCATCGAGTAGGTATAGATCGCGAAACCTTCGATTCGTAGGTAGGTCGCGCCTTCTTCAATCACAACGGGATTATCCGTAAACATACCAACCAATTGCGGGGCAAATGCAAAAATGATGACCAAACCAATCGTTAATAAAATCAATCCGTATTTGACCGCTTGTTTAATCGTTTGCATAATCCGTTGCCATTGTTGCGCCCCAAAGTTTTGACCAACCAAGGCAACCGTTGCAATGTTTAAACCAATGGTCGGTAGTAAGGCAATTTGTTCTATGCGAACGGCAATCCCGTAACCTGCAATCGTTTCCGTAGTTCCAAATTGATAAATAAAATATTGAATAATAAAAATACCAATCGAGACCGTGGCATTATTTAACGAAACAGGAACACCTTGTTTTAATAATTGTTGAATGGAAGGTAAGGAGAAGTTGGATTTGGCAAAGAGATTTTTTTGGTAGCTTTTTGATTTGAAAAAAGAAAAACCAAGATAGACTGCTCCCATCACTTGGACGAGTACGGTTGCCAAGGCAACGCCTGCTGTACCCATTCTTGGTAAACCAAACCAGCCAAAAATAAACATGGGATCAAGAATCAGATTTAAGAAAAAACCAATGATTAAAAAGTTTCGAAATGGTTTGGTGTTACCTTGGGCAGATAATAAACCATTAAAGGTAAAGTTCAGGATTTGAAAGACTGCTCCGACAATGACCACATTCATATACGCTAAGCCGGCGTCAAAGACTTCTCCAGTCCCTCCGGAAACTTGTAATAACCACGGGATGGCAAACGGAGCTAACACCAATAAAAGGATGGCAACTAAGATAGAGAGGAGTAACGCATTTTTTGCAATTTGGTGGTATTCTTGTGGATCTTTTTTACCTAATGCAATCGCGGCAAGGGCGGTTGAACCCGTACCGATGCCACTGGCAATCGCAATCGTGATGAGAAAGATTGGAAAGGAAATCGTTAATCCCGCGAGTTCATTGACACCTAGTTGACCAGCAAAGTACGTATCCACGACGTTAAAAAGCGTATTAAATAGAAAACCAATCGATGCCGGAATGGCAATTTGTCTGAGGGCTTTTTTAATGGACCCTTGCGTCAGGTTATTTTGTTGCATGTTCCTAATCTTACCATAGTCCAATCTTGCCTGCAGATAATCGCCGTATCGCTTATAATATAAGCATGATAAATACTTGGATCAAGACGAAAATTAACACCATCCTAGCTTACCCGATTGAAACTTTGATGATCGCGGTGATTATCTTTATCGGTTTAATGATTCGATTTTCCTTAGTGAATTGGTTGTCTGGAGATTATGGCAATTTTTTACGTCCATGGATGGAAGATATTGTGGAAGGTGGAGGCCTCGCAAGTTTAGGCACGCGTATCGGTGATTACACCCCACCGTATATTTATTTACTCACCGTCTTGTCTTATTTTCCTCAAACTGGGGTAGACGAACCTTATCTATTTGGGATCAAACTCATTTCCATTGGATTTGATCTGATCCTGATGGTTGCCGTCTATTTAAATGCAAAACTTTGGTTCAAACATGTCCATCCATTATTTCCTGCGGTCATTGCTTCGATTAGTTTATTCTTACCTACCGTGCTCATCAATGGATCACTATGGGGGCAAATTGACGCAAGTTACACCGCATTTAGTCTGATCGCGCTCTATTATTTACAAAAGGATAAACCCTTTGCATCATCGCTTTGGTACGGTGTAGCAATCAGCTTTAAACTACAGGCGATTTTTTTCTTACCGGTCTTTATTATATATTTTTGGTTTCACCATCGCCGTAAAATTCATTA